>JAAELK010000001.1 GCA_024226935.1 Desulfobacteraceae bacterium
CCGTCGAATTTTAGCTATCGTTTCCACTATTAACATCCTCCTGACCTCCATGATTTTTGTCATGAAGGGATTATATCAGGGGGGTCAATTTTCGACGCTGTTTTTCTTAAAAAGGGGTCATTATTGCACGCTGTTTAACACCCAGGGTTTGAAATGGCGGGATACATATACATATTTAGTATCTTTTTCTATCATGTGGAGTTCGGACTCTATTTTCGAAGATGTCACAGTCTTTTGTGCAATAGGTCCCCAAATAGACTGCATTTTATTTTTGTTATGTTTTTTTGAACAAAAAATAAGTTTGCCGGATTTATTCATGATGAAAATATGTGAGGTGTCGGCGATTTGAATAGCTTGCCCTTCTTTTAAAGCCTTTTGCTTGTATTCTGAAACAAAAGACTCAACTTTATCCAATCCATTTTTGACCAGGAGATAATGGACTTTATTTATATCAATTAAATAAGAATTAATAATCGTGTTCATGTACAATAAATTGGATTTGTGGATATTTTCCCTTGCTTTATCTACTGACCATGCGCCCAGCAGGAAAATACCCAATAAAACCAATGGTATGATGCTGAAAGTTATCTTTGTTTGAAGTTTCATTTTTTTCCCTTTATCTGTAAACATGATCCCCGGCAAGATCAAGCATATCCGGAGGCACTACGATATTTAGTTTTAATGCGGTAGAAAGATTTAGACCAATTTGAAATTTTGCTGGAGGTGTTACAGGAATTTGACCGGGATCGGCATTTTTTAAGATGGCATCCACAAATATAGCTGCCTCACGACCACTGGCTTCAAGATCAGGTGTTATATGTAAAAGCGCTCCCTGTTTTACGCTTGCCTCGTTGTTCCCCATTGCCACCGGGATATTCGAGTGGTTTAATAATAGATGAGTGTAATCATTAATTTCTCCCAAAGGCCCTTGGGGACACCACCAGAAGTCCACTTTATCTGAAATGACCTGAAGACCCTTTTCGACATTCGCTAACATCAGTGGGATGCCGTCCGGGACTTTTTTGTACGTGATCTGATAGCTCTCAAATATAAGATCGGTTCTTCTTTTCACAGTTTTTTTTAACTTTTTAATATCCCCCATTGCAGAAGGATATGTAGAATGTATATATCCAAACAGAATGGGTCTTTTCGGGGTGGCTTGTCCAATGAGGCGCAAGGTCAAATCTACTCGTATTTTACTTGGGACAGTGAAAACACGTCCGGTGATATTAGTGCCGCTGGGAATTCCGACTTTTTTGATTAACCCGGCACCTACCGGGTCTGAAACCTGGAAAAAGAAAATTGGCACATCCGATCCCTTTAATACATTTAAGGCTGCTTGGGAGGCCAGAGTGGCTATTGTAGCAACCACATCCGGTTTGCCGGCCCTTAGGTTTTTTTGAAGCTCATCTTCAGCAAATTGTCGGTTTCCATTAGCTCTGATTATGGTTAGATCCATATTGCTGCCATCTTTATAACCTAAATCGTTAAGCTGCGTTAAAAACCATTTCAGATTTGCCTCGCATGTAGCAACCGGCATGGTAACAATAACGATTACCCGCTTTAATTCACCAGCTATCCCAGTGGAAAATTGGAAAAGAAAAACCATGAACAATAAAAGAGTAACAAATGTTTTTTTATTATTGCACCACACTTCAATAAACCCCATGTTTTTCTCCTTTATTTTTTTTGTTCATCCAAAGTTTTTCTGACGGCTGTAGCTAGATCCCTTTTCAGGACAGGTTTTGTTAAATATTTACTAATATTGAAATATTTTGCCTTTTCTTCATTGATCAGTTCACTAAACCCTGAACAGAGTATGATGGGGATATTTGGCCTTATGGCACGGATTTTTTGCACCAGTTCAATTCCGGTCATATCCGGCATGGTCATGTCGGTAATCACAAGTGCAATATCGTCAGGTTGATTATGGAAAATTTTAAGGGCCTCGGGACTGCTGGTGCAAATTGAAATTTGATAACCAAGGTTTTCCAGCATTTTCTTTTCCATTTGAACGATGGATTCTTCATCATCCACTACTAAAATGTGTTCGTCGCCAGTGGGAATCGGCTCTGTAAATTTGTCTGGTTGGATTTTTGTTTTCAAGCTAGTTTGTGGAAAATAAATGCAAAAGGTCGTACCTTCTCCCGGCTCACTATAAACGGTGATATGGCCGCCAAAGCTTTTGACAACACCATGCACAACCGCCAAACCAAGACCGGTTCCATCTCCTTTCTTTTTAGTGGTGAAATAAGGGTCAAATATTTTTTGTTGAGTTGCTTTATCAATACCATCTCCTGTGTCACTTATTGTTAATTTTAAATAGGGACCAGGGGGCAATACCAAAGATAAGGTTTTTATATCGTTCTCTTCTAAAATAATGGGTTCAAGTGTAACCCTCAACACACCGCCTGTTTCTCGCATGGCATGATAGGCATTGGTACAAAGATTTATCATTATTTGATGTAATTGGGTGGGGTCTCCAATAATGGAACCGCATTTTTGAATATTATGATCTATTTTTATAGTGGTTGGAATAGAGGCGCGTAGCATTTTGAGAGCCTCCTTGATCACCATGCCAGGTTGAATAGGTATTAGTTCCTTTTTACTCTGACGGCTGAAAGCCAAAATCTGGCTCACGAGATCTTTGGCGCGGTTTCCTGCCTTGATGATTTGATCAATATCGTTGGCGGTGGAGATAGCAGAAGTGCTGTCTTCTTTTAACATGTCTGAATAGCCAAGAATTATGCTAAGAATGTTGTTGAAATCATGGGCAATACCACCAGCAAGTGTACCGACGGCCTCCAGTTTTTGAGATTGCAGAAGTTGGGCTTCAAGTTTTTTATTTTTTTTCTCTGCTTGTTCCCTTTCAATGTAACGACTCATTCGTTCCGCAATTTCATCGATTAAATTTCTCTCTTCCTTCAGAAAAGGTCCTTCATCAATATTCGGCATTTTCTGTGAATAATAGACTTTCACCGTTCCTTGTTTCTTGTTATCTACCATAATGTTACTGCATTGTTTCCATTCGCTTATTTTAAAGTCGTTTGTTTTATATTGGTTTTTTTTAATTGTGATTTGAGCGCAGGTGATTTCTGGATATTGCCATGCAGGAGGTATGGTATTCACTATACTTTGAAAAAAAGAATCTGCCGAAATGTCTCGATTTTCATAGAAAGTTGAAATTGTATAAAGGCATTTTAATTCTTTGTTTCGTTCTTTGATATCATGTGTTGTTTTATGCAACTGGTTCTCAACTTGTTTGCGTTCAGTGATGTCATGGTAATTCATTAATACACCATTTATTATTGAATTTTTTGTAAGATTGACCGCAGTAAGTTTTATTGATTTATAACTTCCATCTTTACATCTATATTTATATTCTACGCTTTTTGCATAGTTTTCTTTATGAAGGAGTTTCGAAAATTCTTTTTGAATACGCTCTAAATCATCGGGATGAACCTTTACCCATCCGCTACTGCCAATAAGATCTTCAGGATTCCAGCCGAACCATTTCTTGATATTGAGACTTGTGTACTTTATTATTCCATTGCTATCTGTTATCACAATAACGTCTGAAATATTGGCTATCATCTCTTTGTGTTTTAGCTCGCTCTCCCGATAGGCTTGTCCCAAGCTTTCGATTTTATCAGTGCCGTTTTTTATATTGGCAAGCATTTTATTTATTGATTGTACAAGCTGTTCCAACTCGTCTGAACTGGTTGCTTCGGATACTTTTCGATTTAAAGTCAATTTTTGATATAGATTGTCCAGGGTCAAGCGGTTGGCAAAATTTGATATTTTAATCAAATGCCGGATAACAAGATGGTTAATGATCATCAAAATAAGGATTGAGGCAAAAAACGTCTTAACCATATTTGAAAATAAAATTACATATGTTTTTTCCCATAACCGTTGATAGACGCCTTCAAGGCTGGCACTTACTATCAGGATGCCAACAGAAATTACTTTCCCCGAGGGGGTAAAATAATCCAGTGGAAATATCTTTGTCACATCCTTATTTGCCGTTGGATTTCCTGCCGACTTGAATGGATTACCCGAGGCATCGTAAATTTCCATATGTTCAATATCACGGATATTTAATGCGCCTTCCAATAGAATGTTAACTTGTTTATCATTTAGAGTATAAACACTGGAAATAATGGCAGGCAGATAACTGTCCTGGATTAATTGAATATTTAATTCAATAGCTTTCAGATCTTTTTGATAATCAAAATAAAGTTGAAATGCCGATGCCAGGAGGGTTAAAAATGAACTGCACAATAAAACGGCAACCAATAACCGAAAGGATACCGAAGACCATTTTTCCTTGATATTAAATCGTGAAAGTAGATTCATTGTTTGCCCGGGTACATTTTTACAGGAAAAGTCCGACACTTTGTTAGTTGGTTTTATGTGGTATCTATTTTTTTAAAGCTAATCGGTAAATCCATATTGCTGAATAATTTTTTGATAAGTTCCATCCAACATTATTACCCTCATACCGATATTGAAATCTTTTAATTTTTCTTCATAATCAGGGCTTTTTTTTGATATTACCATGTATGCATATCGTTTTTTTAGTGGTGGTTTTAAAAAAATTATATCATCCTTTATTCCCCTGAATTCAGGTTCTAAGTCAATTTGATTCAGGTAATATCGTGAATATTCCAATCCGCCAACCGCTATATCCAAATTTCCTATCCAAAGCATTTTTAGAAGCTGGGGTGTGGTAGAGACAAACACCTTGTTTAAATAATCGGCCGAATCAAACTCATCATTGGTTGAATATCCTTTTCCAACTCCAATATTAAATTTTACCAATGTTTTAAAGTCGCCATTAAAAACAACATCTTTTCTGTTTTTACGTTTCATAAGACCTGTATGAATGATGACTAAAGGCGTAGGATATAAAAACCATTGAGTTCTTTGCTTTGTCCAATATGCAGGTAATAATCCATCTTTTCTGCCATTTTTTGATTCTTCCAAAGCCCTTGCCCAGGGAGCAAACTCCAAGGTTACAGTGTATCCTTGGGTTTCAAGGGCGGTTTTTGCTAGGTCCCAGACAAATCCTTTATTTTTTATGTCGGGACTTGTGAAAGGCGGAAAGGGAGCCGCAATAGCTTTGAATGTTTTTTCACCAGCAACTATTTCGTTGCTGCCCAGCAATAAGATTGCCCAAAAAATTGCCCAAAAAATAACAATTTGTTTCATAATAACCTCTCAGTCATTGTAAGTTATCTGGAAGAGAGCGTATGAAAAGGCTAAAGAGAAGTAACTATCGATTTTTTAAATATTACAATGATTAGAGTTTTGATGCAATGAATATATCAGACCCCAAATTCACCACCTATTTTTTTGTACACCCGTCCAAAGGTAATTCGGGGGATTTTTTTTAGGGCGGGAGATTACTTTACCGCTTGAACAGCCCTTTGGGCTCTATTTTCCTAATTATTTTGGATTTCAGGCGCAACG
>JAAELK010000002.1 GCA_024226935.1 Desulfobacteraceae bacterium
CAACAGGGCCTTTGGAAGGAACCAATAACAAAATTAAAACTATGAAAAGGCAGGCCTATGGATATCGTGATTTTGAATTTTTCAAATTGAAGCTTTTTGATCTTCATAGAAAAAAGTACGCGTTAATCGGATGAACCAATATTATTATGAAAGCAAAAGGAGTGGGAACCGTATAGGTGTAACTGTATCTCCTTTTGAAGTTAAAGGAAAATTAATTGGATTTATCCAGTGTTTTTCCATACTTCGCTGAAATTATTTTAGTTATCTAAAAAATTATTTTTTATTTCAAATGTGTATTTTTTTGGCTCTACATCAAGCTTTGCAGAAAACCGCCAGGCCCTGCTGATCACCCTGCATTTAATCTTGGTCCAGAAGATGAGCCCCGGGGATTTTTGGTCCAGGGGTAGCCTCACCTATACTGTTGTCACAGAAGGGATGGCCAATTGATTCTGACGTATAAAATTTTTCATACTCCTACTTCTATGGATTAAACAAGACTTGCAAAACAGGCTTAATCCATGATAACTATCTGGGTTTGTTTTGTAAAAATGATTGCAGGTGGGATTTAAATCCGGGGGATACCCGGATTACTTATATCAACAGTTGATGATATCAACGCAAGTTTGAACAGGTGTAAATCGACATGAAAGCATTATTAGCCCTGGAAGATGGCAGAACCTTTCCTTGTAGGAGCTTTACAGGACAGGGAGAAGCAACGGGAGAAATGGTCTTCAACACAAGTATGACGGGGTACCAGGAAATTTTGACGGACCCGTCCTACGCCGGACAGATGGTGACCATGACCTGCCCATTAATCGGAAATTATGGTGTCAACCCCGAAGATATAGAATCGGACAGGATCCAAGTTTCTGCACTGATCGTAAAAGAATACCAGGATTTTCCAAGCAATTTCCAATCCAAAGGCACCCTGGCCGATTATCTGATAAAGGGGCATGTCCTGGGGATTGAGGATTTAGATACCCGGGCCCTGACCCGTCATATCAGAAAATCCGGCGCCATGCGGGCCATCATATCCACCTCTGACCTTGATCCTGACTCCCTGGTGGAAAAAGCAAGAAAAAGCCCCTCCATGGAAGGAAGCGACCTTGTGGAAAAAGTTACCACTAAAAAACCCTATTTCTGGAAATATAACCAGCCGGACTATGTGAATATTAGGGAATCGGGTGATCCTCTGATCTGGCGTTACAAGGGGAAAAAACACTCGGTTGTGGCCCTGGATTTCGGAATTAAATACAATATCATCCGCTGCCTTGAAAAAGCAGGCTGTGAAGTTCTGGTGGTCCCGGCAACAACTTGCGCCCAGACTATCAAAGCCCTGAATCCAGATGGAATTTTTCTATCCAATGGACCGGGTGATCCTGAACCTGTCTCCTATGCAGTTAAAACCATTCAAGACCTTCTCGGGTTTGTACCAATCTTTGGCATCTGCCTTGGCATGCAGCTTTTGGGGCTTGCCATGGGTGGCAAAACCCTGAAAATCAAATTCGGACACAGGGGTGGTAACCAACCCGTGAAAAATCTTGCCACCGGAAAAGTGGAAATCACCTCCCAGAACCATGGATTTGCTGTGGACCTGAACAGTTTGGGGAAAGAAAATGCCCTTCTCACCCATATCAATCTGAATGAAGACTCCCTTGAGGGTCTTAAAAACGACAGTCTCCAGGCCTTTGCAGTCCAGTATCACCCGGAAGCATCCCCGGGACCCCATGATGCAGCCTATCTTTTTAACCAGTTTGCAGAGAAGATGAAACATGCCAAAGCGTAACGACATAAAAAAAATCCTGATCATTGGTGCAGGGCCCATTATTATCAGTCAGGCCTGCGAATTTGACTACTCTGGAACCCAGGCCTGCAAAGCCCTGAAAGAAGAAGGATTTGAAGTGGTGCTTATCAATTCAAATCCCGCCACCATCATGACTGACCCTGAAACCGCAGACAAAGTCTATATTGAGCCAGTAACAGTGGAAACCCTGTGCAAGGTCATTGAAAAAGAAAGACCCGATGCCATCCTACCCACACTGGGAGGTCAAACAGCCCTTAATACGGCCATTGAAGCTGAAAAAACCGGCATTTTTGAAAAATATAATGTTGAGATGATCGGCGCATCCATTGACGCCATCAACAAAGCCGAAGACCGGGAACTTTTCCGGAATGCCATGAACAAGATCGGCCTGCGGATACCCAAAAGCGGATTTGCCACCAATATGCGTGAGGTGGAAGATGTTTCAAAACGTATTGGATTTCCCATCATTGTCCGGCCCAGTTTCACCCTGGGGGGAACCGGCGGCGGGGTGGCCTACAACTCAGAAGAACTGGCCGTTTTCTGCAAGGCTGGTCTTGATGCCAGCCTCAACACCCAGGTAATGCTGGAAGAATCGGTCCTTGGCTGGAAAGAATATGAATTGGAAGTCATGCGGGACCATGCAGATAATGTGGTCATCATCTGTTCCATTGAAAACATCGATGCCATGGGTGTGCACACGGGAGACTCCGTCACCGTGGCCCCGGCCCAGACACTGTCGGACAAAGAATACCAGAAGCTGAGGGATGCCTCCATTGCAATTATCCGGGAAATCGGTGTGGATACCGGCGGTTCCAATGTCCAGTTTGCCATAAATCCGGAAAACGGAGATATCATTATCGTGGAGATGAATCCCCGGGTTTCCAGAAGTTCAGCCCTGGCCTCCAAAGCCACGGGTTTTCCCATTGCTAAAATTGCCGCCAAACTGGCCGTGGGATATACCCTGGATGAAATTCCCAATGATATCACCGGCGAAACCCTGGCCTGCTTTGAACCCTCCATCGATTATGTTGTGATCAAAATTCCCCGGTGGACCTTTGAAAAATTTCCCCAGGCCGAAGATGTGCTGTCCACTGCCATGAAATCGGTGGGGGAAACCATGTCCATCGGCAGAACCTTTAAGGAAGCCCTTCAAAAAGGCCTGCGCTCTCTGGAAATAGGCAGAGCCGGGTTTGGAGCAGACGGCAAAGACCCTGCCCCGGGAAGCGTGGCAGGCAACGAACTGGAATACAAACTGTCCACCCCCAATTCCCAGCGACTTTTTTATATAAAATATGCTCTGGAACACGGCATGCCCATTACCATGCTCTATGAACTCACCTGTATCGATCCCTGGTTCCTCCACCAGATGAAGCAGATTGTGGACATGGAAAAACAGATAAAACTTGCAGGTAAGGATCTTCCCCGGGAACTTTTTGAAAAAGCTAAAAAATACGGCTTTTCAGATAAACAACTGGCTTACCTATCCTGTGGACTCACTGAAAAACAGATAGAACAGCGACGCAAAGACCTGGGAATTGTTCCGGTATTCAAACTGGTGGACACCTGTGCCGCAGAATTTCGGGCCGTGACCCCATATTACTACTCCACCTATGAATCGGAATGTGAAGCCCGGGTTTCCGATGTGAAAAAGGTCATTATCCTGGGAGGAGGGCCCAATCGTATAGGCCAGGGCATTGAGTTTGACTATTGCTGTGTCCATGCTTCCTTTGCCCTCAGGGAAGAAGGAGTGGAATCCATCATGGTCAACTCCAACCCTGAAACTGTTTCCACGGACTATGATACCTCGGACAAACTTTATTTTGAACCCCTGACCCGGGAAGACGTTCTCCACATTGTGGAAAAGGAAAACCCCTTTGGAGTCATTGTTCAATTTGGAGGGCAGACCCCTTTGAACCTGGCAACAGATCTGCAAAAGGCAGGAGTGCCCATCATAGGCACAAGTCCCGAAAGCATTGACCGGGCAGAAGATCGGAACCTGTTCCAGGCCATGCTGGACAAACTGGGATTAAGGCAACCTGAAAACGGCATAGCCCATTCCTATGGAGAAGCCCTGGAAGTAGCAAGAGACATTGGATATCCGGTCATGGTCAGACCCTCCTTTGTATTGGGCGGAAGAGCCATGAAAATTGTTTATGACGAAAAGGATCTGCAAGAATATTTTGATCTGGCGGTGCTGGCCTCTCCGGACAAGCCGGTCCTCATTGACAAATTTTTAGAAGATGCCTTTGAGCTGGATGTGGATGCCATTTCAGACGGAGAAACAACTATCATAGGTGGAATGATGGAACATATTGAAGAGGCGGGAATCCATTCCGGGGACTCTGCCTGTGTCCTTCCCCCCTATTCAATCTGCCAAACCCATATTGATGAGATGTCGGAGGCGACCCGGGCCATTGCAAAGGAACTCAATGTAAAAGGTTTGATGAACATTCAATTTGGCATCATGAATGATAAAATATATATAATAGAGGTAAATCCCAGGGCCTCACGGACCATTCCCTTTGTATCAAAAGCGATCGGCATCCCCCTGGCAAAACTGGCCACCAAGGTGATGCTGGGCAAAAGCCTTGAAGAACTGGGATTGACCCGGGAAATCATCCCCTCCTATTATTGTGTCAAGGAAGCTGTAATGCCCTTTGACCGATTTGAAAATGTAGACCCTGTACTGGGACCTGAAATGAAATCCACGGGGGAAGTCATGGGCATCGACAAGAACCTGGGGGCTGCTGTTGCCAAAGCTCAGCTTGCCGCCGGACAAAAACTACCCGAAGATGGCACAGTGTTTATATCCGTCCAGGATAAAGATAAATTTGCTGCCCTGGCCGTTGTCAGGGAGTTCCATGAAATGGGATTTACCATTATGGCAACAAGGGGAACAGCCGCCTTTCTGGAAGAACACAATGTACCCACCCAGATAGTCAAAAAAGTATCTTCGGGCAGACCCCATGTGGTGGATGCCGTAAAAAATAATGAAATCCAGCTGATCCTCAACACAGGTGCCTCCAGCCAGACACAAAAAGACGGATATGAAATCCGGCGGGCGGCCATTAAATATAAGATTCCCTATGCCACCACCACCGACGGCACCAGGGCAATCTGTTCTGCTATCCAGGCAATGAAAAAAGAACCTCTATCCATCAACCCTATCCAGTATTATCACCAGGAAAATTAAAATGTGTAATCAAAAGGTACTTGATGACAATGACCGCCCCAAGGATGAATGTGGTATCTTTGGGCTGTATCGACACCCGGAAGCTGCTAAAATAACCTATTTTGGCCTCTATGCCCTCCAGCACAGGGGCCAGGAAAGTGCCGGCATTTCTGTAAATCGAGGAGTCAATGACAAGATCTTTTCCCACAAGGGAATGGGGCTTGTGCCGGATATCTTTAACATGAAAGACCTGGAACGGATTGAAGGTGGATCTGCCATAGGCCACGTCCGCTACTCCACGACCGGGGATTCGGTTATAACCAATGCCCAGCCCTTTGTGGTTAACCATCGCCATAGATCCTATGCCGTTGCCCACAATGGAAACCTGGTCAATGCCCATACCCTTAAAAGAGAATTGGAAGACAATGGCTCCATCTTCCAGACCACCATGGATTCAGAGGTGTTTCTCCACCTGTTTATCAAGAACCTGATCAAAGGTGACGTTGAAACGGCTGTTTTAAATACAGTATCTAAAATAAAGGGTGCCTATTCCATGATCCTTCTTACCTGCAAGGGTGAGATCATAGGCATGAAGGACCCCAACGGATTCAGACCACTGGCTCTGGGCAAACTCAACGGTCACTACGTCCTGGCTTCTGAAACCTGTGCCTTTGATCTGGTCCAGGCGGAATTCATCCGGGAACTTGAACCGGGAGAGATTGTCATCATCAATGAAGACGGCATAAAAAGCATTAAACATCCCAAGGCAGCTGCTCATAAATCATTGTGCATTTTTGAATATATCTATTTTGCCCGACCCGACTCCACCATTGACGGTAAAAATGTATATATGATGAGAAAAAATTTAGGCAAACGCCTGGCCCAGGAAGCCCCTGTGGACGCAGATCTTGTCATGCCCTTTCCGGATTCGGGCAATTATGCCGCCATAGGATATGCCAAAGAATCCGGGCTCCCCTTTGAAATGGCCATGATCCGCAACCACTACGTTGGCAGAAGTTTTATCCAGCCCACCCAATCCATGCGGGACTTTGCCGTCCGGGTCAAGCTTAACCCGGTGAGGGAACTGATCAAAGACAAAGAGATTATCATTATCGAGGATTCCATTATCCGGGGCACCACGGCCAAAACCCGCGTTAAGGCCCTGAGGGAACTGGGAGCAAAAAAAATACATATGAGGGTCTCTTGTCCCCCCCATAAATTCCCCTGCTACTATGGTATTGATTTTTCCTCCACAGGCGAGCTGATTGCCGCTCAAAAACCTTTGAATGAACTGACAGAACACCTGGGGCTGGATTCATTACATTATCTGTCCGTGGAAGGGATGCTGGAAGCCTCGGGTGTAAAAAACCCGGAACTCAACTTTTGTAAGGCCTGCTTTGACGGAGATTATCCCGTTCCCTTTGATCCCAACTTTACCAAAAAATGTATGGGCTGATATGCAAAACCAGACCGTGGCATTTTCACAGGATTCGTCAAATCTTTTTTTTCACATCCTGACCAAATGCAATTTATCCTGTTCCCATTGTTATATCAATAAAGAGCAACATGGGGACAGGACGCTTCCCATGGACACCATAAGAGACTGGCTCAAGCTGTTTTCTCCAAAGGCGGCCCGGACCAATCTGGTCCTGTTGGGGGGGGAACCCACCCTTCACCCGGACCTTCATCTGGCCGTAAAAGAAGCCCGGCGCCTTGAGTTTAAATCCATCACCATCGACACCAATGGGTATCTCTTCCACGATATCCTGGATAAGATCACCGGAGACGACCTTGATTTTTTAAGTTTTTCCCTGGATGGTGCCACCCGCTCAACCAATGACGCCATCCGGGGAAAAGGCAGCTATGATACCGTTCTTGCCGGCATACAAAAAGCAGAAAAAAAGGGTTTTGCCTGTTCCATGATCTACACGGTATCCGATAAAAATATCCATGAACTGGATCAAATGCCAACCCTTGTCCAGGGACTTGGTCTCAAGCGGTTTTTTATCCAGGTCATCGGCATGAGGGGAGAATCGTCAAAGGACAGTCAATCCAGGGCTCTACAGGTATCAAAGGATCATTGGATTAAAACCATTCCCCAAGTGGCAAAAAAGATTGCCGACCAGGGCATAATTGTCACCTATCCCAAGGTTTTTTTATCCAGGGATGATAAATTTCAATGTGCCGGAAATGTAGCCAAAAATTATTTTGTATTCCCCAATGCAAGGGTCTATCAATGCCCCATCTGCGAAGACTTGCCCCTGCATTCCCATGAAATTCAAGACAACAAACTTGTGACAATGCCCCGGCTCAACGAGATGGATCTGTTCAATCTTTCTATACCCGAAGGCTGTGTAATGAATAAAATGATCCAGCCCGGCAACCTTGCCTATGACAAAGATGGCAACCCCCGACATAAAATCGCCTGCTGCATGCTCAAACAGGAACTGACTCCGTAAGAATGCGGCTTGCCGCCGTTGCTTAATCCACCACGATTAATCGCACAAGCTTTGCCCTGGGTCATTCATTCTATATAACCTGCTTCTTTTTTTGCCCCGGCATTTTTAAAGAGAGCCATTCCTGTTTTCATCTTCCTGAATCCATGGGTTTGGTAGAACCCTTCTTTGCCCGGTGACGCATACAAAATAACATTACAATGGGGAACCTTGGATAAGATCTTCTCCATGATTGTCCTACCGATCCCCCTGCCTTGAAATTCAGGAAGAACCGCACAATCATAAATTGCAGCCTGGTAAACGCCATCGGAGATCGCCCGGCCAAAACCGATCAATCGGTCGCTATGATAGGTAAACACAGTTCTATGACTGGCTTCAAAGGCCTTTTTATGAACATCGGGCTCATAATGCCCCATCCCCACACCTTCCAATATTTTTGAAACTGCCGCCCAGTCAACCCCTGTACAATCTTCCCTAATCTCTAATTCCATCAAAAACCTCATCATATATACATTATTACCAAGACCCATAATCAGCCACTAAAAAATACTTTCATTTCAACTCCCCCTGGGGCTAATAACAAATTTGACATATACAAGAAAGTTCCACAGGAAATCAAAGGATTTAATTATTCTTTCAAAAGTATTTCTTTTAATATTGACTTTAATATTTATTCAAAATACAAATATAGACGTTCAGGTGCATAAAAAAAGCTTAATAGGGAACTCCTGTGAAAATCGGGGACGGGCCCGCCGCTGTAATTGGGGACTAACGCTTTGTTTTTTGCCACTATCAATTTTAAAATTGACGGGAAGGCAAAAGTTATTAGGATGATCCAAGAGTCAGAAGACCTGCCTGAAATGTTTTAGTACCCTTCGAGGAGGAAGGAGTATTAATGGATCTTGGATTAAAAAGAGGGATACTCCGGATCGGTTTTTCATAATCGATCCGTTTTTTTTTGTCCCCCTAGGTTCATGCATTTCAGTTCTGATCGGCAACGGGCTATTTTTTTAACTTAGATTCACCCCTGCGTATTCATTCTGGGGTAAATCCTTGGATTTTACTTCACCGGAAGTGATCCATCAAAACACATAAAAGGAAAAGTTAAAATGAAACAGCATCAGCTCAAGATCTTTAAGGTATCCGACAAACCACAATTGGACAATGAAGAACCTATTTATCTGATCAGGGAAGGGAACTTTTTTAGAACTGTATTTCATCCCAGGGGCTGGAGTGACCAACCGGATTATACTCTGGAAAAAAATGGTAAGATCTATAGAACTAAACATCATCCCAAAGGATTTAGTGCATCGCCGGATTATGAATTTGGAAAAGATATGAAATTGTATCCAACCCCAAACCACCCGGATGGAAAAACAGGTAAACCGGAATATAAAATGACCGATTGATTTATTTTAACAGACCATAAAAATTGATAACAGGGGCCTGAAAAAAATTTCCGGCCCCATGAATCGCCCTGGGGTTACTATACCATCACACCTGCCTTACATCTACCGTGGCAACAGATTCCCTGGGCAATCACCTTCTTTTAATTTGCAAAAATAATATGAGGTCTCTTATGAAAATGAATTCATTTATAGGCAAGCAGATTCTTTCCATCATTCGGGAAAGAAATTATGCCCATGCAGGAGAGGAAGAAGCTATTGAATTGGTGTTTCAGGATATCCCCAGGGATCCGGAAAGAAAAATGCTGGATGTGGGTTGTGGCCGGGGTGGCACAGCCCATTATTTACATAAAAACGGCTGGGGGCAAGTGAGTGGAATTGATATTGAACCGACTTCCATAGAATACGCCAAAACACACTTTCCAGAAATTGATTTTACCTCCTGCGATATTGCGAATATCGCAAACCATATAGACAAACAGTTTGATTTGATTTACTTTTTCAACTCATTTTACGCATTTAATGATCAGCCGGGAGCCCTGAAAGCACTGGGGCAAGTAGCCAAACAATCCACTAAAATGCTGCTTTTTGACTATTGTGACCTGGGTGGATATGCAGCAAAGCCAATCATCCAGGATGGTGTACCATTTTTACCTCAACCTATTAAAAAGGACACTATTGAGCAGATAATGAATCAAGCTGGTTGGGACATTTCAAAAACAACCGACCTTACCCCGGAATACGAAAGATGGTATTCTGAGCTTATGGATAAAATTAAACTCAAAAAAGAAGAAATACTCCAAGCCGGGGGAAAGAATGCCTGGAATTCAGTATCAACTTTTTACAGTGCTTTGCTAAAATCTATCAAAGAAAGAAGAATTGGTGGAATTATAATTGAGGCTGATTTTTATACCGAATTACAATTATAGGCTTTTCACCCATCCCCCCCCGAATTTAATAATGCTTGAAGAAAAACTCACCCAAGCACGGGTTTTCGGTTAGCCACGAATTAGAAAGATCACTTATTCGCACTCTGGTGAGACGTCGTCATTGTAATCGATGTATGTCCCGTTGCTATATCAAGCTCGAAATTGAGCTGATATTCTTATTTTTACAACCTTTTACTTCTGGCGCCGTCAGAATTGACTGAATCGCCTGGAGCAATGGGAATTTCGCCGAAAGCGTCCGTCATCAGTTCATAAGTGAACCATGCCTTATTTCCTCCAAAACCTGTGGAGAATCTAATTCTGACTTTTGTATTGAACAAGTTCGTCGTGAACACCATGTAGGGCTCAAATCGCTATTTGTCGAAAATGCCAGTGCTGGCATTTTCGACAAATAGTAATGAAGTGGTGTCCGGGCCAGGTACAATCTTTTTGCAATTTTGTCCTGGGGCAGGTTTAATGTTTTTTCCGGCACATAATTTAAACGTATATATTGCCTTGGGAATCACAGGGTTGTCAAAACTATCCAGGAGGCCAAAATGCTCCAAGATACTAAAAATATATTCAATCAAATAACCGGTTTCATCCGGTTGATTTGATTCGTTTTCGTGAAAGCTGCCACAAAATTCATATTTTATCGTTGAAATCGACTCCTATACTGGCTCGGTAGAAGCCCGGTATGCTTTTTAAAGATTTTCCTGAAAAAACCGCTATCTTCATAACCGGTTTCATATGCAATCTCATCAAAGGAATAAGTACTGGTTTCAAGCTGAAGTTTGGCTTTCTCAACCCGAATCTGCTGTAGATAATGAAGCGGTGTATGACCGGTTGCATTTTTAAAATGTCGCTCAAAAGTTCTACGGCTCATGCCGTATTTTTTAGCCAGCATTTCCGGTTGGAATGATTCTTCTGAATTTTTTTCCATGAATTCCTGAACGGCTGCAATATTTTTGTCTTGGTGGTCCCTGGAACGCTGGAATACAGTATAAGGGGCTTGGGAATCTCGGCCGAAATCATGAATCATTGCTTTAGAACACTCCATTGCCGTTCTACTGCCGCAATACCGTTCAATCAAGTAGACAGAAAGATCAATGTAAGAGTTGCATCCCAAATTCACCACCTATTTTTTTGTACACCCGTCCAAAGGTAATTCGGGGGATTTTTTTTAGGGCGGGAGATTACTTTACCGCTTGAACAGCCCTTTGGGCTCTATTTTCCTAATTATTTTGGATTTCAGGCGCAACG
>JAAELK010000003.1 GCA_024226935.1 Desulfobacteraceae bacterium
GATCAACAATTAAAGTACATAATTGTGCCGGAAAAAAAATCTTTCAAGAAGAAGAAAAGAATATGAAGAAAATTGGTTATTTTTTTAAAAAGGGAAGAAAAAAAAGAAGAAAACGCACTTTCAAGCCAGGAGGATTATTCCATTATCAGATCAAGGCTGACAATTTGGAACGACGGCTTTAGTTGCCAGTCAAATTGTAACCCAGTATACCATGCTGATTGTCATGATAACATTAGGTATTTCCCAGGCATTATCAGTTCTTGTTAGTGAAGCAAATAGTGCCAATAATATCTCACAAGTGATGGAGTATAGAAAATCAGCAAATAGATTAGCAGTTGTCTTATTTGTGTTTGTGTTGTTGGTTTTTTTATTTATGCCTGGATATTTGATGTCTCTTTTCACAAATGCTTCAACAACTGTGCATGTTGGCGAATATAATTTGTGTAGAATGTTATTTTTAATTGCAGCGTTTGCAATTCCCATGGATTCATTTAGAAATATTATTTCTGGTTATTTGAGAGGGCTTGAAGATTCAATAACTCCAATGCGAATTGGTTTGTTATGTCTTTGGTTTATATCTTTACCATTAAGCTATTTATTCGGATTTGTTTTTCACCAGGGGCCTGTAGGGCTTCGGTTTGGTTTTGCTATAGGTATTTTTATATCAGCTGTTATCATGTGGCTCAAAGTAATTGCTAAAGAAAAGCCATTAATGGAATCTGGCTTTGCACCTTGAAAATTCGATGGTTTTTGTGTTACAAAGTGGTATGGTAATTTTCTTGTTCAATCTCTTTATAACGGCCATGGGCCGCATAGGAAGTTCTATCGACTTGCCCACAACAAAATATGAAAGAATCCGATGAGTTAATTGGTTCTTTCATATAAAATTTTTTTAAAATAACAGGTGTGTCTATGTCCATAGAGTCTTTATTTTCCAGTCATAAAATAGCAGATCTTTGTGTAAAAAACCGCTTTGTCTGCTCGGCAACACATCTTGGGACTTCATATCCGGGGGGATTTCCCACTGAACACCAATTTAAGTTTTATGGAAAATTAGCTGAAAATGATGTCGGGCTGATTATTACAGAAAATACATTGGTAGACGGTTATGGGAGTTGCGATCGGAATAAAATTTTTTCCAATTGCATGATGGATGATGATAGTTACATGGAAAGCTGGAAAAAAATTGTGGATGAAGTGCATAAATATGGGTCTAAAATTTTTATCCAGCTATCCCATCCAGGAATCCAGGAATCTATCAGGTTCAGACACCCTTTGGCCCCTTCGCCGGTACAATTAAGACCTGATGGAGTAATCCCGGATGAGCTGACATTGGAGCAGATCAAGAGTTTGATTGAAAAGTTTGTAGATGCCTGCATCCGTTCAAAAAAGATTGGCTTTGATGGTGTTCAGCTTCATAGTGCCCACGGTTATCTGATCAGCAATTTTATTTCCCCTTTCACAAATAAAAGAAGAGATAAATATGGGGGAAACAATAGAAACAGGGCCAGGTTTCTTACCGATATTCTTGAAAAGGTAAAGCCATTAACAGGTAATGACTTTCCAATTATAACAAAACTTAATTGTTGTGATGTGGAGGGGGGTCTGGATATAGATCAATTTGTTGAAATTGCTGGACACTATATCAGGAAGGGAATAGACGCCATTGAAGTCAGTGGCGGCACGACTGCCAATATTACTTGTATATCTTCGAAAAATATAAAGTCGGAAGAAGATGAGGCATATTTTCTCAAATATTCTAAACTTTTGAAGGAAAACTTTGCGATCCCCCTTATTCTTGTCGGAGGGTTGCGCTCTCCAAATATAATGTCAAAGATAATTGCGAATAATCAAGCCGACTTTATTTCCATGTCAAGGCCTTTCATTAGTGAACCGGCACTTATTTCCAGGTGGAAAAGTGGTGATCATGGGAAGGCAAAGTGCATATCATGCAACCTTTGTCTGGATGAATTGATGAAGGGCAAAGATGTACATTGCGTCGTAAATGAACAGATCCTTAAGTCTAAAAAATCACGAAATATCCCATGACAGATTTAAAAAAAACTGTCACGGGAAAAGCTTATTTCTCCGGGGATGGTTTTTTTATATCCCAGCGTATCCACTTTAAGTCAAATACAACAAATGCGTATAGGGTTGGTACGAACAGAAGGGTACCAAAGGTGGCAAATATCAGACCTCCTATCTGGGCATAACAAAGTCCCTCCCACAAAGGCCCTCCCTCGTTGGCCAGGGGCACAAGAGCTATGGCTGTGGCGCCTATGGTAATAAGTATGGGCCGCAAACGCATCAAACCTGCATCAATCAAGGCCTCCTTTACGGGTTCTCCTGCTTCATGGCATATTTCGATATAATCAAAGAGCACAATTATATGGCTGACAATAACCCCCACAAGACTTACCATTCCGAGAAAAGCCATAAAGCTGAAGGGTTTATTCATTATCCACAGAGCAAACATTGCCCCTCCCATGCCAAAGGGCACCGCCGCAAAAACCAGAAAAGGTTTAATAAGACTCTTAAATTGGAAGACAAGGGCAAGGAAAATAGCCATGGCAGAAATCATTAAAACCTGGACAAGATTTGCAAAACCGTGGACCTGGCTTGCCTGTTCCCCGGCAATGTTTATCTGATATCCATCGGGCAGAGAAGCTTTCAATTTAGCAAGCCCTGCCTTTGAATCTGCCATTACCTGGGAAGGAAGAGCTCCGTTCGCAGGATAAGCCATTACAGTAATTGTCCTGAACTGCTCCAGGCGGCGAATACGTTCTGTCTGGAATCCATAGTGGGTATTTGCCACACTCATAAGCGGCACCTTGGTCTCATTTTTACTGGAATAAACATATAGATTTTCAACATTTTGGATATTGGCACGCTGATCCAGGCGTAATCTTGCAACAATGGGGATCTGCTTATCCCCCTGGCGAAGTGTTCCCACATTGGTTCCGCTTATACCGGCTCCCGAAGACATGGCAATATCCTGATTTGTCAAACCTGCCATGCTTGCACGCTGCTCATCAACATCAATGTTAAAGACAAAGCTTTCCTTACCCCAGTCATCCCGGACAGAACGAACCCAAGGGGATTTACGAATTATATTTTTTACCTTATCTGCATATTCCCTGAGCTGTTTTATTTCCTGTAACTCTTGACTGCTGCCGGGAGTTACCTTGGATGATATTCTTATTGCCACAGGATAGGTAACTGGGTTGGTCTGCAATTGTTTCACATCAATATCAGCACCAACCACCCTGGTGCTTAAAAAAGCCTGGAGTGCCGGAGCAAATTGAGGCGTTAAGTTTTTATCAGACAGCCGGACAATTAATTGGGCATAATTGCTCTGTCTTTGTTCGGGGGTCACGCTGAACCAGAACCTTGGTGCTCCTCCTCCCACTGTGGTGGTTATTGATTTTAATAAATCATCTGGTTTTTCATACCCTACCTGCTCGGCGAACCTTTTTGCCTCCTTGCGAACCAGTTTTTCTATGGATTTTGCAACCCTGTTGGTGGTTGGAAGGTTTGCATCGTTTTTCAACCTGATATCCACGGTTGACAGATATTGGACATCATGGGGGAAAAATGAAGTTTTTAACTGGGATTTCATGGCAAACCCCAAAATAATAATAACTAATGCCCCCAGCAAAAACATTTTTCTATGGTCAATTGCATACCCCATAAAGCGATAGTATTTACCTGTCAGGCCATGGGTACGTCGCTCTTCCATACTTTGATTTTTTTTGGAATCCGGCTTGAGAAGTAGGCTTGCCAATTGGGGAACAAAGGTCATGGAGACTATCCTTGATGATACAAGGGAACAGGTTATTACCATGGGCAGACTATAAAGAAAATCTCCTGTGTTGCCGGACAGCATCAAAAAAGGCAGATAGGCAACTATATTTGTTATGGTTGCAAACAATATGGCCGTGGCCAATAAAGTCGGCCCTAACCAGGAGGCTTCTTTTCTGGGTTTTCCCAGGGCCATTTGCTGCTTTATGGCATCGTTTGCCACCACGGGGTCATCAACCAGCAATCCCAATGCAATAATCAATGCCGCAATTGATACCTGCTGAAGATTAATACCCAGTATATACATAAACCCGAAGGTCATGGCAAGGGTAATGGGTATGGATAGCATTAACAAGAATGCTGACCTCCACTCCCAAAATCCTATGAGAGCTATTAAAACAACAATGAGTATTGCTTCATAAAGGGCTCCCATGAAAAGATCGATATTTTCTGCAACCTGGGTTGGCTGGTCGGACACCCGCCCAATTATCAAGTCATCGGGCAAAGTCTTAGTTATCTTTGCAAGCTTTGCCTGCACTGCCTTGCCAAGTTCTCCTATCTGCTCACCAGCGTGCATCTGCACGCACACATTAACGCAACGATTGCGTTGCCATGCTCCATTCCCGGACTTGGTGGTATAATAACTTAAAAGCCGCGGCGGATCCTGGTATCCTTTACGGATATTGACAATTGACCTTAAATAAACAGGAGTACCGTCTTTTGAGTTGGTTACAATCAGATCTCCAATCTGGCTTATATTTTTAAAAGCTCCATTGAATTCCAGTACAGTGTTCATATCCTGGGTCTGGAGCACACCGGCGGGTATGAGTGTATTTCGCTGGCTTATTACCTGTTTAATCTGGGCTGGCACCACACCATATGCCGCCAGAATATCCTGGGAATAGCTAAGATCTACCTGTTCTTGCAGTACACCCGAGCGAAGCACCCTTGAAACCTGGGGAATGGTTTTTAAATTAGCCGTTATGCTTTCGGAAAAATCATTTAATTGACGATAGCTGTATTTTGCACCTGCCACTTTTTTAAGTTTTGCTTCAACCTTTGACAGGCCGCGCAGAACAACCGGTTCCCATGCATCAGGAGAAAATTGTGTTGCGCCAAATTTTTTAAAAAGAAAGTCAGTTCCCCCATCCAGCAAGGCCTTGTCAGTCTGGGAAGTTGCAAAATCAATCCCCATGAACCCAGGTCCCGACAATAGTTCAATATCCTTGGCCATATCCTTTTTAACAAGCCATAGCCCAAATAAACGGAACATGCTTTGCATGGCTACCGGATCCACATCCAAGGGTGCTGCAATCACTATTGCTGCACGGTCTTTCCCATCCCTTTTCTGGCTGCGGATTTTTTCCAAGGCACCGGCAATATCCTTTGCGCGCAAATGAATTTCCACATCGGAGGCCCTGGGACTTGCTATTGAAAGCATTACAGCAGAAGTGTCTCCAAACTTGGCATCTAATTTTATGGGACCTGCCCCCTGGGGTAAAGAGTCATTAATATCAGCAAGTCTATTACTGAGTTCATTAAAGGCAATATCCCTGTTGGTTCCTGGGGCCAGCTGCACCTGAACCATGGATACTCCCGGCAGGGTCAGAGATTTGATTGAAAATTTACGATTATTGGGCTGCTGCAAAAAAGAATTTTCCGCAATTTTACTTTCAACGGCCTTTGTAACAAGTCCTTCGACCTGCATTGCATCGTGGCCGGGCCAGGTTGTTGTAATCATGGCAACCCTTACCGGAATATTGGGATCCTTTCGTTTTGGCATATGCAAATAACTATAAGCGCCCCAAATAATTACAAATATTAACAAGGCCCAGGCCACATGCTGATTTTCAACAAAATAGCGTGCAGTGTTGTGCTTTTTATAATGATCGCTGTTCTGGCTATCCAAAGACATTATCAATACTCCAATTTAAGGAACCACGTTGACCTGTTGATTATCAACCACCTGGGCTGTACCACCCACAACAATCTTGTCACCGGCCTGAACCCCGGACAGGACATGGATTTTATTGCCAAAGACAGATCCTGCCTCGATGGAGCGTAATTTAACCAGGGTTTGACCATCTTTTTTGACAATCACATAGACCCCAAAACCATCGTTCTTGGATTTAACAACGGCCCGTATGGGCACAAGGATACCGCCTGGCTCTTTGGAACCTACAGCAACCTCCACCGAAGCAACCATTCCAACACGTAATAACCCTTGTGGGTTATTAAGTTTTACATATACCTGGAACACCCGGGTTCTGGGATCAGCACCCTCGGAAATTTCGGAAACCACTCCTTGAAATACTTTTTTGGGATAGGAAGCTGTGCGCACACCAATGGTATCTCCTTTGGAAATATTGGCAAGAACCATATCAGGCACTCCAAACTGTGCTTTTACCATGGAGGTATCGGCCATGGTAAATCCTGTAGTCCCCGAGTGAACCAGACTGCCAACTTCAATATTTCTCTGGAGGATGACACCCTTCAAGGGCGCTATCAATAAAGTATCACCCAGGGTTTGCTTTGTTGCGTCCAATTGTGCAGCCGCGGAATCAACTTCTGCCTTTGCTGTTGAATATTCTTGTTGGGCGGAATCGTAATTTGGAGCTGTAATACTATCTTGAGCCTTCAAAGCCCGGGCGCGCCCAAAGTCAGCCTTTGCTTTAATTAATGCCGCTTTTGCTTTGATCAATTGCGCCTTGGCGGATGCAACCTGGTCACGGTACTGCTCATCGGTCACTTTTGCCAAAATTTTACCCTTGGTGACCACATCACCTGTCTGCAAAATTCTGGGGGCTCCATCCACACCTTTAACCTTTGTAATTTCCTTGATATACCCATCGGTGCGAAAGGCCACATCAACCTGGGTTGCCGGTACAATCTGTCCTGAGTATGTCCGCCCCAGATTATTATGTGCATACTCTAAAGAAACCACCCTTACCGATGTGATTGCTTTCGGAACTGACGGGGAATCACAGCCGGATAACAATATTAGGATCACACCAATCAGTGCACGGCTAAGGTTAGTCATTTATATCTCTCCCAAGGCTTTTTCAAGTTTGGCCTGCGATTCCCAAACGGACAAAATCGCAGAACTATATTTATTATTTGCTCGTTTAAAACCGGTCTCGGCATCCAATACCTTCTGCAACAATATGGCCTGCTGCTTATACTGATTCATCAAAACCTGTAATTTATCCTTTGCAGCGGCCCTGGAAAGTTCGGCTACCACCACAGACTGCTCGGACTCATTGAGTTGTCGTAAACACTTTTTCACATCAATTTCTGCTTTATTTTTGGTCTCAATAGCTTTGTTGTCGGCCTGGCGAATTTTGCTGTTTTCGCTCGCCAGTAAATTCTTTTTACGACCCCAGTCAAAAAATTCCCATTTGACACGTAACCCCACATAGGACTCGGTATCGGGAATCAAATCATAGTTATAAAATCTGCTATAGCCCATTGAAAGATCAATAATAGGTATGTAGTCTGCTTTTTTTATATCATAACCTAATTTTGCATCTTTAATATTTAACTTTGACATACGTATATCCGGACGCAGTTTGAGTGCCCGGGCAATGGCTTCATCGACATCGGTGGAAACGCCTTGGAGGGTGGGCAATTTTGTAACATTAAAATCCATATTGATATCCCTGCCCAGCAGATTATTCAGCTGTTCTTTTCTGGTGGCAAGGCGATTGCGTTCGCTTTGGGCATTTAATTGCCGCTGGGCCAGTTTGGAATTAACTTCCAGCAGCTCATATTTAAACGCGGTCTGTTGAGCAACATAGTTGGTCACCAATTTTTGTAAAGATTTATAGAATAGAATGGATTCCATGGTAACATCAAGATCATTGTGGGCCTGGATAATCCCGAAATATTGCTGCTTTACCGCACGGGCAATATCCTGCTTTGCCAGCCTGAGCTGCTCTCCTGCAATATCGTATTTGACTGTACCTTGTTTTATATTCAAGTCTATACTGTATTGCTGGGAAAGAGGCAGCACAGCAGAGAGCATAGCCATGCCGGTAAAATCATTTGCACTTTCTATTGTAATATCCTTAGAAGGAATATCACCCACAGTGGGATAATTGCCCCACACCCCTTTTTCAAAGGTGTAATTCTGGGATTCTAAATTTTTTGAAGTACCGCCTGAAACACTCAATACCGGATACCTTTTGGTACGCAGTGCGTCTACATTTTTTGAGACCGATGTTTGATGTAAACGCACATTTGAAACTGTAAGATTATGTTCCAAGGCGATATCCAGCGCATCGGGCAATGTAAGTTGCTGTGTCTGGCAATACACCATCCCTGGTACCATCAAAACAATTAATCCAAAAAGAAAACGTTGGAACATCATACACCTCCGGGCAATACCCTGCCACGATTGCAAATTGAGTGAATTAGTCTGTAATAGACAACTGTCCAAGGCGGTAATCCTGAAAAATTACCTGTTCCCATTGATTGTCGTATTGGATCAATATCGAGATCGTGAAAGTTTTTCAATTTATCTTGTGTTTCCTGGTTCTAATCTTTCAAGGGGACAAACTCTTTTTTGTCAGAGAACCCAGCACCCACGGTCATCTGAATATCTATAATGCAGGCCAGCCTGCTTACTAGTTCAATCTATGTAAAACCTTACTATTTATAGATAGGAATTAGTTTTTTGTCAATAAATTTTGTATCAAGTGAGTAGTATAATCATTGAGCTATTGATATTCAAAAGCACCTCGTTTATGGTCAAGTCTTCAATCGTAAACTAAATCCTATTCACTCACAGGGTGTGAATAAGTAATTTTGAGTCCATCTGTATATTCAAAGTCTAACTTTTTACAAACAGGCCCTAATAAACCCTTTGTTTATGAAAGTACCGGGGTGATAACGCGTTTTACCGATTACAAAGATCCAAAACCAAGGGGTCGCAACGTATTTGCCTTCCATAGACCCGAAACCATGGCACAATGGTTGAAAAAAGGAAAAAATCTCAGGACAAAACTCTTTGATCTGCCCGGCCTGGACCAGACAGGTTTACGCAAAGCCCAAATAAAAGCTATTAATAATCTGGAATATTCCTTTAAAAAAAACCGCCCGAAGGCTTTGATACAAATGGCGACCGGGGCTGGAAAAACCTTTACAGCAGCAACATTTGTTTACAGGCTTTTAAAACATGCCGATGTTAGACGAATTTTGTTTTTAGTTGATACAAAAAATCTTGGAGAACAGGCAGAACAGGAGTTTATGACCTTTTTGCCAGGAGATGACAATAGAAAATTTACCGAGCTTTATAATGTCCAGAGATTGACATCGGGGTATATAGCTTCGGACAGCCAGGTGTGTATTTCAACTATCCAACGAATGTATTCTATTTTAAAGGGGGAAAATTTAGATGAAACGGCAGAGCAGGATAACCCCAACGAATCTACCTGGATGCAAAAAGCTGTCAATAAAAAACAGCCCATGCCCGTGGAATATTCGTCAACGGTTCCCATTGAGCTGTTTGACTTTATTGTGATCGATGAATGCCACCGCTCCATTTACAATTTGTGGAAACAGGTGCTGGATTATTTTGATGCCTTTCTCATTGGCCTGACCGCAACCCCGGACAAGCGAACTTTTGGTTTTTTCAATGAAAACCTTGTGAGTGAATATTCCTATGAAGAATCGGTGACAGACGGGGTAAACGTTTCCCATGATGTTTATACAATTGAAACTAGGATTTCTAAAAAAGGAGAGATAGTAAAGGCCGGGTGGTACGTGGACAGGCGTGATAAGCTTACCCGCAAACAACGCTGGCAGCGAGAAGACAAGGACACGGTGTACCGGAAAAACGATCTGGACAGATCGGTGGTGAATACAAGCCAGATACGAAATGTGATAAAAGAATATAAAAGGGCGTTAAAAAAAAGTCTTTATCCCAATCGCCTGGATGAAAACGGTGATTATGAAGTTCCCAAAACCCTTGTGTTTGCAAAAACCGATAGCCACGCCGATGATATAATAAAAATTATCCGGGACGAGTTTGATGAGGGCAACCAATTTTGTAAGAAAGTCACCTACAAAGCCACGGAAGATCCAAAATCGGTTTTAAACCGTTTTAGAAATTCTTATTATCCAAGAATTGCTGTAACCGTGGATATGATTGCAACGGGAACCGATGTAAAACCTTTGGAAGTGTTGCTTTTCATGCGTGATGTGAAAAGCTGCAATTATTTTGAGCAGATGAAGGGAAGGGGAACCCGCACCATCAACAAAGACAGCCTGCAACTGGTTTCAAGAACGGCGGGAGAAAAAACACATTTTGTGATTGTGGATGCCGTGGGTGTAACCAAATCCAGAAAAACCGACAGCCGACCCTTGGAACGAAAACAGGGAGTGGCGTTAAAGGATCTATTGGGGGCCGTCACCATGGGGGTGGCCGAAGAGGACCTTTTTTTATCCCTGGCAAACCGCCTGATCCGCTTGGAAAACCAGATTAACGAAAAACAAAAAGAAAAACTGCTGGAATTTTCCGGTGGTAAAAATTTGAAACAGATATCCAGAGAGCTGTTATCGGCCTTTGACCCCGATGAAATAAAAATAGGGGCAAAAAAGCTGATAAAAGATATTCCCGAAAACAAAAAAACAGCAAAAACAATAAAAAAAGCCGAAAAAAAATCCAGGAAGAGTTGATCAAAGACGCAGCCTCAAGCTTTAACGGCGAACTCAACGATTACCTTGAAAATGTCAGAAAGCAGCACGAACAGATAATTGATGCCGTTAATATTGATATGGTAACAAAATCTGAATGGGACACGGCCTCCATTGATAAGGCAAAAAAGATCATCAAGGATTTTACCGACTACATGGAAAAAAACAGGGACGAGATAAAAGCCCTGGAGATTTTTTACAACCAGCCCCATAACCGCAAAAACATCACCTTTAAAATGATCCGGGAGGTTTTTGAAAAACTGAAAACAGATAAGCCCGTGCTGGCTCCGAGCTATGTATGGGATGCCTTTGATGCCGTTGAAAAAGTTAAAACATCCTGCCCCGAAGACCAGTTGACAGCCCTTGTTTCCCTTATCAGAAGGGTGTGTGGTATAGATTCCAGCCTAAAAGCCTACGATAAAACCATGGATGAAAATTTTAAAAACTGGATTTTTAGGCAAAATGCGGGTAAACATAACCGGTTTTCCCCGGAACAGATGGAGTGGCTTCGCATGCTAAAAGAACATGTGATAAGCAGTTACCACCTGGAGGTTGACGACCTGGATTTTACCCCCTTTGACGCAAGGGGGGGCCGGGGGAAAATGTACCAGCTTTTTGGAAGAGATATGGATGGGATAATTGATAAATTGAATGAAGTATTGGCGGCGTAATGAGAGATGATTGGGTTGAATTACCATATAAGGATGTAGTTGATAAAATTTCAACCACAAAACAAAAATTAAAGCAGAAGGAATATTTAGCAAAAGGGAAAATAGCAGTTGTTGATCAAGGCCAAGAAATAATTGGTGGTTACACAAATGATGAATCTAAAATATTAGAATGTGAATTACCTGTATTAGTATTTGGCGATCACACTAAAATAATTAAAACAATAACATTTCCTTTTGCTCCTGGTGCTGATGGCACAAAAGTATTGCAACCCAAAAAAATCATCGAACCAAAATTATTATCAAATTTTACAAAAATATTAGTGCATAAAATATCTGATAAGGGATATGCGAGACATTATCAGCACATAGAAAAACAAAATATAAAAATCCCACCCCTCCCCGAACAACGGGCCATAGTAGCCAAGATAGACCAGCTTTTCACAAGGATTGACCACGGGGTTGCAGACCTTGAAAAAGCACAGGCGCAGTTGAAAATTTACCGACAGGCTGTTCTTAAAAAAGCCTTTGAAGGGGAACTCACCAGAAAATGGCGGGAAAAGCAGACAAATCTTCCCATGGCAGAAGAACTTCTTTCCCAAATAAAGAAAGAGCGGGAAAATCACCACCAAGTGCAATTGGATGAATGGAAAAAAAAGGTGGCGTTATGGGAAGCTTCCGGTAGGGAAGGGAAGAAGCCGGGGAAGCCTAAGAAACTAAAAACTTTCAATCAACCAGTCAAATCTCTTAACCTTATTATACCTGAAAATTGGTATTTTGAATGCATAGGCAATCTCTCTAAAGGTGTTGAATATGGTTCTTCAGCCAAATCACTTTCAGAAGGTAGAGTGATTGTCTTAAGAATGGGGAATATGCAAGATGGGAAAATTGACTGGGAAAATTTAAAATATTCAAATAATGAAGAAGAAATTTTACAGTATAAATTAGAACCTGGAGATATATTATTTAATAGAACGAATAGCCCTGAACTTGTAGGAAAAACTGTTGAATATAAAGGAGAAAGAAAGGCTATTTTTGCTGGCTATTTAATAAGATTAAATCATTTAAATTCAATTATTAAAAGTTCATTTCTTAATTGGTTTTTAAATTCACATCCAGCGAAAGTTTATGGCTCATATGTTAAAACAGATGGTGTTAATCAATCAAACATTAATGGCCAAAAATTAGGAAATTATCCTATTCCAATCTGCTCAATCCAAGAACAACACCAAATAGTTCAGGAAATCGAAACCCGCCTGTCGGTGTGTGATAAACTGGAGCAAACCATAAAGCAAAGTCTCGAAAAAGCCAAAGCTCTGCGTCAGAGCATTTTAAAAAAAGCCTTTGAAGGAAGGTTGCTGGATGAGACTGAACTTGCTGCCTGCAAAAAAGAAAAGGATTATGAGCCTGCAAGGGTTCTCTTAAAGAAAATTCAGGCCAAAAAAGCTGCAAAAGAGATCCTGGCAAAGGCCAAAATAAAACCAAAGAAGAAAACCACCTCAAAAAAAATCAGGAAGAAACAATGAATGATGCATTAACCCCGGCTAATAATTTTCTTTTCTATTCTGATGCTGACGGTAAAATAACAGTTGATATTTTTATATGAAACTCCCGATATTCCAGAAGAGAGTTTCAATCTTTGTTGTGGCGGAGCCAAGGGTAAAATCCCGGGTCCGCCCATGGCGGTTATTAAAAGATGAAACCATTTGGTTGACTTTAAATCAGATGGCAGACTCTTTGACATAGATAAAAGCGGCATATCAAGGCATATAAAAAATATCATCGGGACAGGTGAATTAGAAAGAGATTCAGTTGTTGCAAAAATTGCAACAACTGCTGCTGACGGTAAAATCTGGCAGTAAATTATAATTTAAAAACTGAAGAAAAACTGGATGCATTTTTACAATTTAACGGTCAGGAAATATTAACCAATGCAGGGTCAGTCACAAAACAAATTGCAGATAAATTAGCCATGGATAAGTATGAAAAATACCATAGGAATAGATTGTTGATGGAAAGTAAAAAAGATGACGATTTTGAAAAAACGATTAAGGAATTAAAATAATGACAGGATCGGAAATAATATCAAAGGTCTGGAATTTTGCCCACGTGCTCCGGGATGACGGGGTGGGCTATGGTGATTACCTGGAGCAGATCACCTATCTGCTCTTTTTAAAAATGGCCCATGAAGCAAATAAGCCCGCCTACAATAAAGGGTTGAAATTTCCAAGGTTAAAGAACGAAAAAGGTGTGGAAATAAAGGACGGTGACGTTTGCGACTGGCCCACCCTTGCCGATAAAAGGGGAGCTGCCCTTGAAAGCTTTTACAACCAGCTTCTTCGCAGTTTATCCACGGAAAAAGGGATACTGGGGCAGATCTTTACCAAAAGCCAGAACAAGGTCCAGGACCCCGCCAAGCTTTTAAAGATCATTGATATGATCGACGGGGAAGAGTGGAATCTGCTGGGGGTGGATGTAAAGGGAAAAATTTACGAAGGGCTCTTGGAAAAAAATGCTGAAGACACAAAAAGCGGGGCAGGCCAGTATTTTACCCCCCGGGCTTTGATCCAGGCCATGGTGGCCTGTATCCGGCCGCAACCTCTGAAAACCATAGCGGATCCCGCCTGTGGTACAGGAGGTTTTTTCCTTGCCGCCTATGATTATATTGTAGAAAACAGCAAACTTGACCGTGAAGAAAAAGCATTTTTAAAAAACAATACATTTTATGGTAATGAAATTGTGGCCAACACAAAAAGAATGTGCCTGATGAATATGTTTTTACATAATATTGGAGAAATTGACGGAAAAAACTTTATCTCTTCGGCCGATGCCCTTGTTGCCGATACCGGGACCAGGTACGATTATGTGCTGGCAAATCCGCCCTTTGGCAAAAAGAGCAGTGTGACCATTACCAATGGAGACGGCAAGCAAAAAAAACAGGATCTCAGCTACAACCGTCAGGATTTCTGGGCAACCACCTCCAATAAACAGCTCAATTTTCTCCAACACATCAAGACACAATTAAAAATCACGGGCCAGGCAGCCGTTGTCCTCCCCGACAATGTTTTGTTTGAAGGCGGTGCAGGGGAGCTAGTTCGAAAAGAACTGCTGAAAACAACACAGCTCCACACAATTTTGCGCCTGCCCACAGGCATATTTTATGCCCAGGGCGTAAAGGCAAATGTATTGTTTTTTGACAACAAGCCCGCATCCAAAGATCCTTTGACAAAGGAAGTCTGGATTTATGATTACAGAAATAATGTTCACCATACCCCCAAAAAACGCCCCATGGATTTTGGGCACCTCCAGGAGTTTATCAAATTATATAATCCTGCAAACAGGCATAAAAGATCTGAAACCTGGAACAAAAACAATGAAGGCGGTCGGTGGCGTAAATTTACCCTTGATGAAATTTTGGCCAGGGATAAAACAAATCTGGATATTTTCTGGATCAAGGATAAAAGCCTGGCCGACCTGGATAATCTTCCAGAGCCTGATGTTCTGGCCCATGAAATCATAGAAAATATTGAATCGAGATTAAACAGTTTCAAGGCGATAATGGAAACCATGAAAGGAAAATAAGAATGAATGATAAAATTGTAAAAATACTTGACAGCTTTAAAATATGTGACGGTATCTATAAAAGAGAATATGTTGAAGCAGCTTTGGTTTTAAAGGATGAAATCACCCCTTCTCTGATCGATATCCTTGAAAAACTTCTTTTAAATCCCCATGAATATACAGAAAACCAAGAGCTTTATGATCATATCTATGGTGTGATGCTGCTTGGACATTTCAAGGAACCACTTGCCCATGAGCTGATAATAGATATTTTCAGTCTGCCCGATGATTTACCCGACAGCTTGTTTGGTGATATATCCACATCGGATCTTCCGGCAATTTTAGTTAACACCTGCGGCGGGGTTATCGATCATATCAAGACAATGATACTTAATAAAAACAGTGATGTTTATTGCAGAATATCTGCATGCCAGGCACTGGTATATGCCGTTGTTGAGGGATATATTTTAAGAAAAGAGGCTGTGGAATTTTTCGGCACATTATTTACAGGTGATGAAGCCGATGAAACTTCAGACTTCTGGGGACTTCTTGCAAGTATTACCTGTGATCTTTGTCCAAAAGAGATCACAAATGTAATACAAAAGGGATTTGAAAATGGTGTGATTATGCCTGGGGTAATTGGGTATCAAGAATTTGAGAGAGTTTTGGACCAGGGGGAAGAATACTGCCTTGAAAAGTTAAAGGGTGATTTTGACAATCATAACTTGAATGATATCCATGGAAGTATGTCATGGTGGGATTGTTTTAAGCGGGAAAAAATCCACGAAAAAAATCCAGATCATTATTTACTGGAAGCTGCAAAGAAAAAAAAGTCAAAAGCAAGGAAGAAAAGCAAACAGGCCAGGGCTTCTAAAAAGAAAAATCGTTGATAAATACAGGAAAAAGAATTTGAACGGATATATTCAATGGCCTTAGAAATTCGACATTTGATTTATTCCCAAAACAATGGTTGGGAGTTGCAGATGGCCAAGCTTTTTTAAATATGTCACGTTCCTCTTTTGCTATTGCCAATTCCTTTTTTAAAACCTTGATTTCTTCTGTAAATTTATCAGGGCCTTTATGGTCAGAAAACGCCTGTTTTTGATCTCTTTTGGGAGTCAGATCGCTTTTTACTTTGACTGTTATTCCCCCTATATTTATTGAGAAGTTGCCAGGCTGGTATATAACCTATTGAATTCATAATCTAAATCTGATTGAACACATCGGTCAAAAAACAAAAAAGTTGA
>JAAELK010000004.1 GCA_024226935.1 Desulfobacteraceae bacterium
ATAAAGATGAGTTCATGGGTGCCGTGAATCAAATGATAAAATATAATATCATTGTCGGGATCATTGTTCTGGTTATTGTGGGGCTATTGATTTTTGTGGTTGCTTTGCAGATTATCCGGCCCATCAATGATGCCGTGGAAGGGCTTGGAGAGATTTCCCAGGGCGAAGGGGATCTGACCAAGCGGTTAACGGTTGCCAGCAAGGATGAAGTTGGAATACTTTCCCAGGCATTTAATACCTTTATCGGCAAGCTCCAGACCATGATTACCGAGATTAGCCAGGGGGTGGATACTCTTTCGTCTTCTTCTACGCAATTATCATCCATTGCTGAATCAATGTCGTCCAGTGCTGAACAGACATCCCAAAAGTCCAATACCGTGGCCACCGCCGCCGAAGAGATGACGTCCAATATGAATTCTGTCTCCGCCGCCATGGAGCAGTCCAGCAACAACGTTAATACAGTGGCATCCGCAGCAGAAGAGATGAATTCCACCATTAATGAAATTGCCCAGAATGCCGAAAAAGCCAGGGGAATTTCTGTCAGTGCTGTGGAAAAAGTGAATGAATCCACGGATAAGATGAACCAATTAGGAGTTGCCGCCCAGGCCATCGGTCAGGTAGTGGAAACCATTACCGATATCTCCGAACAGGTTAACCTATTATCTTTGAATGCCACCATAGAAGCTGCTAGAGCCGGGGAAGCCGGCAAGGGGTTTGCCGTTGTTGCCAATGAAATTAAGGATCTTGCCAAACAGACTTCGGATGCATCCATGGATATAAAAGAAAAGATAGATAATATCCAGGAAAGTTCCACCGGTACCCTGGCCGGTATAGGTGAAGTCAGAACAGTTATTTCCGATGTCAACGATATTGTAGCCACTATTGCAACAGCGGTGGAGGAACAATCATCCGCCACAAGGGAAATAGCTGAAAACATTGCCCAGGCTTCCACTGGCATCGAAGAGGTAAACCAGAATGTGAGTCAAAGTTCTGTCGTGGCCGATGAAATTACAAAAGAGATCACAGATGTCAATGAGTCCTCGGGCGAAATAGCTGACAAAAGTGGTCAGGTAAGTCTGAGTGCTGAAGATCTGTCCGAGTTGGCAGCCAAGCTTGATCAGCTGGTGGGCAGGTTTAAAGTTTAATTTGCGCATCCAGGTTTTGTGGTCGGGATCATCCCGGCCGCAAAACTTTTCTACTCTCTTTTTTTCAAAAAAAACTCCAATAATCACACACAATAAAATTGTTATAAGCAAAATTATCTATTTTACTTGCGATGTGCTGATAAACAATCTAATTTATAAATTTGAACAGCGCAGGGTAGATGATTTTTTAAAAAAAGGAATCGACATTGGAAAAAGACGGCAAACTGGACATCTTGAGCCATGCCTCCATCTTTGAAGAGGAATTTTCCATCGACTGGGTTATAGAAATAACCGGCAAAAAAGCCCTGGTTGTTTTATCTGCCCTGGAATACGGGTGTGAAAGACTTTGGCTTAAAACCCGTGATACCGGTATATTCAGCTTTACCGATCTTGATAAACTCACCTGGATCAGGACCTTGCTGACACCGGAAAAAACACGCCAACTCCATGCCAAAGCCCTGGAGATTTTGTCATCGGAACTGCCGGATCTCCCAGGAAAAAATGAGCAGTTAACAAAGCACCTGCTAAAAATGCAAAACACAATTCCGGGGTGCCGCCTGCTGCTCAAAGAAGGCAATAAACAAAGAAAAGCCTGCCGGATTGACAGGGCAAAAAAATACTATGACAAGGCCATCAAGGATCTTGCACAACTCACAGGAAAGCAATCCGATACTCTTTTTGTGGAGATAACCCTTCAATATGCCAAGATCTGGACCACAAGCCAGAACTATCAACAGGCCCAATCCACATTAAAAAAGGCCGTTATCAAAGCAAAAAATATAGGAGACACAACCTGTCTTCCCCTGTTACACCTGCATCTGGCCCATCAGGAACTGTTTTTCGGACAATATGAAGAGGCCGAAAAACAATTTAAATCCGGCAGGGCCATGATCAAAGCAAATAATAACACCTCTCTTATTCGCCCCCTGCAATTATTTGAAATGTTTCTTCTCTATTGGCAGGGCTCTTTCCACCAGGCCTTTTCCAACTATGAGGCCCATATCCCCACCATTGAAACTCCGCCTGAAAGCCGATTCGACTGCATTGCAAAGCTTATTGCAGGACACGCTTCAGGCCTGACCGGAGACATCACCCAGGGAATGGGTATGATAGATTCCGTGCATCGGCATTGCACAAACACCAAAGATGTAGGCATTGCCACCTATGCCTCCCTTGCCATGGGGTCCCTGCTTGGAATGCTCAACCGCTTTGAAGAGGCCATCCATTACTACAACAAAGCCCTGGACGAAGCCATTATAAGCCGAAGCAACCGGTCACGAATCTATGGGCTTTTATCCCTTGCCCATGCCAGTTTCAAGCTCAAAGACAATAAATCTTCCGTAAAATATCTCCGAAGTTACCTGACCTTAAGTAAAAAAAAATATTTCCAGGTGGTTCAGGATCCATTTTTACTAGAAATCGCCTGGGCCATGGAAGAAAAACGATATCCGGAAATCAAAGGATTCTCCCTGGAACAAGAGCTGGATCACACAAAAAAAAGCCACAACCTCTTCATGCAGGGCGTTGCCGATTATTACAAGGCCATGGCCATGGAAAAAAGAAAGGCCCCCTTTGAGAAAATAATTTATATCTACAAACAGGCCCTGGAAAAAATTCGCCGGTCCGGCCATAAAATTTACCTGGCCCATGTGGGCCTTTCCATGGCTCGGCTCATGGAACAAAAGGGCCAAAAAGAAGAGGCCGGAAAAACTGCGGCTCCCCTGGTCAAGACCCTGGCTTCCATAGACAAACATCTGATCCCCGATGATTTTTTATTTCTGATCAAGGATTCTTCAAACAAGGAAAGCCTTCTCAAGGAAATTTTAAATCTCGGCCAGGAGATCACCAATATGAGAAACACCCATGATCTTCTGGGAAAAATCATCTCAACTGTCAACCGCATAACAGCAGCAGAAAGAGGGGCAATCTTTCTTGCCGGGAAAAGTCCTCAAGACCTGCACCTGGAAGCTGCAAAAAATCTGACCCAGAAGCAAATTTTGTCCAGGGGTTTTGCGGCCTCGATGAAAATTGTGGAAAAGATTGCCCTGTCGGAAAAAGGAGAGATCTTCGAGCCTGTCGGGGACCCGGAAAACAAGTTCGCAAAATGGGAAAGAATACGCTCCCTGATCTGTGTCCCCATGCGCCTTAAAAATCGTTTAATCGGGGTACTCTACCATGACAATCGCCTGTTTAAAAGTGTATTTAAGGAATCCGACCTGGAAATTTTGAACTACTTTGCGGCCCAGGCCGCCATCGCCATCGATAATGCAAGGGTCTACCAGACCTTGGAAAACCTTTACCAAAAAGAAAGAGAAGAAAAAAAATACTACGAGGAACAATATCGCGAAAATTTAGCAGGGGGTGAAATTATTGGTAAAAGTGAGGCCATCAAACAGGTTTTTTCCCTGGTGGAATCTGTTGCCAGAACAGATACCGCGGTTCTCATCACAGGAGAAACAGGAGTGGGAAAAGAGCTTATTGCAAGGGCCCTGCATCAAAACAGCCAGCGCCGGGAGGGCCCCTTTATCCGGGTCAATTGTGCGGCTCTTCCCGAAAGCCTCATCGCCAGTGAGTTGTTCGGCCACGAAAAAGGAGCCTTCACCGGAGCCACCCGCCGGAGAAGGGGCCGTTTTGAACTGGCTGACACAGGCACTTTGTTTTTAGATGAAATTGGAGATATCCCCCCCTATATCCAGGTACGAATGCTAAGAGTTCTACAAAACCATAAGTTCGAGCGGGTGGGCGGCCAGACCACTATTTCTTCAAATTTCAGACTCATCACGGCCACAAACAAAGATCTAAGGCAAGAGGTAAAAAACAATCGATTCAGGGAGGATCTTTTCTACCGGTTAAATATTTTTCCCATCCACATCCCCCCCTTGAGAAACCGGCCCGGGGACATCCCGATTCTGGTCCGGCATTTTCTCAATAAAAGCGCTAAACGATTGAACAAGCAGATTAATAAGATCTCAGGAGAGGAGATCGATAAACTTTTAACCTATCAATGGCCCGGCAACATCCGGGAATTGGAAAATCTTGTCGAAAGAGGGGTTATCCTCAGCCAGGGCCCCCATCTTAAAATCCCCAAGGTCCAGGGGCGGTCAATACCACCTATGCCCCGCCCCATGGAACTTTCCCTGGAAGAGATGGAACGTAAGCATATACTGCAAATTCTCAAATCCACCGGGGGAAAAATCAACGGCAAAGGCGGGGCGGCGGAAAAACTCAAACTCCATCCCAGCACCCTGCGGTTTCGCATCAAAAAACTAAATATCATCATGGAACGCACACCCAGCGGGGTGTAAAAAATCCCGCTTTATTTATCTTACCCCGGCAAATAAATGCTGCCAAGGGCACTTGTTCCAAGCTGTCATCTGGTAAAAAACAGAGTAAGACTTTCTGCGTAACAGGCCGGTTTTTTGTTGCCTTTTATTTCAACCGTGTGATTGACCGTGATCAGGATTCTGCCCCGGGTCTTTTTTTCCACACGGGCCAGGACGATGCGGTCCCGGATATGGGAATCCACCGTGACCGGGGAAAGATGGCGAACTTTATTCATCCCATAATAGATAGCCATGACCGCCCCTTCGGGAACTACCATGAAGCTCTCATTAAAATAGGTCAGCAAAGAAACAATAAGATTTGCCTGGGCAATGGTCTTGCCGAAAAACCCCTGTCCAGCGCTTTCAACATCGACATGAACCCAGTGGTTATCCAAGGTGCAATGGGCAAATTTATCTATCCTGGCCTGATCAATGGGAAACCAGTCGGAACAGCCGATCTGTTTTCCCAAAAATTTTTCCATCCCTTCCGGTGGCAAAATTTGCATGATTCATCTCTTCTTATATACACTTTATTCAAAACCAGAACCGGCCGGTAAATCATTTTCCCTTGAATTTTGGTTCCCGTTTTTCCTTAAAGGCCCGTGGGCCCTCCTGGGCATCCTGGCTTAAAAAAACCGGAATAGCCAGCTCCACTTCCCGGGCAAGCCCCTGGGCAAGGCTGACACCGATATTAGACAACACAGCTTTTTTTACCGCTGAAACAGCCACTGGACCATTTTTAATGATGATCTTAGCCAGTCGTTCACATTCCTCCATTACCCTGTCCCGGGGAACCACACGGTTGATCAACCCCAGAGCCAATGCCTCATCGGCTTCGATCAACTCCCCGGTAAGAAGCATTTCCATGGCCCGGGCATAGGGAATCTGCCGGGACAGTTTAACACTGGAGCCCCCCATGGGAAATATCCCCCATTTTACCTCCTGGAGACCAAACCTGGCCCCCTGTGCGCTTATGCGGATATCGGTGGAATAAAGCAGTTCGAGGCCGCCGGCAATGGCCTGGCCGTTGATCCCGGCAATGATGGGCTTAAAGATATCAAGATCCCGCAATAGAGCTTTTTGAATAATCATGGGGTCCGCCGCCACTTTTTTTTCGGCCTCGGTCACGGGAGTTTTACCCCCTGTAAACAAGGGGACAAGGGTACCAAGATCAGCCCCGGCACAAAAAGTATGCTCTCCTGCCCCTGTGACAATGGCACAACGAATCCCGGAATCATCCCTGAAGTTTTCCCAGGCTGAAATCAATTGAACAATGGTTTCGGGGTCAAGGGCATTATGGGCATGGGGGCGATTAAGGGTGATATAGGCAATCCTATCTTTTTTCTCATAAATGATGGACATGAATTTTCCCCTTTTAATTTAAATCAGCATACATGGAATCAATTAATTGCCGGTGCCGTTTTACAATTACATTTCGTTTCAATTTCAAGGATGCGGTGAGTTCTCCCCCCACGGAAGAAAAAGGATTCTTGAGAATCAAATATTTTTTTATGGTCTCATACCGGGCAAGGCGGGCATTTTTTTTTGCCACATGGACGGCAATTATTTTTAAAAAATCGGAGCTTTCCAGAAGCTCCTCCGGCCGGTCGAAAAAAATTTTATTTTTCCGGGCAAGAAAAGAGGCCTGGACCAAATTGATGTTTAAAAGGGCTGTCAAAAATTTACGGCTTTCTCCAATCACGATCACATGCTCGAAAAGAGGATCACTTTTGAACAACCCCTCAATTTTCTGTGGGGCAATATTTTTCCCCCCCGAGGTGATGATCAAATCTTTTTTTCTGTCTGTGATTTTTAGAAATCCATCTTCAAATTCCCCGATATCACCACTCTTAAAATAGCCGTCTTTGGTGAAGACTTTTCTAGTGGCCTCCTCCATCTTCCAATAGCCTGCAAATACATTATCACCCCTGATCAAAATTTCACCATCATCGGCCAGCTTGATATCAACCCCTGGAATTGGATACCCCACCGTGCCGATGCGAAAATCATCCAAATGGCTCATGCAGGCAGGAGCACAACATTCTGTCATTCCATACCCCTCCACCACGGTGATGCCGGCAGCATTGAAAAAAAGAATGATATCCCGGGATGTGGCAGCCCCCGAGGCCGTTATCCAACGCACCCTGCCCCCCAGGGCCCGGGCCAGCTTCTTAAAAATCAGCAGATAGGCCAATTTATACTTAAGAGCCAGGAAAAAAGAAACGGGTTTATTTTCCTCCCGAAGGCCGCTGATCTCGATACCTATACCATGTCCCCACTTAAAAATTTTTTGCTTCCACAAAGGCTGCCCGTCCACCTGTTCCAAAATCTTTCTATAAATTTTTTCACACACCCTCGGCACAGCCTGGATCACATGGGGACACCTTTCTTTGATATCCCTTGCAAACTCGCTGATACTCTCGGCATAGGAGGCGGTTACCCCGATATATATACCAAAAAAATGATCGCCAAACCGGGCATAAACGTGGGAAAGGGGTAAAAAAGGTACCACCTGATCGGTGTCATAGCAGTATCGGGGCCGGACACTTGAAAGACTGCGCAGCACGGCCATAATATTTTTATGGGTTATCACGGCTCCCTTGGGAACCCCGGTGGTTCCAGAGGTGTAGACAATGGTGGCCATATCATCAGGCTCAACCCCACAAGAAAGTTGCTCAAAAAAACCTGGACATTCTTTTTGTTTTTGACGCCCCCGGCGGGAAAACTCTTTAAAAGAAAGAAAATCTTTTCCCTCGGCATCCCCTGGGTCCAGAACTACAATCTGTTCCAGGTTGGACAAATTTTCCCGACAGGCCAGCACCTTATCCAATTGGGATCTATCCTCAACAAAGATGACCCTTGCCCCGCAATTTTCAATCAGATATCCCACCTCCGCCGGAGGAAGAGTGGTATAGATGGGTACCACCACCCCACCCAATCCCAATGTCCCCATGTCCGCATACAACCACTCCAGACGATTTTCCGCCAGGATGCAGACCCTGTCTCCTTTTTTTATACCCAAAAAATGGAGAGCCAGGCCTACATCCCTTGCCGCCCCATAGTACTGGTGCCAGCTTGCTGATTCCCAGACTCCCCTGGATTTTTTTTCAACGGCAATCCTGTTTTTGTATTTTTTGGCCCTGTTCCTGAAAACTTCATTGATAGTCTTTTCCATAAAGATCCTCAAACAAGTTTGACCTGGTGATAAATGTTTAAACCCTGCCCTTTTCACATGACAAAAGAAGATATGATCTCCTTCATGATCTCGGTGGTCCCCCCTCCTATGGAAAGAATCCTGTTATCCCTGTAAAGCCTTTCCACCAGATACCCCCGCATATATCCATAGCCTCCAAAGATCTGCACCGCATCGTAGGTCACCTTGTCACTGACCATACATGCAAAATTTTTAGCCATGGAAACCTCCTTGAGCTGGTCCACACCGGCACCGATTTTGGCGGCCACCCGATAGGTGAACTCGGTGCTGGCTTCCACCAGGGTTGCCATATCCACAAGCTTATGCCTGGTAACCTGGAAGCCGTTGAGCTTTTTTCCAAAGGCCTGGCGCTTTTTTGCATAATCCACAGATTCCTCCAGGGCCAGCCTTGCAGTCATATTGGCCATGATGGCAAGGGCCAGACGCTCCTGCTGGAAATTGGTCATGATTGCAAAAAAACCCTGGTTCTCCTGGCCGATAAGATTTGCCCGGGGCACCCGGCAATCATCAAAAAATATTTCGACAGTATCAGAAGCCCACCAGCCGGTTTTCTTTAATTTGCTCGACACGGAATATCCCGGGGTGGAGCGCTCAATGACCAACAAACTGATGCCGTGGGCCCCCTCGGGTCCTGTTCTCACGGCACAGGTAAGTTGATCCGCCCGGGCACCGCTGGTGATAAAGGTCTTGCTGCCGTTAACCAGATAAAAATCTCCATCGGCCCGGGCCGTGGTCTTTAAATTGGCCACATCGGACCCACCACCGGGTTCTGTGATACCGAGAGCTGCTATTTTCTCCCCGGCCAATACCGGAGCCACAAATTTTTGTTTCTGTTCATCCGTGCCAAAGGCCACCAGGGGCGGCAGGGCAATGTTCAAAGAACCAAGACCACTGGTGAACCCACCGGATCCGGCTCGCATCAATTCTTCCGTGGTAACCACCTGGAAAAAAATATCCCCGGAAGTCCCCCCCAGTTCTTCGGGAAAACCCATGCCCAGGATACCGACTTCGGCGGCTTTTTTATACATATCCCTGGGAAATTCCCCGGCTTCTTCCCAGTCATCAATGAAGGGCTTTACCTCCTTGTTGATAAATTCACGTACCGCCTTTCTCACCCTGTCATGGGCCTTTGAAAAATATTGCTGATAACTTGATTTTGTGGAGAATGCGTCTTCCATGGATATTTCCTTTTTATGTTTGAACCCAGATTTAAATGATCCCAGTACCATGACATAGGATAAAAAAGCTTGAGATCCCTGCTCAGGCCATGGGCGGCAGAACCAGGGCAGACCCCTGGGCAACCAGTTCATTGTGCTGGTTGGTAAAGGTCAGATCCATTCTCACCCATCGTCTTTCGGGCAGCTTTTCCACCACCTCCCCTGTGGCCGTGATGGTGTCCCCGAAATAGGTGGGGGCCTTGAACCGGGTGGTGATCTCGAGAGCTATGGTACCAAGTCCCGGCAGCTTCATGCCCAATACCGGTGCGATCAGACATTGGGGAAGGGCTCCGTGGGCAATACGCGTACCCATGGGAGTGGTTTTTGCAAACTCTTCGTTCATGTGCATGGGATTAAAATCGCCAGATATCCCGGCAAACAAATAAACATCAGTCTCACTAATGGTCTTGGTAAAAGAGTCGGACATACCCTCCTCAAGTTCATCATAGGAATATCCAAGTTTAAATTTTGGTTCCCTGTTAACCGGTTTAAAATGATCAATCTCCATGACGGTGGAAGTTTTTTGCCTGGTGAAGACCGCCTCCACTCTGAGCCCCTCTTGCATTTTGGACAGAGCCAGCCCCTTTACAATGTGTTCAAAGGGGGCATCCACACCATCCAGTTTGATAAAAGCTTTGATATAAGGCGGTTTCAACGATTGCCCTGATTCTTTATTTCTAACGATGGCAAACTTTGTCACAATGCCCTGCCCGGACAATTCAACCCAGTTTTTTGAAATATCTCCAAAACAGACCCCGCAGGTGGACCTAAGTGGAACAAACACCCTGTCGCACTCCTTGCATTTGAGTCCCAATATTTTTGTGTTATCACGAGAAGAAACCATAAAAAGGCTTCCTGGATTTTCAGGATCATCTCGATAGGGGGGGGCAAGTTCCTCAACAATTTCCTGGGAACCCCCCGGGGGAGTATATGGTTTAAAAAAGTTTGCAGCCCTTGGCAAAATATCCATTTTCCCCTCCACCTTAAGCCGACCAGAGGAAAAAGCTGTCATTCCATCCAGCTTTCCCAGGGTGATGTCAATCCAGTCTTCATCTTTGCAGGTGGTGATAACATCGGGGGTAACCAGTTTTTCTCTCACGCTCACCTTTCCGTTTTCCAGGCATACTGTCCAGTTTCCTCCACTTGGTCCTGTTATTACATATCCGTAATTGGCCGTGATACCATCAACCCCATCGGGGTTAACCCGCCCTTCCATGGTCCCAAAAATATCGGCAACCAGATTGTCCCTGTTTTTTTCACCCATAAAAAGACCTCCTGTCCAGATTAAGAAATTAAATTATGCTTTTACAGGGCCAGATACTTGATAATGAGCCTTGGCCTTTTTTTCTTGAGATATTGCCTGGAACCATCCATTAACGGCTTTTGATTGATACCCTGGGCAATTAATTAGTGCTTGACCGAAAACTCACCCATCTGCCGCGTTGCTACAAAACTCTGCCAAATTATAAAATCGGGGCTCATGTACAAAAGTACACTCCGGTTTCAAACTTTCTTGCGCCTTGCATATGGGCAAGTTTTCATCCAAGCCCGGGTTTTCGGTCAGCCACTACATAAAACAAAAAGCAACAAATGTGCCAATCTCGAAGATAAGGAATTTTATTAAATATTTCAAATAGTTATGGACTATATCGTTTTGTAATCGACGATCAACAGGTATCAATATATTGATAAAAAACCAAATATTGTGATTTTTATGAAGAACAGACCGGGCTGGAAATGCAGTTCACCGATTGAACAATTATCGGGTGTTTTAAAATTACACCGGACTGAAGGCTAAAAACTACCCACCACCCGATACTAATTTGTTTTTACGGAAAACAATGCTAAATTACCGCCGCTGACAATCTTCTTTTTCTCTACAAATAGATTATTTTTTTCTATCAATGGCGGCAGACCTTTGCTTTCAAGAAAGTCTCTATAATTTCTAAAATGCTCTCGTCCGGCAACTCTTTCAAAAAAAAGAATATTTATTTTATATAACCAGCCTTTTGGAAAGCGAAGAGGACCGGGATGAAAATCAACAAACAATAAGCGGCCATCCTGTTTCACTACCCTTGACATCTCATTCATTATGGGTGACCTGATTGAATTGGGCATTTCATGCAAGGTCAACATGGTAATCACCAGATCAAAGTAATTATCTAAATAAGGCATCTGTGAAGCATCTCCCAATTTGATCTGGGCCTGTTCTCCAAGTTTTCTGGTCGCAACTTTTAACATGGAAGCAGATAAATCAATTCCGTAAACTTCACATCCAGCTTGTTGGTAAAGCTTGAGGTTTGTGCCTGTGCCACATCCAACCTCAAGTACACGCATACCTTTTTGAGGAAGATACATCTTCAACATCATCTTTCTTATTGCAGCCACAGATGGTTCAACAAATGCGTCATACAATTTTGCTAAATTTTGATACGGGTCCTTACTCATTTTATCTCCCACATTCTTTTATGAAATGCTTCCTCAATCTTTTATGAAATGCTTCCTCAATGAGGAGAACCTTCCAGTTTTCATGGTCTTTTTCAGGATTGGGCAGATTGTTTGCCCCCGTTAATCAATTTTATTTTTTTTAACTCCATCATTCTTTGTTGTTCCCACCGAACAACTTTTCAAATCATTCAACCATAGAACACCCCAAAAGGATAAAATCCTGCTAAATCAGCTCAAACAAGGTTAAAAATAACGAGTTCAAATGAAAAAGACAAGTTTTCTTTCCATATTTAATCTAAATCAGAGATGATTTAAATCAAAGTTTCCGGCCAGGATATCAAAAGGAAAATAAAACTTTACCGATTAAGCGGGAGGAATTTTATCTTTGAAAAAATCCCCGTCAATAAATTGACGGCAATCTCTGGAACTAATAATATTTTTTTACAATGCAACAAAGAATGAGGCAATTGGTTTACAATTGCCCCGGGGCATTCCATGGCTTGACTTTCTTACTCCAGAACACTATTTTAAAAAAAACAATTTAACCCGATTTGAATATGGATTTAAAGAAAAACCATGGAAACACAGATCATCTGTATTACTGGAAAATCCAATTCCGGTAAGACCACCCTCCTGGAAAAACTGATTTTCGAGTTAAACAGCCGGGGGTATAAAATAGGATCTGTCAAACACACCCATGACAGATTTGACTTCGATAAGAAAGGCAAAGACAGCTGGCGTCATAAGAAGGCGGGGGCTGCGGCGACCCTGGTGGTGACAGATACAAAAGTTGCCCTGGTCAAGGATGATACCGGCTCCTATATCGAGAAAATGAAAACCTTTCTGGGGGATAACGATCTTATATTGGCCGAAGGGTTTAAAAAACAACCCCTGGCAAAAATTGAAATTTTTCGAACCGGCAGCGACCATACCGAACCCATGTGCCTGGAAGACCCTAACCTGATTGCCTTTGTCACAGACTCTAAATACCGCCCCCGGGTGCCGATCTTCGGGCTGGATGATGTACAAGAGATTGCTTTATTTATTGAAAAAAACTATTTGAACCCTTAAAAAGGCAGGTGCTTATTTACTCCGATGATTTAACAATCAAATCCTGGCAAAATTTCTGGGTAGTTATTTTCATTTGTTTAATCTGTGGTCCCAATGATTATGCCCAGGCCTTTTCAAAAAACGATCATTGCATTACCCTTTTTAACAACGGACAGATCAATTGGAGCACAGGCAAGATAAGCGCCATGGGCAAGGCCAGTCCCAAGGAAAATAACGAAGAATCCAATGAAGCAGTTCCAGGAGAAGCCAGGGCAAATGCCAGCCGGAATATCATTGATATCCTGAAACAGATTAAAATTACCAACACACTGACTGTGGGTCAATATGCCTCCCACAACGATATAATTCTGGCCGGCATCGAAAAAACCGCCAGGGACGCCACCATAATCAAACAATATTATACCTCGGCCCTGGATGTGGAGATTAAAATGGAAACCAATCTTCTGGGGGGATTTCTTCAATTGGTCCTGCCCGACGATATCCGACAGATCTCCAAAATCAAAACGGAAAACCCGGCTAACTCCTCACCAAAGTCAGGGATGGGCAAGATCCCATACACCGGCCTGATCATTGATGCCCGGGAACTTGAACTTGAACCCATCCTTTACCCCACAATTGTCAGTGAACAAGGCAACGAAATTTACTCAGCTCTTTTTATCAGCCGGGAATTTGCCGTCCAATACGGAGTCTGCACCTATATATGCAGCATGGACAAAGCTGTCCAGGAAGAGAGAATCGGAAAACACCCCCTGGTATTCAAGGGGCTTAGAAAATCAAACAATGAAAACGCCTCTATTGTCATCAGCATGTCAGACACAAAGCAGATTGAAAGAGTCCCAGAACGGCACATTTTCCTAAAGGAATGCCGGGTAATTATTGTATTGGGTCAATAATTATATTATCGATCAAGCGGGTTTTGTCCACCTGGACCGCAAGGGATAGAAGAGTTTGTTTATCTATGAACTTAACAGGTTCAAGGGTCTGGGGATCACAAAAGCAGATATAATCGATCCTTGTCTGGGAAAAACTTTGAATAAAAGCTGTTAGCTGCTTTACGATGACACCTGAATTTTTTTCCCCCCCGGCAATAGCCTGCTCGGCCATCTTAAGGGATCGGGAAAGGCTCAGGGCTGATTCCCTCTGCTCTGTCGTCAGATAGGCATTTCTGGAGCTCATGGCAAGCCCATCGGGCTCCCGGACGATCTCTCCACCCAAAATTTTGATATTCAAATCCAGATCACGAATCATCTGCCGAATAATCAGGAACTGCTGATAATCTTTTTTCCCGAAAATGGTCACATCGGGCATGACAATATTAAACAACTTGGTAACCACCGTTACAATACCACCAAAAAATACAGGCCGGGATTTGCCGCACAAATGATCGGGCAAAAAATCAAGAGATATCCTTGTCTGAAAATCATCGGGATAAATCTCTTCTTTTTGGGGTAAAAAGACAACAGTCACCCCAGCAGCTTCGGCCAGACGAAGATCATTTTCAATATTATTCGGATAGGTGTCCAGATCCTCATTGGGACCGAACTGGGTTGGATTTACAAAGATACTCAAGACCAGTTCATCACACAGGGGCTTTCCCTTTTCCAAAAGGGAAATATGACCCTGGTGAAGATATCCCATGGTGGGAACAAAACAAATGGTTTTGGAAGTTTTCTTTTTGCCCACGGACCATTCCTGCATATGTTTTTTTGTCTTTAAAATTTCCACTGATTCTCAAGCTCCTCTTTCCTGGCAATCTCCATGCCCAATATTCTATATTTTTTCATTCTAAAGGTTTTTTCCAAAAATTATGGGGAGTTATTAATACCTCTTTTGATTTAAAATGTCCACCGACACTTTAAAATCCACCGGCATTTTCGAAACCAAACCAACTTAATAAAAATTTTTACCCCTATAATTAGGGATATCATATTACGTTGACTTCAACCTTGTTAAAAGATAAGAAACCTAGGCACAATGTTGAACTAAAAATATAATTAATTTAAAGGATACCCATGCCCCCCTACATACCCACCCGGAAAGATGCCATGGAGTTGCTCAAAAAATATAATAAAAAAGACGGATTGATCCGACATGCCCTGGCCGTTGAATCGGTAATGGAACATTTTGCAAACATTTTTGGAGAAGATGCCCAGAAATGGAAAGTCATAGGGCTGGTCCATGATCTTGATTATGAGATGTATCCGGACCAGCACTGCGTCAAATGTATCGAATTGTTTGAAGCCCATGACTGGCCCGAAGAATATATTCGAGCAGTAACAAGCCATGGGTGGGGTATCTGCACAGATGTAAAACCCGAAACCCCTCTGGAAAAAACCTTATATGCCGTCGACGAACTCACGGGCCTTGTTGCCAGCACAGCTATAGTAAGACCTTCCAAAAGCATCCTGGATATCAAGGTAAAATCTGTTAAAAAGAAATTCAAAGATAAAAGTTTTGCCGCTGGAGTTGACAGACAAGTTATTAAAAAAGGGGCGCAACTTTTAAATATGGAAGTTTCCGAACTGATCACCCAGGTGATCCTGGGTATGCAGCCGGTTGCAGAAAAAATCGGTTTAAAAGGAAGCCTCTAAACAATTTCATGGGTGGCAGGCATTGCCGGGTGCCTGTCAAACCATTGACAAACCATGGGATAAATTCCTGCATTTTTTTCCGGGTAGCCATCCAGCCTAAATCCAATTAACTTTATAACGCTTTGAAATAAAAGAACATATATCCATCCTCCTGATTTTGGCACAGCTATTGCTTTAATTTTATTCAAAGAAACACAGAACTTTTAATGAGGAATAAGAATGAAGCTGACCCTGGAAAAAATAACCAACAATCTTTCTGCCTTGTTTTCGGTGATTTTCACCTCCGCTGCAAAGCAGGCATCAATACATAATAAACTAAGCCGCCATATTGTCGCCCTTAATAAAAAAACCTCTTCAGAAGAGATCATCAATGAAGTGGCCGTCTGTCTGAAGGATATCCTGGATTATCGCCTCTTTGCCTTTGTTGTCAAAAAAAAGGACGGCGTGGACGTATGGCTCGATCCAAGGATGTATAAAAAATCCCTTGAAGATATTATTTTGAAAGATTTTAAGATCGGCCAGAAGGACCTCAACTATCTGAACCAGAACTTTGAACCCGATGAACTCCAGGAAGAATTTTCCATGGAAAACCTGGTTTATTATGAACTCAATGAAGAGAACTGCTGTTCCAGGTTGTATATGCTGCCCAAAAAAAGCATCTCTTCCTTTCACAATGAGGTCGCTAACCTGATTCTCCAGGGATGTGCCACGGCATTATCAAAACAGATAAAAATGGAAAATCTCAGGGACGCCGCAGTCATCGATCCTTTAACAGGATGTTACAACCGCAGGGAATTTGAAAACCAGATCAACCGGCATATTGCCACGGCCGCCCGTCACAAGAAACAATTATCCCTTTTTATGTTTGATCTGGATTATTTTAAAAAGGTCAACGACACCCACGGTCACCTTGGCGGAGATCTGGTTCTCAAAAAGATATCTTTTCTGGTTAAAGACAATATGAGAAAAGAAGATATCCTGGCCAGATATGGCGGGGAAGAGTTCGTCGCCATCCTTCCTGAAACAGACAAAAATAAAGCCATGGAACTTGCGGACCGCCTCAGATCCAAGATTGCCGATATCCGGATCCCCCATAACGGAAGCACCATTCGTGTAACGGCCAGCTTCGGCGTATCTGAACTTACACCCAATGCCGATATGAACAAGATCATCCAGGATGCAGACACCATGTTGTACAGGGCAAAAGTCAACGGTAGAAACAGGGTGATGCCCGGCCTGATCAAGATCTGTTCCCCAAAAAAAACAAAGCTCCAATTTCAAAATAGTTCCGGCGGCATATAGACACCAGCCCGGGCAGATCATAAAAAAATCTGGTCCGGAAAGTTTTTTTTCCGGACCAGGCCTTACATCATAATCAATGGATATGGCATAAATATCCGTGATTTTTTGATAAAATTTGCGCCCACCCAGGCAGATATTTCATTAGTTCAACGCCTTCCACCCCGGAACAATATGAGCAAATTCCTCCTGGAAAGCCGGTCGCCGGAGATTATCATTTTTGACCTTAACTGCAAGTGCCTGCCATCGGTCCTGGTCCCTGATCACATCGACAAGCATATGACAAACCTTGGCCATCACCCCGGCTTTTCTTGCATATTCTTCACGTTTCTGACTGGAAGAAAGATTGCCCAGTCCTGAAAGGTACCATTTGAGGATTTTTTCAGGATAACGTTTTTCAAGATTTTCTGCAATTTGCACCGCTCCATGGCTGTCCCAGTCATCCATGGGATAACTACTCTTTGATAAAACACCCACGGCCTTTTCATGCTCCCTTCGATCCATATAAATTTTCATCTGCTCAATGTTTCCGGCCTTTTTCAGTTTTTTAAGCACCCTGGGCTCAAATAGTTCCCACTCTCCGTCTGTACACATGGTTTTAAAGCTTTTGTATTTATCAAGCGTTATACGATCTGTAGCCTGATCAAACTGAAGTTCAACCCAAAAATCCCGGTCTCCCGACTCTTTTGCTCTGTCTGCAACAAACGCCCGCAATTCATCCATCCGCCCTTTTGCTTTCTTAAGGCCTTTTTGGGCAGTTTGAATCGATTTTTCCTTTTCTCCTGATTTCCAATAAAACATAGCCAGATCATGATAATCAGCACCATATTCCATATACTTCAACCGCAATTCAAGATATTTTTCATGATCTCCAATCTGGAGATAAATGTTGCGGGCATTCCGGGTTTGCCAGTCATCATCCATGGCCTCCAGGCTTTCAGCCAGAAACCGCAATTCAGAATCGGTATAGCAGGCAGCATAGGCAAGCTCATCCAAGACATCCCCCGCTCCGGTATTTCCACTTTTAATAAACGGAAAAACAAAATTGAGGAGCTTACGACGAAAGGTTTCATCAACATTTTTTGAAGTCAGATGTTTTATAATCTCATACAGCAGTTCCCACACCCGGTCTTCCATCCCATAAGGTCCTCCGCCATACTCATCCAGCTCTTCAAGATCCGGCAAAAGCTCTGCCCATATGGACATGATGGCCTCCCCCTCCGACTTGTTTTTCAGCTTTTTGGAAACAACCCCATGGGATTTTAAATAATCAAAACATTTTCTGCGGATATCCGCCTTGCCTGCCCCAAGCTCAAGGACCAGTTCTGAAAGAACCTCAATCGGAGCCGCTGCAATCAGTTCCGCCAGGGCTTTATCTTTTTTTTTCTTTGCCATATCTATCTGACCTTTTTTTCATTCCAAAAGGATTTCTCTTATTTGTATTATAAAGTTTTTTATAGAACACCATTTGTTATTTTGTCTTACCCGGGTCACCGAATTCCGCCTCCAGCTCTTCAATGGACGGCAAACTTGGTTTCAGATTGTCAGGCAGAGCACGGGTCAGTTGATATTCGGAAACGCCCATGGGTTTACCGATATCGCTCAAGGCATATTCCACTACCACCCGGTCACGGGATTTGCACAGCAGAATACCAATGGTTGACTCATCCCGGCCGCCGCGCAGTTGCTCATCCACTGCCTTCAGGTAAAAATTGAGCTTACCCGCATACTCCGGTTCAAATTCTCCGGTTTTCAGTTCAATCACTACATAGCAGTGCAGTTTTGTGTGATAAAATAACAGATCGAGAAAAAAATCACGCTCACCAACCTGCAATCCCTTCTGACGTCCCACAAAAGCAAATCCCGTTCCCAGTTCAAGCAAAAATTTTGTTATGTGGTCTATCAGGGCCTTTTCCAGTTCCCGTTCGTTGTAGTCCCCGGTCAACATCAGGAAATCAAAGGTGTAAGGATCTTTGATCAACTGCTGTGCAAGATCCGACTGCGGAGAAGGCAGGGTATCGGTAAAATTGGTAATGGCCTTTCCCTCACGGTGATACAAACCACTTTCAATCTGGTGGGTCAGCACATTCCGGCTCCAGTTGTGCTCAATAGTTTTGTTGACATAGTAAAGGGCCTCGGTCACATCCCTGCATTTGGAGATGATGACAAGATTATGTCCCCAGGGAACCTGGGTCAATTTGGCAACAACCTGTTGCCCTTTTAATTGCGGAACAGCCTGCCCCGCATTTTCCACTGGTTTTTGTTCCGAAAATTGCTCGACAACATGTGATTCAATTTGGCAACAGCTTGTTGCCAAATTAGCAATGGCTTGTGAATAAAAGAGATACCAGCTTCGAATATACCGGAGGTTCCGATGGGAGAACCCCTTCATATCCGGGAATTCTGCCATCAGATCAGCGCTCAATTGTTTCAGAAAACCACTGCCCCATTTCGAAGTTTTCTGACGTTCCACAATATCTGCACCCATCTCCCAGTAAAAGGTGAGCAGCGCCCTGTTCACCTGGGATGCTGCCTTTACCTGGGCCTGTCGGATTCGCTGTTTGATATCGGTCAGCCAGTTGCGATATTCGGGTGTTTTTAAAGACCGATCCGTCATTTTGATCTCCTTTGCTTTTTACTGTGAACATTGTCAGACTGCTCCCTAAAACCGCCCCATGTTCAAAACCATTTGCAAGATGAGAAGCCCCCGCTCTATCATTTCCTGAAAAACCCCGAATTACTGCCGGATTTCTCCTGATCGTTCTCAAATATTTTTTAATTATCAAGTCCCATTCAAAACAGCAAAATATAACATCTGCCACAGAGTATGCAAGTTGAAAGAAAAATAGGTTCTGCTATATTCCGTCTTGTTCGATACGCAATACCTGCAATCGCTGATACAAAAAAGAATCTAACTATGCTCGACTGATCCTACCCCAAAAAAAACCTGGTCCAAAAAATTATCTCCCGGACCAGGCCTGTCTTGGTTTTACCTTAATAATCTATATATTTAGTGGCTAACTGAAAACTCGTTCTTGGATAAAAACTTGCCCATATGCAAGGCGCAAGAAAATTTGAAACCGGAGTGTACTATAGTACATGAGGCCCGATTCTATAATTTGGCAAATTTTTGCAGCAACGCGGCAGATGGGTGAGTTTTCGTTCAAGTACTATTTATTTACGGCCCTTTTTAGCCAGTTTCTTAACATAGGTCTCAAGCTTCAGCCCGTAAAAGGCGCTTTTGATAAGCCCTGATATCCTGCCAGGAGAATACAAAGCCCGGGTCAGATCTGAAAATATCCGGTATTTTTTGGCAGTATAGGGAAACCAGTTGGCTTCCATCTTTGCACTGTTCTGATCTATTAGCACAGCCTTGATATTGGCAAAGGCATAAAAGCCGAACTCGCCCTTATATCGGCCGAACCCGCTTTTTTGAACCCCCCCAAAGGGCAGGGCATGATTGCCTTCGGTGAGCATCACATTGTTGATGGAAACATTACCTGTATAAATCCTGCGGGCCACCCGGTCTGCTCTTTTAAGATCCTGGGACCAGACACTGGCTGACAACCCATATTCAGGATCATTGGCCAGATCAATAGCCTCGGCTTCACTGGAAAAGGTATAGATGGGAAGCAAAGGGCCAAAATTTTCTTCCCGGTCAATGAGCATCTCACTTGTCACCCCTTCAACTATCATGGGGGGCACAAACTCAGACCGGCCGTCCCAATCTCCTCCTGTAAGAAAGACGGCGCCCTTTTCTTTGGCATCGGCCACCTGGGCCGCAATGGCTTCAACCTGGCCCCTGGTGGTCATGGGACCTATGTCGGCATTACCGTCATCATCGGTTGCCTGGACCAGTTTTAAGGTTTCTTTAATAAGATTTTGTTTAAATTGTTCATAGATACTATCCTGGACAAACAATCGTTCCACCGAGGTGCAGGACTGGCCTGTTGTGGTAAAAGCCCCCCAGATGGCACCGGCCACGGCCCGGTCGATATTGACATCCTCAAAAACCACCATGGGATCTTTTCCCCCCAGTTCCAGCTCAACGGGAATCAGATATTTGGCAGCTCTTTCCATGATCAGTTTTCCCACGGTCTGGCTACCGATCAAAAAGATTTTATCCGGCTTTCCATCCACCAGGGCGTTGCCGATCTTTCCTCCTTTACCATAGACAACCTGGACCCAGCCGGGAAGAAATCCTGCCTGGCTGAGCATATCTTCCACAAGCCCTTTTAAGGGGGTATCGCTGGAGGGCTTGAAAACCACGGCATTTCCGACGATAAAGGCCTGGCAAATGGGAACGATGGCCTGGTAAAAAGGATAATTCCAGGGAGAAATCAAGAGAGCTGTCCCCAGGGGTTCAAAATAAACCTTTGATTTTTTACCCATCAGGGCAAAGGGAGTGGGCACCTTACGATCGGACAGAATCTTAACCGCATTTTTTTCCAGATAATCCAGAAAATCCAGGACCCCGAAAATTTCTGCTGTAATTGCATCAAAACGGGATTTTTTAGTATCCGCCTGGAGGCGATCAAGGATATATTCCTGATTCTTAAGAATAACGGCCTTGAGGTTTGAAATAAACTGAAGCCTTTTTTTCACCCCCCAGTCCCGAATCTCGGGGCCTGATTCCCTGGCCACTTTGTAAATTTTTTCCACATCTTCGGATGTGGGACTATCCAGGTTAACAGGCGTTTGCTTCACCGGCATCCCATCCTCGTTGACAAAAAATTTCGGGTGCCAACCGATGACATCATAAACCTTATTGCCTTCATAACCAGAAGCTGTAAGATTGGCATAATAGGGAGATAAGGTGGCCCCCTTGAGCCCTATCTCAAGCATTCTCAGCCCTGCTCCTATAAAAGAAGGAAAAGAATTACTATGGCTACAAAGCTTGAGAAGAAGGGTGATAACCCATTTGGGCATCCATCTTAGGACAAAAAAAACCATCTGCAGACCGTTAAGGTCATCTGGGGACAGGTATTTTGCCATTCGGTCAATATGGTTAATACATCCGGTGGATGAAAAAGAGGGAGATACATTGGTTCCCGGAAGAATCACATCACCTGTTTTTAACAACCCCTTTAACTGGGATTTGGAAAAATATTTTGAAATCATCATTTTATCTATCATCCTATCGGCTCCTTAATATGCCGGCGGCTGCCTTTTTAGAAAGGGCCATTATGGTTAAAGAAGGATTTATCCCCGGTGCATTGGGGAAAATGCTGGAATCGGCCGCAAAAATATTGCCATGGCCGTGGAGTCTGAATTCCGGATCAATCACCGAGGTAGCAGGATCGGTGCCGATGGCACAACATCCCATTAGATGCAGTCCAATACCAAATCGGCCGTGGACAATCTCTTTTGCCCCGGTACTCTTGAAAATATCATCGATAACCTTTGCCCCCTTTTCGTAGCGGTTGATGTCTTCCTTGTTTTGCTCCTTACGTATCAGGGCCTTTCCCTTACGATTCACCTTAATCTGACCTGGATTGGTATCCCTGGTACACACCTCGATACAGGCAAAATGAGAGAGTTTTTCCATGTATTCATGGTGAATTCTACCAAAATCCGGCACCAGAAGAGCTATGCCTTCAGGTCCTGCATAGACATTTTCAAGCTTGAAGCCTTCCTGGCGAAAGCCTTTATCATCGGATTTAAAAGCCTGGAAAGCCCCCAGATGGGAGTTTATTTTTTCGTCATAAATACCGAAACTCATGAATTGGGGATGGCAAAAAAAGCCCTGACCGATGTGGGGCAGTTTTTTCCCAAACCCGGAGTTGAGCAGCAATCTGGCATTACCGATGGCCCCGCCCCCCAGTACCAGATTATGGGCACGATAGGAAACCTGGCCGCCCATTGCGTCACGGCCTATTACCCGGATATCCCCGTTCTTTGCAATTATCTGTGTTACCTCCACCTGGGAGGCCAGGGTCAACCCGTTTTCAAGGGCTGTTTTTAACACAGTTTCAGGGGTGCTCTGCTTGCTTCCCAGGCGACAGCCGTTGAGACACTCAATACAGCAATTACCCTCTTCCAGGCGGCAATCGTTCTGGGCTCTTCGCAGGGGAGCATTGTCAAAGTTAAGGTTCTTAAACCCCTGGTCAAAGATCTCGGCATTTTTATTTCTAAATTTGGCAGGAATCTCCTGGATCTCTATCTCCGATTCGGCTTTATCATACCAGGTTGCCATATCGGCCATGGAAAAATCTTTGATGCCGGAAACCGATTTCCAATCATCCAAGGCAACATCGTCAAACCTATCCACCAGGGCCTGATTCATAATTGAACCGCCTCCCACCACCTTGGGCCTTAAAAAGGCAATCTTGGCATCATGACCAAGCTCCAGGCCTCCTGCCCAATACATCTGGGACGTCCCATCAAGGCCATTGGTAGGATAGGTTCTGCGCGTATAATGATTGCCAGCTTCCAGCATCAGACAGTTCGCTCCCCCCTTACACAGGTCATTGGCGATAAACGGACCTGAAATACCGGCCCCCACAAAGATAAAATCAAAAACTTTAAAATAATCTTTTGCCACCCCTTACCTCCTTATAAGAATGCATGGCCCTGCCCACGATATGTGGACGTTGTGCCAATAATTTTATTTTCCTTTACCAGATAGAGTTGATTGAACCGCTCACAGAGTTCTCCGGCCTTGGCATGTTGAAAAAAAACCGGATCACAAAGCCTTAAATCCCGGCAATCTTTCGGCAACTTCAGGGGCGTTTGAACCTCTCCGGCACCTTCCATGGACAAATATTGCAGACCCCGGGGCATAACCGGCCAGGGAAGCCGATTCGCATTGACCTCACCGGACCCCACATAACCTCCCCCCTGGCAGGTAATCACGCCCGGGGCCGGAATCCGTGTAACCTGAAGACCAAAAAAAGCCGCAGGTTCAAAATAAACTTCATGGAAATATCTAAACAGGCCCGGGGCAAAAAAAGCCGAACCCGCCGTAACTTCGGTAACAGAATCATCCCTTCCGGTTGATATGAGACTGCCGCTACCGCCACCATTGACAACACTCAGACAAAGGCCCTCTGACTTAAGCCTGTCCACGATCATCTGGCGACGATGACTAAGCTCTTTAACAGATTGTTTTTTAAACAATCTGATTAATTTATTTTTAATAAATTGTGTTGGATAATTATCATTGGTGGAGGCAATCTGGGCTTCATACCCCATTACAGATGTAATACACACCCCGGAGAGTTCCCTGGCCGCCCTTGCCAATTCCAGGGCCTGGTCAACAGAATGGATAGGGCTGCGCCTCACCCCCAGATGACTGACTTTTCCAAGGGGACGATAGGACATATCAATATCCAGGCAAAGATTAAACACAAGATCAGCCTTTTGCCCTGCTGCTGATAATAACCTGAGATGATCCAGACAATCCACCACCAGACAAAGATTGGCCCCTCCACGGACTTTTTTGGCAAAGATCTTAAGATCTCCCGGCTGGACCGAAGGATAGGCCACAATAATATCATCCATCCCATTATCGATGAGAAAAGAGGCTTCTTCCATGGTAAAGGCAAGAATTCCACGGAAGACCCCTCCGCCTTTTTCAAACACCCGCTGAATCAACTCAAGGGATCGAATGGATTTGGATGCCACCCGGATGGTCTTACCGGTCTCTTTCTGGGTGGAGGCCACATAGTCAATATTCCGGTCAAATTTATCAAGATCTACAAAGGCAAGGGGAAATCGATGACCTTTAAACAGGTCTTTGTAGATCTCATAGGCATTATCCCAATTAGGTATCATAGCACCTCCTTCATTAAATGCTGGTGGGATTTTCAATAAAAAATTGAATCAATGTCCGGGTGGCAGCCAGTGCATCCTCGAGGCAAACAGCAGAAGGATCGGCAAACCATTGCAACTCAATTCCTTCGTGAAAGGCCACAATCATGGATGCACACATCTGTTTTTGCCGGGCTGCAAGCTCTGAAAATTCAGCCATATCGTTCAAATGATCCATTATTGCCCCGCGAAACCTGGCAAAAAGATCTGCAATGGTCTCCTTAATCCGGCTATTGTGCCGGGCGGCAACACAACATTCCAGGAAAAACCCGGTGGCTTCGAGACTGATCATTTCCTGGCTGAAGAGAAATTCTATCCCCTTGGACAGACGGATTTTCCCATCGGTATGGGGGATGATTTTTTCGGTAAATTCCTTAAAAATTTTATCTGTAAAATAAACCACCGCTTCTTCTATAATTTCGTTACGACTCGTAAAATAATGATGAAGAGTGCTGGGCAATACCCCTGCCTCATTGGCAATTTTCCGAATGGAAGCCCCGGCTGCCCCGTGGTTGACCACACACGTGTAAAATGCCAGAATAATTTGAGTGCGACGCTCATCTGCTATGCTTTTTCTGCCCATTTTCTATTCCATAATCTCTTATGTTATAAATTGATCGGACGTATGATCAATTTATTATCCAGGGACAAATTTTTGTCAAATACTTTTTTCAATTTGACAAAATACCCATTCTGTTGCAAAAAATAATTAAGACTATAAAATCGCTATGGTGGGAAAATATAATGAAAAAAAAAACATCCGAAAAAACAATGATAGTAGATTGTCATACACATTTTCTTCCTTTACCAGGCAATGACTTACTAAAGGAATTAAAACGAGCAAAAATCACACATGCTGTCGTCATGATTATTCCCTCAAAAATAACCATAACTAAAAAAGGGGACTATGCTCTTGACATAAACGACACAACACTCAAATCTCTTGAAGATGACAATTGTCGGTTAGGAAAGTGGAGTAAAAATGTTGAAGCAAATTTATTACCGTTCGCCTGGCTTGATTACCGAATGAAGGACGTTGTGTCTTTTTTTGAAAATCTTGTGGTTCACTATAATTTCAAAGGTCTCAAAATTCATCAAGTCTTCAATGGTCCTGCCGATGAACGTTATTACGAACTTGTCAACAAGGCCACAGAGCTTGATGTTCCTGTCATTATTCACACAGGATTTCGGGAACCGGCATATGCTCAAAATATTGGTATACTTGCATCGCAATTCCCGCAGGGTAAGTTTATTTGCGCCCACCTTCTTGAAGAGTTCGGACTAAATAACAAATCCGATTTCCTCCGATTGGCAAACAATCATGACAACGTGTACTTTGAATGTTCATATGTCAGACATCCCCGAAGACTGCGGGAACTTACTGAGGGCATCGGTTCCCATCGTATTCTGTTTGGTTCAGATTTCCCTTTTGGTGCAAAAGACATTAAATGGGATTTGACAAAAGTTCTTTGGGCAGAAATTGATCATGCCGCAAAGGAAAAGATTTTATGGAAAAATGCTGCTGCATTATTCAAGTTATAGAAAAACCTCATCATCTAGCCCGATATGGCTTCTCGGGCGGAAGAAAAAATTATGAGCCTGCTCACAGTGGGATGCGTTATCCAGTCATCGGCAGAATACTTTTTTCTTTGATTATAATAAATTTCAATATCTTTAAAAAGAATTTTTCAACCTCTCTGAAATTATATTCAGCAAAAGATTTGAAATTTAATTAGGGGTTGTGGTGTGCCAGGATTTAAGCATTATTTGAATGTTTCCTTGACTTAGAAAAAAGGGTTTATTATGTTCAACTCAAACAAGAATCAAAAAAAAGAGGCAGGGATGAAAGCATGAAGGAGACCTTCCCTCTCCTTCTTAAATCCATAATCTTTAATCTGTTAGGAGACCCAATGGCAGCCCAATTAATTGCAGACCGACGCGACGTTGATTTCGTACTTTTTGAACAGCTTAAAGTTGAAGACCTTCAACAGAGCGAAAAATTTCAGGATATGGACAAAAAATTTTTTGATATGGTCATCGGAGAAGCCAGAAAATTTGCCATAAAAGAGATCCTCCCCCTTAACGAGATCGGTGACAGGGAGGGGCTTGTGTTTGAAAACAACCAGGTGACCATCCCTGCATCCTTTCACCGTCCCTATAAGCAATTTAAAGAAGGAGGATGGATCTCCATGAAGGAAGATCCATCCATCGGAGGCCAGGGACTTCCCTTCTCCATTGCCCAGGCAGCTTCAGAGTATCTGGTGGGGGCTGATTTTTCCTTTGGAGCCTTTGGATATGCCACCCACGGGGCTGCCAAGATGATCGAAGTGTTCGGGACCCCTGAACAAAAAAGACTATATATGGACAAAATGTATAAGGGGGAATGGACCGGCACCATGGTACTCACTGAATCCGAAGCTGGATCCGATGTGGGCGCCTTGACCACCACTGCCAAAAAAAACGGAGACGGCTCCTATTCCATCACCGGCAATAAAATCTTTATCACCTGCGGAGAACATGATCTCACCGAGAATATTGTCCATCCGGTTCTGGCACGGATTGAAGGGGCGCAAGCCGGTACCAGGGGAATTTCCCTTTTCATAGTACCCAAGATCCGGGTCAATAAAGATGGCAGCCTTGGTGAACCCAATGATGTGATCTGCACGGGCATTGAAGAAAAAATGGGAATCCATGCCAGCCCCACCTGTCAGCTTGCCTTTGGAGCTAAAGGCAATTGCAGGGGGGTGTTGCTGGGTGAAGAAAACCAGGGGATGAAAGTCATGTTCCACATGATGAATAAGGCCCGACTAGGAGTTGGCGCCCTGGGATTGTTCAACGGATCATCCGCCTATCTCTACGCCCTGGATTATGCCAGGCAGCGGGTGCAGGGACGTAAACTGACAAAGGTCATGGACAAAGACGCCCCCTCCGTGCCCATCATCAACCATCCAGACATCCGGCGCCAGCTCATGTGGATGAAATCCCATGTGGAGGGTATGAGAAGCCTGATCTACTACGTTGCCAATCTCATTGATAAAATGGATATAGCTCAGTCGGAGGAGGAAAAGACAAACTTGTCCGATCTGATCGATCTATTGACCCCCATTATCAAATCCTATTGTACTGACAAAGGCTTTGATTGCTGTGTCACAGCCATGCAGGTCTACGGCGGATACGGATATATCCGGGATTATCCAATCGAGCGCCTGGTCAGAGATTCCAAGATAAACTCCATTTACGAAGGCACCAACGGAATCCAGGCCATGGACTTTCTGGGACGCAAAATGGGCACCAAAAAAGGAGCTGTGGTTATCGCTCTTTTTAATCTGATGAATGAAACCGCCGGGGCTGCTTCCCAATATCCGGCCCTCAAGGAGATAGCAGGTAAATTTGAATCGGTGGTCCAGAGACTTAGCAATACAGCAATGGCCATAGGCAGTACCGTGATGTCGAAAGATATCCTCCATGCCTTTGCCCAGGCCAAACCCTTTCTGGATGTCACAGGGGACGTGATCATGGCCTGGATGTTATTGTGGCGGGCCCATACAGCAAAAGCCCGGCTTGATCTCATGGAAGCAGATCCGAAATTTAAAACCCTCAATGGCAAAAAAGTCAGGGATAAAGATTTTTACCAGGGCCAAATCAGCTCCGCCCAATTTTTTATTGAGACCATTTTACCCCAGACCATTGGACAGATGACCTCCATAGAAGCCTTTTCAAAGACAATGGTGGATCTACCGGACCCATGTTTTGGCGGATAAAAAACCTGGCAAATTAACTTAAAAAAAGGAAATTGTAATATACTATAAATAACCATTATCCATATACCAGTCATAGGCATCATCCACCATTTTTGAAACCGGGATCACTTGGTCATCTAAACTATTCATGAACAGACATGTATCGAGCGACTCCCGGATCAACCTCCGATGTTTTTTTATTTCATCCGGTTCTGGGTTTTCAAAATGGTCCTGTCCATAACAAATTCCACCAGGCCAGGGCACCACCGCTTCAGGTAATAACTCAATTTTGCATCAAATCCGGGAATTATCATTTTTTTACCCCTGGCAATTCCCTTAATCAGCTGCCTTGCAACCTGCTCAGATTCTAAAATACCGCCGCTTTCCGAAATAGCCTTTGTCTCTTCCGGTTTTGTCTGGTTTTCCACTTCAAATCCCGGTGTCCTGGTGTCCGGGGGGCATAATATGGAAACACCGATATTGTATCTTTTAAACTCACTTCTCAACGCCTCTGAAAGCCCCAGAATACCAAACTTTGATGCAGCATAATCTGTGTATCCAAACACCCCTATATATCCTACCACCGACGATGTATTGACAATGACTCCTCCCTTTTTTTTCATATGGGGTAATGCCGCAGCAATGGTGTTCCAAATACCAAAAAGGTTGATTTTCATTGTTTCTTCAAACTGCTCGTGGGTGATGAATTCAAAATGATCAGGGTATGCCCGGCCTGCACAATTGATGAGGATATCGGGAGGGCCATATGTCTCAACAGATGTATTTATGGCCTTGTTGACTTCCAGGTGATCTGCAATATCCACCGACATCCAAGCGACCCTCTGGGTATTTACCCGTCTTTGTTGTTTGATCTGTGTTGCGGCTGCCTGCAAACCAGCCTTGTTCCTGGCATGGATAAACAGATTAGCCCCCAGGCCGGCAAGCTGTAGACCTGCCGCAAGACCGATCCCTGAAGAACCGCCAAAGATGTAAATATTTTTTCCTTCAAAGGAAAGAATTTTCATTTTACCCCCCGCTTAATGATTATTTCCAGATTGGATAAAATCCCCTGGATAATAAGATCAGGATTTTCATCGGCTTCCATCAAATTTGCGTTGCTATGAAGAGAAATTATCCCCAGAAAGAGAATTGCCCATTATCCTTCCTTGACTTTTTTTATTCTGATCAAGTATTATATAAACAACTTTTATTCAAAGTAAGCCACACATTCAAATTGCTTTATAGTGCTGGAAAATGATTTAAGAATTTACCCGGACCATTCACCCGTTTTCATGCAATGCCCCAACACCACGGAGTGGAAGAGCAATTCGTTGATGACGATGGTGATCGTATAAATTATCCGAAAGCAAAAATTCTTTGTTAAGGAAACAACAATGAAACATATCGTGGGCGTTGCAGATATGAAAACAAGCAACCGGCCGGAGGATTCCATCCTCACCTATTCCCTTGGATCCTGCATTGGATTAATAATCTATGATCCTGTTGCCAAAGCCGGCGGCATGCTGCATTACATGCTACCCGATTCTTCCATTGACAAAGACAAAGCAAAAACAAAACCTCTCATGTTTGCCGATACCGGCATTCCCATGCTTTTTAAGGAAACCTACACCCTGGGGGCTAAAAAAACCAGGCTCAAGGTTTTTATTGCCGGGGGGGCACAAATCCTCGATCAAAAGGGTTTTTTTAATATTGGTAAACGCAATTACATGGCCTTAAAAAAGATGATGTTCCGAAACAATGTACTGATCAACCAACAAATTGTTGGCGGACAGGTCAACAGGACTGTCCGGCTGGAAATTGCCACCGGCGATATTTATCTCAAAACATCGGGGGGACCCGAGGAAAAAATATGACTGCTATTCAAATACTGCTAAAAGAAATTAAAAATTTAAAACCCATCCCGGCCGTTGTTCATCAATTGCTTAATGTGGTAAACAAGCCTGACAGCAGCATGTCGGATATTGCCAAAATCATCCAATATGACCCGGCCATTACGGCCAGTGTTCTTCGAACCTGCAATGCCGCCTATTTCGGATTAAAGCACCCGGCCGAATCCATTAAAGATGCGGTTAATCTTCTGGGTATAGATCAAATCATTGACCTGGTACTATTAAAATCCGGAGCAAAGGTATTATCTGGAAAACATAAAGGCTATGGTCTCCAGGAAGGAGCCATGTGGAAATTTTCAGTCTCTTCTGCCATCATTGCAAAACAGATTGCCAAAGAACTTGAGCTGGGCCAGGAAAATGCCATTTTCACGGCTGCCCTGCTCAAAGATATAGGGAAAACAATTCTGGACCGGTTCATACTCAACTCCTTTCACAAAATATCAGATCTGGTTACCCATGAGAATCTAAGCTTTATGGAAGCTGAAAAAAAAATTATCGGCGTGGACCATGCCGAACTTGGCGGTATGATTGCAAAAATATGGAAATTTTCTCCTAAGATGGTAAAGATAATCAGAAATCATCATTTAAAGGATATCGCCCAGGCAAAGGACAAGGATGTTGCCGTGGTTTATCTGGCAGACTGCATCTGTATGATGCTTGGGATGGGTGGTAACGCCGACGGTCTGGCCTATCGATTCCATGAAGACGCCATGAACCTGCTTGGTATTTCTGCCGATGATATCACAAAAATCATTGTCTCATTTACCTGTCAAATGCAGGAAGTGGAAGATCTTTTACATGTGGTCTAATAATACTAATGTACAAAATCAAGAGGAGCCCCATGTCTTTTTCAATCTTAATTGTTGATGATTCATTGCCCATGCGGGGCGTATTAAAAAAAACATTCCGGGCAGCCGGGTATGGTGGAGCCAGTTTTCTGGAAGCTGAAGACGGCCAACAGGCACTGGAGATGCTCAAAGGAAATTGGATTGATATTGTCATTACTGACTTTAACATGCCGATAATGAATGGCCTGGAAATGATTCAAAAAATGAAGGAACACGACCTGTTCAAAAATATACCAGTTGTGGTGGTAACGACAGAGGGCAGCCAGGAAAAAATAGATGAGTTCATTGAACAAGGGGCTTCGGGATATATAAAAAAACCGTTTACTCCGGAACAGATAAAGGAGTTGCTCATTCAATTATTAGGAGAATCAACCGATGAAGAAGAGATTGATACAGCAGGTGACCAATTCGATTTTTGAAGTCATGGAAACCATGTTTTTCCTCACTGTGGAAGAACAACAAAAAAGTGATCCACCATTACAAGCCCAGCCTGTTTCCGAAGAAATAAAAGCATGCAGTATTAAATTCTCAGGATCTTTTTCCGGGACAATTTTCCTTGAAATCCCCATGGAACTACTGAAAACCATGACAGAAAATTTTATGGGTCAGGATCTATCCCCCTTGTCCGAAGAGTATATGGAAGGCACCCTCAAAGAGGCATTGAACATGATTGCAGGCAACACCCTGACCCAAATAGATAAAACCTCCTACATGGGACTCGGTATCCCCGATATCACCACCATTACCTCCCCGGAGGATGTGGATGAAACCGCCATATTCAACACCGAGAACGGTACCATAACCGCCCATATCAAACTCAATGAACCGGAACAATAGATTAGTGAAGATACTAAGCTATGACGGCTCTGCCCATTTTCATTGACGAACCTGAATTCCCCTTTGGGTAAGATGATTTTTTACCGCCTGTATGGATACCTCTTTGCGGTGAAAAATTCCGGCGGCAAGGGCAGCCTCGGCACCTGTTTTTTCAAACACTTCGGAAAAATGAGCTTCACAGCCGGCCCCGGAAGAGGCAATCACCGGGATGGATACCGCATTTCTAACCCCATTGATAAGATCCATGTCAAACCCCGCATTACTGCCGTCCCTGTCAATGCAATTGAGCAGGATTTCTCCGGCTCCCAGGGCCTCACAGGCTCTGGCAAGGGCCACAGCATCAAGATTCCTGGTTTGCCTTCCTCCCTGAACTGTACATTGGTACCAGCAATAGGCCTGGTTGTCAGGCCCGGGTTCCGAGGTTTTTATCACCTGGTGCCCCTTTGCATCAGCCGGTGAATCCACCCATACCCTTTTAGGATCAATGGAAATAACAACGGCCTGGTTGCCATATACTCTGGAGATCTGTTCAATGGCACTTTTGCCGGTTTTTTGTCCGGTTTTTATGTAGGCCTGGGCAATATCTACGGCATCACTGCCGATGGATATTTTATCCGCCCCTGATCTAAAATATTGGGCGGCCACATCCAGGGCACAATATTTTTTACCATCACTGGCTGTATAATCCCTGATACCGCCTCCAATGGTCAAAGGAACAAACACATTTTTAGAGGTTTCTTCAAGAACCTTGAGCATGGGCATATCCTTGAGGGGAAAATCCCGGAATCCGGTGATATTCAAAAACGTAATTTCATCGGCTCCTTCCCTGTAATACCGCTTGGCCAGGGCCACTGGCTGACCAAGATTTCTAACTCCCCCCTTGTCCCGGACATCATATTGATCCCCTTTGGTCACCACCAGATCTCCATCATCATTGGACCGAACATCCAGACAAGCTATGACCCGTTTTGCCAGGCCATTGCCCGAAATATCCATGGGGCCTGTGGCATGCAAATCATCGGATTTTATAAAATTTTCCAACAACCCCATGCCGACTTTCCCACTTTTTTCAGGATGAAACTGGGTACCCATGACATTGCCCTTCTGTACAGAGCTTACAAATTCATAATCGTAGGTGGTGGTGGTAAGAATCACGGACGGATCTTCCGGAACCAGGTGATAGGAATGGACAAAATAAAACCTGGCACCGGGATCAACCCCTTCAAGCAAAGGAGATTTTTGTTTGATATTAATCCCGTTCCAGCCGATATGGGGAATGGCCAGATCGGTTTTAAACCGCTCAACCCGGCCCTTGAAAAAACCCAGGCTCTCATGCTCTGAGTTATCCTCCTCACTGTCATCAAACAAAGCCTGCATCCCCAGGCAGATGCCAAAAAACGGCCTGTCAGCTTCCAGATATTTTCTCAGCGGCTCAATATAATTTTTCTGATTAAGGATCTTGATCATATTCCCATAGTTTCCCACCCCGGGAAAAAGCAATTTTTCCGCAGTTAAGATATCTTCAGGTTTTGTGACAAGTTTCAGGGTACCGCCCAGCTTTTCAACTGCATTCATGACGCTTCGAACATTTCCCGCACCATAATCAAGTAGAGTAATCATATTTTTCCTAAAGTTTGTACAAAAGAACCAGTCAACTTATCGGATTCTTTCATGTTTTGTTGTGGGCAACCCAATGGAAGACCCTGGGCGGCCCATGGCCGTTATTTAAATATTTTCTTCCAGTTCGGTTCCACCCGGTCACAATTTTGGAAACTATTTTTTACGGCATGGATACCCTGGAGACGATCATTGAACACCACCCTTGAAAACCCAACCTCTTCCAGCCGTTTCATGGCATTTTTAATGAACCTGTCCTGGTGTTGAATCTTTTTGGGGCTGCCCGTGTAATGAAAAAGACGGGAAACAGGTTTCATCACCCGGAAAAGCTGGGCATAAAAAATTTTGCCGTACAAATGGCCTGTGGCCGAGGTAAATCGTGGAGGATCATGGATAACAGAATCGAAAGTTGAATCATCCAACTCATTAATATATTGGGTAATATCTGCATTGATCAAATTAATATGGGTGTGATCGGTCCGACCCAGGCCGATCCTATCAAAACCATCTGCCATCAGCCAGGGATTTTGACACCGAATCTGCATCACCCCCCGACTCTTTTCCGTTGATACCACTTTTTTAGCCCCGGCTTTCAGGGCAAATACAGCAGAATAACCCAATCCCCCGCAGGTATCTAAAACCTGATCTCCGGGCTTTACCACCAGTTTGGTTTTTAGCCCGGCATCCACCAGGGGATCAATATCCTTGGACCGATGCATTTTGATTCCATCAATTTCAAGGGTGGGGACAGTATCCGTGGGAACCAGTTTATAATAAGCGTCTGTCCGGACCTCAATGGGGAAAAGGCCTTCGCAACTTAAAACAAAAACCTTTTGCCCAGAGGATCTAACAGGATCGAGTTCCTTTATATCAATTTCCAGAGTTTCATCCAGCACCAGACAATTTTGCCTGATTTCAAACCGCTTACTGGATAGATTCAGGTCCAGGGAAAGTTCAATAAAATTATTGTCGGCCTCCACTGCATCCAATATTTTCTGGACCAGTTCAGCGTGGAAATAATACAATGTTTTTTTCATCTTCTTGTCCAATAACCTTTAGAAATCAACATTGCCTGGAGTTCTGGGGAAGGGAACCACGTCCCGGATATTGGTAACCCCGGTTATCATCATCAAAAACCGTTCAAATCCCAACCCAAACCCTGCGTGGGGAACAGAACCAAATTTTCTGGAATCCAGATACCACCAATAGGGGTCCCGGGGCAGATTCATCTCTTCCATCCGGTTTTCCAATCGATCCAGACGTTCCTCCCGCTGGCTGCCACCGATGAGTTCCCCGATCCTGGGCACCAGAAGATCAACAGCCGCAACGGTTTTTTCATCATCATTCATGCGCATATAAAAGGGTTTGATTCCCTTGGGATAATCCGTGAGAAAAACAGGTTTTTTAAAATACTGCTCTGCAAGATATCGTTCATGTTCCGACTGAAGATCGATTCCATAGGCCACATTAAACTCAAATTTTTGATTGGATTTTTCTAAAATTTTGATGGCCTCGGTATAGGATAACCTGGCAAATTCTTGATTCAACAAAGTATCCATGAGCCCCGGTAATGATTTATCCACAAACTGAAAAAACAAGGACAGGTCCTCTTCACAAAACTCCAGGGCATGGGCCACCAGATACTTGACCAGCTCTTCCCCATGGTCCATGTTTCCTTCAAGATCGCAAAAAGCCATCTCAGGCTCCAGCATCCAGAACTCCGCCACATGGCGGCTGGTATTGGAATTTTCCGCCCGGAATGTGGGCCCGAAGGTATAAACATCCCCAAGGGACAAAGCAAACATTTCCGCAGACAATTGCCCGGACACGGTAAGATTGGCTTCCTGACCAAAAAAATCTTTAGTAAAATCCATTTTTCCCGCAGCCTGCACATCGGAGGGAGAAAGGCTTGTGACCCGAAACATCTCTCCTGCCCCTTCACAATCAGACCCGGTGATCAAGGGAGCTGTCAAATATTTAAACCCTTTTTCACGGTAAAATTTATGGATGGCAAAAGCCATTTCCGAACGGATCCGAAAAATTGCCCCATATTTATTGGTTCTGGGTCGCAAATGAGCAATAGTCCGCAAATATTCATCTGAATGACGTTTCTTTTGAAGAGGATAAGATTCCGGTGCAAGATTCACAATCTCAACGCTGCTTGCCTGAATTTCCCATTTTTGACCCTTCCCGGGAGATTCAACCAGATCCCCAATCACTATGAGAGAAGTCCCTGTGGTAATACCTTGAATTTCCAGGTAATTATCCAGATTATTATTTGCAATAATCTGAATATTTTTAAGACATGACCCGTCATTCATCTCCATAAAAGAGAATTCTTTTGAGTCACGTTTAGTTCTGACCCACCCCTTGACTAAAACCTGACCCGGCGTTGTCTCAAGCCTAGTCAGTATGTTGATTTTTGTTCTTTTCATTGCCTTTTCCTACAAAAAATAATATATTAGAAAATTTGATTATACTCAATAATTTAAAGGTTATAATTTTTATAAATTTTAGTATCATGCATAAACAAAATTATCAAGATATCCTTGCACAGGTCCAGACCCCGACCCGGTATGCAGGCAACGAAATAAATGCCGTAAAAAAAGACCTGGACCAGGTAGATCTGACCTTTGGCTTGATCTTTCCAGACCTTTATGAAATAGGCACCTCCCACTTTGGACTCCAAATTTTATACTCCATTCTTAACCAGCAAGAAAATATAGCTGCGGAACGTTTTTTTGCACCGGCACCGGACATGGAACAACTCATGGAAAAGCACAACATTCCCTGCCTGTCCATGGAGTCACAAAAAGAACTTGCCTCCTTTGACATCATAGGTATCAGTCTCTTATACGAACTGAACTTCACCAATATTCTGACTCTGCTTTCCCTTTCCAAGATCCCTTTTTATGCAGACAAAAGAGATGAGACCTTTCCCCTTATCATCGGGGGTGGCCCCTGTGCATTTAACCCCGAACCCCTGGCTGATTTTTTTGATGCTTTTGTCATCGGGGACGGAGAAGAGGTAGTAAAACTTATTGCCAATCAAGTCATTGAGTTCAAAAAACAAGGAGATGGCAATAAAAAAAACCTGCTGAGACTATTATCAAAAATCACAGGTGTCTATATACCTTCTTTTTTTACTCCCCAATGGGATGGGGCCGGTATCCAGACTCTGATCCCTTTGTATGAAGATTATACAAAGATCAAACGGGCTTTCTTACCCGAACTTTCCCTGGACAATTTCCCCATGGACCCCATCGTCCCCTATGCCAAGCCGGTACATGACAGACTACGTCTGGAAATTGCCAGGGGATGCTCCAGGGGGTGCAGGTTTTGCCAGGCCGGTATTATCTACCGACCGGTGAGAGAGCGATCCACCCAGGACCTGTTGACCATTGCCAAAGCCTCTTTAAAATCAACCGGATATTCGGAAATGTCTCTTCTCTCTTTGAGTACTGGAGATTATTCAAATCTATCCCGATTGATGCAGCAATTGCTGACCATAAATCCTGGCCAGTGTAATTCCATTTCCCTGCCTTCCATCCGGGCGGAAAAATTGACCCCGGAACTGATGCAATTGATCAAGACGGTTCGAAAAACCGGATTTACTATTGCTCCGGAAGCAGGCACCCAACGCCTTCGGGATATTATCAACAAAAATCTCACAGAAGAAAGCATAGATGCAACTGTTAAAAATGCCCTGGAACTGGGTTGGAAAAACATCAAACTCTATTTTATGATGGGCCTGCCCTTTGAAGAAATGGCTGACCTGGAAGGCATCTGCCGCCTATCCACCCACTTGGCAGCAGCCTATGCCAAGGGGAAAAAGAACATCAATGTATCTGTAACAAGTTTTATACCCAAAGCCCATACTCCGTTCCAGCGCCATTCACAGATGACACTTTCCCAAACAAAAGAAAAACTGCAATATTTAAAAGATAATTTGCGACACAAAAAGACCAAACTCAAGTGGCAAGACCCCCAAATGAGCTTATTGGAAGGCGTATGGGCCAGGGGAGACAGAAAACTTGCCCCCTTGCTGGTCGCAGCCTTTGAAAATGGGTGCCGCCTGGATGGATGGACCGATCACTTTAATTTTAACCTCTGGCAAAAAGCCTTTGATGACACCGGCATCGATCCTTTATTTTATACCTCAAGAAAAAGAAGTGAAGACGAACCACTGCCCTGGGACCACATCGATTCGGGAGTAACAGACACCTTCTTTAAAAAAGAGTTTCAAAAGGCCAAAGAAAAATCCCTGACGCTGGATTGCCGGGAACATGACTGCAGCGGATGCGGGGTCTGCAATTTTAAAACAATTCAACCTGTCATCCATGGGGAGCAACCTATACCACAAGGCACACCTGTCCCATTGATTTGCCCCGCAACCCAACTACCCGATGATGCTTTTTTTAAATTTGATCTTATATTTTCAAAACTGGACAAAGCACGATTTTTCGGACACCTGGAGCTTGCCACCATCATCCAGCGAGCTATAAAACGAGCAGGACTCACCGTCAAATATTCCCAGGGATTTAATCCGTCCATGCGACTTTCCTTTGAAAATGCTTTACCCCTGGGCATGGAAAGCGAGGAAGAGACTGCCTTTATCTTTCTTGAAAAAGGCAGTCGACCCGAAGAGATAAAAAATGCTTTAAACAAGGTGCTTCCCACGGGCCTGAATATCATTGATTGCCGTCACCATTCCAAATTCAGACAAGAGGATAATAGACAATCTGCCTACCGGATCCGCTTTTCCACCCCCTGTATGGATCAAAAAAAGATTGAGCAATTTCTGGAGTTATCTGAATTTATGGTTGAAGATATCAGCAAAAAAGGTAAAATTCGGAAGACAGATTTGAGACAAGCTGTTCAAACTATTTGCCCCATTGATCAAACGCAAATTGAAATGGTATTAAAGCAGTACAATGAAAGAAACATAAGACCCACAGAGGTATTGGCAAAATATTTTAATATAGATGAAGGTTCTATAAAGACAGCAAGAATAAAAAAAATCAAACAAGGATGATCCCATGTTAAAAGAGCTTGTTGTAAATTGGACCCCCCATGAAACCCGCGTCGCCCTCCTTGAAAACGGCACCATAGTAGAGGTTTTCATTGAAAGAGAAGACGAAAGCAGCATTGCCGGAAATATCTATAAAGGAAGGGTCCAACGGGTCCTTCCAGGTATGCAGGCAGCCTTTGTGGACATTGGATTTAACATGGCTGCCTTTATCTATGTGGATGATGTTCTGGACACAGCAAGCCATACAATGTATCAAAAATTTGAACAGGACACAGATATTGAAAATGATGGACCAACAGATGTGTCCGACATGGAAACCAGCGGAATTGAAAAATCCCACAATTCCTGGAAGGCAGACCTGACACCTGAATGCAACATCGAAGATCTTCTGACAGAAGGACAGGAAATCCTGGTCCAGGTGGCCAAATCTTCCATCGGGACAAAGGGCCCCAGAGTCACCACCCATATTTCCCTTGCCGGCCGATACATGGTCCTCATGCCCACGGTAGATCACATCGGCATCTCCAAACGCATTGAAGATGAAGAAGAAAGAACCCGGCTCAAGGACCTTCTTTTGCCCATTCGAAAAAATAAGTTCGGTTATATTTTCAGGACCCAGGCCCAGGGCATCGACCAGGCCACCATCAAAAAAGAGATCGATTTTCTTAATAACACCTGGGACGACATCATGACTCGGAGCCGTAGCCTTTCGGCAACCGCTCTTGTGCACAAAGATCTGACAGTAACTTTTAGGGCAGTCCGTGATCTTCTGGCCAACGAAGCTGACAAACTAGTTATTGACTCCAGGCAAGAGTATAAAAATGTCCAGAATTTTTTAAAAAGGCTCATGCCCGACGTAAATTTGAGCGTTGAACTTTACCAAGGCCAGGAATCTATTTTTGATGCCTATAATATCGAAGCCGATGTGGCAAGATCCCTGAAGAAAAAAGTCTGGCTCAAATCCGGCGGATATATCATAATTGAACAGACCGAAGCCCTGATAGCAATCGATGTAAACACGGGTAGATATGTAGGCAACCATAATTTTGATGAAACCATTTTGAAAACCAATCTTGAAGCCGTCAAGGAAATTGCATACCAGATAAGGCTGCGCAATATGGGCGGCATCATCATCATCGACTTTATTGACATGAAAAAAGAATCCCACAAGGAAAAAGTCATGTCCCGCATGAACGGGGCCATGAAAAAGGATAAAAGTCAGACAAATATCCTTCCTTTGACGGAACTTGGCCTGGTTCAAATGACCAGGAAAAGAACCAGAAGAAATCTGACCAGAACCCTGTGCAAGCCCTGTTTTTATTGCAACGGCAACGGCCACCTACTATCGGGTAAATCCATCTGCCACAAAATATACAGAGATCTTATTTCTGAAGCCAGTGATATCATGGGCAATCATTTTACCGTAAAGGTCCATCCTGAAATTGCCCAACTCTTCCACGGCAGAGAAAAACACTTGATCGCCTCTCTGGAAAAGCAAATTTCCAAACCCATTGCCATCTACCCGGAACCCCATTATCACATTGAGGAATACCATATTTTTGAATCCCTGGTAAAACAGGACAAAACGCAAGAATAAATATTCTTTCATAAATTGGATTCCAGGGGTTGTTTAGATGATACGATGATAATCAACGGTTTTTTTCACGATATTTATATTGAGTGCTTTAACAAAAGCGTGTACACTAAAATAAGCTTTAATTAGTGCTTGAACGAGAACTCACCCATCTGCCGCGTTGCTGCAAAAACTTGAAATCCTCATGTACTAGAGTACACTCCGGTTTCAAATTTTCTTGCGCCTTGCATATGGGCAAGCTTTCATCCAAGCACGGGTTTTCGGGCAGCCACTAATTAACCTGATATAAAATATTCTGGAACTTGCGTCGCGACTTAAAATAAATCTCAAGCTGGATTTTTAGCAATACTATAATTGAGATCAAGAGACGTTTATTAATTAAGGTAAATATTTACAATGACATGATCCGCTCTTTTGTTCAAAAACTTGGTATGAGAACCATCTCTGGGGGACGATTTTGCTTTACCTTGATAGAGCTTGTATGGGACATCTTAAGCGGATTTTACAAACTGACAAACAAGGCTGTTTTTGCCGAAATGATTCGTCAAATTCATTTTATTGCGGTTCAGACCTTACCTCTCATATTAATTTGCGCGCTTGCCATGGGTTCTATTGTTGTCCATTTCCTGCTGAACCTGTTAACCAGTTTGGGAGCCTATGATGAAATTGGTAAATATTTAGCCTCAACCATGCTCAATGAGATTGCACCAATTGCAACTTCAATAATAATTCTTGTACGGGTTGTACCAGCGATAACAGCTCAGCTTTCAATTATGAAAATAACTAACGAAACCACCACCTTCAAAATGCTGGATATTGATATAAGAAAATATGTTTATCTTCCAAGGGTGTTTGCATTCGGTTTTGCGGGCTTTAGTTTAAGCATCATCTTTGCTGCTACGGCCCTTGTGGGGGGCTTTGTTATCACAGGTCACAGACATGATATTACATGGGAAAATTATATTGATCGTATAATATATGCGCCGGGACTCAAAGAGGTTCTGATCCTGTTTTGTAAACCTTTTCTAATGTCTGTGGGAATCGCATTTTCTTCACTGGTCAACTGCATGCATGCTGAAAATTCATTTGCTAAAGTCCCGGAAATACTAACCAGGGGAATGATGATTTCCATAATAGTAATAATATTTATGGAAGGATTGTTTTTTTTCATTGTGAGGTAATGTATACCCAATGGACAATGAAATAGAAATTTTTGCGGCCTGTGATTTAAATCAAAACATGCTGTTTACAACCAGCAGGCAGAAACGCATCGACGGCTTTATTGAATCGGTCTTAAACCCTAAAAGCAAGATCGGTATCGTTGATCAAGTCCGTTGTCCTCTTATCTCAACTTTAAGCGTGGCTGAAAATATTGTTCTTTGGAACATGTACCATGAAAACGTTTGCCGGGAAGACGCCCTTGAATTGATTATGCCTTTTATCATAAGCCTTGGATTCGAAAAAAAAATTCATGGGGGAAAGCAACTGCTCAATAACGAGGAGTTGTTTAACGCAGGGGTTTTAAGATGTATTACAAGTAAAAAGCAGGTTGTTTTATTTGATTCTCCGGAGCCCTATGATATTTATGTTCTTTTAAATTGGCTTACGCAAATGGACCTGGATTTAAAAATCTGGATCTGCTGCCTCATCGATAAGGCAGCAATATATGATCGAATGTCCTTAAAAACAGTTGATCTATTAAAAAATTATGAAAAATCAAACAAAACTTGAAATTAAGGTCGGACTATTTGTCCTGTTTTTATCCCTAATTATGATCCTCATTGCAGGATACGTGGGGATCAAACGAGATCTTTTTGCCAAAAAAATTTATTATTATCTTGACAGTACTTCCGGAGATAACCTTGAACGGGGAATACCCGTTAAAATATCTGGTATTAAAGTAGGTCAGGTGAGCAATATTATCATGCATGATGTGGATAAAATTGAAATTGAAATTGAAATTTTTAAAAAAAATATGCACTGGTTTAGAGAGAAAACCACAGCCAATCTTATTGTTGAATTTCCAATTGGAAACGCTTTTTTGGACGTAAAACCAGGAAAGAAGGACAATGCGGTTCTTCCGGCTGGGTCAAGACTCAAATTTTCAAGAAACCTAGATTTTCTGTCAACAGCTCAAAAGGATTTTAAGCCGGTTATCGAAGAGGTGAAAACCATAGTATCAAATATCCGTTTTATGACACAGCAATTTCTTGATCCCAATGAACCTCTTCAGACCATCCTTGTCGATATTAAAAAAATACTCGAAAATGTTTCTGAAGGACAGGGGCTTTTAAAACTTTTAGTTGATGATCCCGAACCCGTGGAAAGAATAAAATCCATCCTCGAAAAAAGTGATAACTTGATAGCCATATTAAACGATATGACCTTAAACCTATCCGGCAGAATTAACGAGGCGGATAAACTCAAAGAGGAAATCGCTAAACTTTTTTCCGATATCGATGGTTTTGTATACGTTCTTACAAAAATTGCCAAAGACCTTGAACCTGCGGCTTCAAACACTGTGGTCATAACAAAAGAGGTTCGCAAGGCAGTAAATGACCTTGCTGTCATGCGCAATAAGGCCGAGCAAACACTGATGCTGGGAAATGAACTATTGATCAAAATGGGTAATACATGGCCTTTTTCAGGTAAAACCTTACCCGAAGATAAGGATGATTTTCCAATGCCATAGGAGAGATACACTTGATCCATTTTTGTAAAACCTGTTTTTATTATCTAACTATTATTTTCGTTTTAATACCTGTATCCTGCTCTTTTTACACTCCCCGGGATACATTCAGTCCGCCTGAAGATCTTAAACTGGCCCCAATAAGACGGGATGAATTTGTTAATGCATTCCTCCAGGGAAAATGGTGTGATTCCCTACGGCTTTTTAATATCAGCAATGAATACTATTTAAGAAAGGATGATTTTTGTCGTGTCTCCCGCAACTATTTTCTCGCATGGAAATTAAAACGTTATATAGGGATTGTTGACGTTGAGCTTATAAATAAAGCTCAATATTATAATGACCTCGGTATCGATTGCTCTGATCCCCTGATTTTAACTCCTGGATTTGAAAAAAATAGAAACCTCTTTTCCAAGCAAGATATTTTGTATAGAAAACTTATTACAGAGCATAAATTTGTTAATATCCAAAAAAAACTAACCCTTGAAAAGGATAAAATTTATGCTTCTGTTTATGGCAGGAAAGCCGCAGAATCAGCCATTCAGGAAAATAGTTTTCCGGAAGCAAAAAAATTGATAAAATTAACACTGGCCATTGACGGCGAGCATGGATGGATTATTTTTTTAATAAAAGATTGGAAACTTTACGGACAAATTGCAAATGATAAGGAAAAAAAAGTTATAACCGAAAGAATTAAAAGATTAAAAGATCTGGTCAGGCCGTGTTTGGAATAAAAATCAGGATAGAATCTATTCTAAAGGTCTAAATCAACAAGGTCAACGAACTTTTGCAATGTTATGATGAAGGCCGCTCCTTTACCAACTTCACTTTCAATATTAATCGTTCCATTCAAACTTTTGACAATCTTTGTGAGTCCGGAAATACCAAATCCATTTCCGCCTTTCCCTTTTGTACTCAAAATCATTCCTTTTCTGATTCCCGTCAATACATCTTCATTAATCCCCGGCCCATTATCAATAACATAAACCTGAACGGTATTTTCCATATCTTCAATCTTCAAGATAATCTTGGGATTGGATATCTCTCGTTTTTTCAAGACGTCCATCGCATTTACAATAAGGTTCATAAACACCCTTACCAATTGTCCGTTTCCCATCACCATTAGCTGATTTTCTTCATCGGATTCAATCTCCCATAATATACCTTCTTGCATCATGCCATGGGAAACAAGATTGATAGCCTGGTGGATGGTCTTATGTATATTAACCGGCACAACCTCTTCGTTTTTTCTATTGATGGAAAGTAATGATTCTAAAAAATCCATGCAGTGAATGGAATTGGAATGCACCTCGGAAATATCAAATAAAACTTCTTTTACCCAATCTTCAGATTGATCCAGGTTTTCATTTAATCTTGGGATAATCATGGATTCCAACAACATTATCATGGCTGAGATGAATTTTTTAGTATCATGGACGACACTTGCGACAAGGGAGCCTGTCTCAAATAATGCCGACATATCAGCAATGGTAGCTTGAAGCTGGTCAACGTAGATAGCAATGGTCTGCCTGTTATGTTTTAGTTCCAGATGAGTCTTAACCCTTGAATGTAATTCTTCGCCATTAAAGGGCTTTGTAAGATAGTCCACACCACCGCACTTAAATGCCTTAACTTTTTCCTTTGTATCTGAAAAGCCGCTTACGAAGATAATAGGAATATTTTTTAGTGCATGATTTGATTTTATATGTTTACATACCTCATAACCACTCATATCCGGCAAATCAATATCAAGCAATACCAGATCGGGAGGCTCAATTTCACAAGCATCAATCGCCTCCTTTCCGGATTGAACAGATACAATTTTATACCGGAAATCCACCAACATACGTTCCAAAAGGTCTAAATTTTCAATATTATCATCCACGACAAGAATACGGCTTGCGACGGCACTTTCATCAATCTCATTCATGGTAAACTCCCTGTTTGATTCATGAAAACTAAAACTACATCAACGATATAATTATATGATAAACGGCCTGGTAATCTGTGGTTTTTTGAAGATCCACATCCTTTTTTAGATATTAAATCATTAGTACCCCCCCGATCAAGAGAAATCTAAATCACCCCAATCTATTTCTAATAATAATTTGCATTATCATTACCGCTATTGTAAATTATTAATGCAAATAGAACATAGATCAAACTTGAGCATCTATTATTTTACCAAAAAAATTTTCCTCTTTGGTAAGGCGGTTGCGAAAAATATTATGACACTACCAGACAATATGACATTAGAGATGCTCATCGTTTTTGGATTTTTGATCTTTGCCACTGGACTCTTTGTCTTTGAAATTGTTCGAATGGACATGGTGGGGCTTCTCATGATGGTGTCACTACCCCTGGCCGGCGTTATTACACCATCCGATGCCATAAGCGGCCTAAGTTCCAACGCCGTAGTATCCATCATTGCAGTGATCATCATGGGACACGGCCTGGACAAAACCGGTGTCATGAACGGCTTTGCCCGACATATAATTCGATTTTCAGGCAAAAGCCAGGTTAGAATGATTTCTTTGATATCAGCCACCGTTGCTGTTATTTCCAGTTTTATGCAAAATATCGGAGCCGCGGCACTCTTCCTTCCATCCACCAATCGCATGTGCAAACAGCTCAATGTACCCATTTCCCGGGTACTAATCCCCATGGGATATTGTGCCGTCATAGGCGGCTGCATCACTCTGGTTGGCTCCAGCCCCCTGATTCTGCTCAATGATCTCATGGCCTCCTGGTGGTCCAACAATCAGTCCTTTTTGGGAAATCAGCCCTTTAAGGCCTTTGGCCTTTTCAGTGTAGCACCCATCGGTATTGCCCTGGTCATCGCAGCCATTCTCTATTTCATTTTACTGGGCAGATTTGTACTACCCAAGACAAAAATTCAAACCGATTCATGTTCCCTTTTAAACCATGACCTGGAGTGCACCTACGGCCGGGAAGTGGGAACAGTATTTGAAATGCAGGTCCCGAGCAATTTTTACACCCGACGACTTGAAGAATTAAAACTCAGACCCCTATACCACGCCACAGTGGTCTGCATCAATAAGCATCACGGCCGTTACCAAATTAATGTGCCGGGCCGGGCCGATGTCATTGAACCCAATGATGTGGTGGGAATAGTCAGCAACCATGAACATGCCCAAAAGCTGGCAAAGGATATGGGATGGCACCTGTGCGATGAGCTGGACATGCTCAACGGGATACTATCCCCGGACCATTCCGGTATCACCCAAGCCATTGTCACCCCCAGATCAGAACTTGTGGGCAAAACCTTACATGCCTATGGATTTCGAAAAAAACTCCAAATTAATCCCCTGGCAATCTACCGAAGGGACAAGGTCATCTTGGAAGATATTTCGGAAATCAAGATTCAAACCGGGGATGCCTTCCTCCTCCACGGGGAATGGGAAAAATTCCATCTACTCAAACTAAAGCCAATACTGGCATTTACCGAGCACCTCCAGGGAGAAATAATGCACCCGGAAAAAGCAGGCTTTGCCGTTATCTGCCTGATTCTGGCCCTGGTTCTGGCACTGGGTTTCAAAATCCAACTATCCATTGCTCTTTTGACGGGGGCGGTGGGCATGATTCTGTCCCGGGTCCTGAGCCTGGACGAAGCCTATCAAAGTGTTGACTGGATGACCGTCTTCCTTCTGGCAGGATTGATCCCCCTTGGGATCGCCTTTGAGGAAACAGGAGCGGCCAGATTCCTTGCCACCTTTCTTACCGATCTTATCCTGGGCAAATTAACCCCTGTAATCCTCTTTTTGATCATCGGCTGCTTAACCTCTTTTTTCACCCTGGTTACTTCCAATATAGGTGCCACCGTACTCATGATACCCCTGGCCATGAATATGGCAATCCAACATGACGCCGATCCCAGAATGGCTGCTCTGCTGGTGGCAATCACAGCATCCAACACCTTTATTTTACCCACCCACCAGGTCAACGCCCTGATCATGAGACCCGGCGGTTACAAAGTCAAAGATTATGTAAGGGCCGGCAGTGGAATGACCCTGCTCTATCTCAGCGTGGTCATAATAATCATGTATTTTTTCTACGGCATAGCTGCTTAAAGCCCATTGGGGTATCAAAATTTAAAAAAATCAGGAACGGGAGCCAAATTCTCCGACAAGGCAGTCTCGACACTGCCTGTTATACAAAAAAAATAGATAATGGCTTTTAGACATCAGGTTCATTCTTGACTTTTTCCACAAAAAACGTTAAAGTCTTGTGTTTATGGTAGTTAGAGCTACAATATTTTGGTAAACTAATTTAGTTAAGGATTGTGATTTATGAAACGAACATTTCAACCCAGCAATAGAAAAAGAACAAGAAAACATGGTTTTCTTAAAAGAATGTCCACACCTGGTGGCAGACGGGTCATCAATGCAAGAAGAGCCAAGGGAAGAAAAAAACTCACTGTTTAATAATAGGAATTTATTGGATAATTTTTCTTTACCCAAAGATGTGAGACTCTTAAAAAGGGGTCAGTTTTTAACGCTTTCAAAACAAGGGCAAAAGATATACACGGGCTATTTTATAGCAGCCGTCCTCCAGGGGGCAGGCCGATACAATCGAATTGGGATTACCGTATCTAAAAAAGTGGGGAATGCAGTAGCGCGTAACCGGATAAAACGAATTATAAGAGAATATTTCAGACACAGGAAAAATTCTATTCCGGGAACCAGGGACATAAATATTATCGGACGGAAAGGTCTGACTACGCTATCTAACAGACAGATTATTGAAAAGCTTAATAAACTTTTTACAAAAATAACAGCGACCTGATTATGATTAAACAGCTATTATTAATATTTATTAAATTTTATCAATTTTTTATATCACCGCTAACAGGTCAAAATTGTAGATATTATCCTACCTGTTCGGCATATGCGTTTGAAGCGATTGCAAAACACGGCAGTCTCAAGGGCAGTGTACTTGCTGCCAAAAGAGTGTTGCGTTGTCATCCATTCCATGCCGGAGGCTATGACCCGGTTCCATAACTAATCCGTAGCGCCTAACTGTTTTCCTCTTCTTTATTATGAAATCCTTTTAAAATTTTCAAGTTTAGGAGAGACAATGGATGAGCAAAAAAGATTATTATTAGCGGTGGTGCTTTCCGTGGTGGTCCTTGTGGGCTATCAATATTTTTTTACGGCACCGGCTGACATTAATAATCCGTCCCAGGAAGTCCAGACCCGGCAAACGGGACAAGTAAATACTCCGGTAAAAAATCCCAATGTTTCAGATTATACATCAGGAACCGGAAACCAGGCAGTTCAAAACAATCAGCCCAGGCCTGCGAAAAAAAACTATCGGAACATATCTGTGTCCACCCCTTTGTATAAGATTGCCATATCCGAACATATGGCAGCCGTTAATAGTTTCGAACTAAAAAATTATAGAGAAACTACCCAGAAAAACTCTCCCCTGAAGCAATTGGTCCCCAAAGAGCTTGTTAACGGCACTCTATCCGTTAATATGGAAGGCGGAACCATCCAGGGCCTTGACAACGCTGTCTATACCGCTGATACAGGCTCTTCCTATGTAGATCTGTCCCAGGGGAAAAAAACCATTGTTTTTTCATGGAAGAACGCCCAGGGAATTTCAGTCAAAAAAATCTTCACCTTCAGAGCCGATTCCTTTCTCATTGATTGCAATATTCTTATTCAAAATGGTTCCGGTATGCCATTGAATGATTCTATTGTCATTAACACACCGGGTTTTTATAATGCAGAAATTAAAAAGCAATCCCGTTTTGCCTTCCAGGGCCCTGTGGCATATATCAATGGAAAATACGAGGCCATTGCACCGGATAAAATCAAAGACAAGGATACTTTTAATGGCAAGATCGGTTGGACCGGTTATACAAGCCAGTACTTTCTGACCTCTGTTGTACCCAAATCAACGACTGAAGACCCGGTTGAAGGCCAAGTCAAATTATCCTATGCCAATGATATTGTCACCAACCAGTTTATCCAGAAAATGACCCGTCTGGATTCCGGCAAACAAGGACAATATGATTATACCTATTATATGGGCCCAAAAAGTTATCAGATCTTAAGTCAATACGATAACAACCTGAAAAAAGCGATTAATTTTGGATGGTTTGATATCATTGCCAAGCCTCTTTTGATCACTATGGATACCATCCATAAGGTAATCCCCAATTATGGTGTTGCCATTATTTTACTGACCATTCTCATCAAACTCATCTTCTGGCCCCTTGGCACAAAAAGCTATAGGTCCATGAATGAAATGAAAAAAGTTCAGCCCTTGATGATGGAGCTGAGGGAAAAATATAAAGACGATAAACAGCGAATGAACAAGGAAGTTATGGGCTTATATAAAACCTATAAGGTCAACCCGGCTTCCGGCTGCCTGCCTCTGCTTGTTCAGATGCCCATATTCTTTGCATTATACCGTATGTTATACCAGGCCATTGAGCTTCGCCATGCCCCCTTTATCGGGTGGATCACTGACCTGTCGGCCCCGGACCGGCTCTTTAGTTTCAATTTTGCCATTCCAATGATGCAAAAACCTTACGGTATTCCCGTGCTAACCCTCCTCATGGGTGCATCCTTCCTGCTCCAGCAGAAAATGACCCCCACTGCAGGAGATCCCATGCAGGCAAAAATGATGATGCTAATGCCCATATTCATGACCGTCCTATTCATTAACTTTCCGGCCGGACTGGTCTTGTACATGCTTGTTAACAATATTATTTCAATGGGCCAGCAGTATTATACTCAAAAGAAATTTTCCTAACACCAGGAGGTCATATGAAAGAAACCCAGGAATTTACCGGAAAAGATGTAGACGCTGCTATAAAAAAAGCTTGTTCAGCCTTGGGCATTGCCAAGGGAAAGCTGGACTATCAAGTCCTTTCAGCAGGCGCTTCCGGTATATTCGGAATTGTAGGCCGAAAGGATGCCAAGATAAAGGTAACCCTTTCAAATATAGAAACCACCGATGCTGAAGAGTTAGAAGGAATCAAATCCATTGTAGATGAAGCCTTTGGAGAAGATACCAGGCTGGAAGCAGATACAGCACCCAAAAAAGCAGCTCCAAAAAAAGCAGCTCCAAAAAAAGCGGCTCCAAAAAAAGCAGCTCCAAAAAAAGCGGCTCCAAAAAAAGCAGCACCAAAAAAAGCAGCTCCAAAAAAGGCAACTCCAAAAAAAGCAGCACCGGAAGCAGTAGATCCGGAACCGGATACCGAGATGGAACAGGTTCCTGATATGGATGACGACAATGGAAAGTGGGAATTAACTGCTGCTCCCATTGATGTCCCTCCACCAGAAGACGTGACCCAGGAATCCATTGATCTGGGCAAGGAAGCCTTGCAGCAAATGGCAAACCTGATCACCGAGGATGCCATAGTCGAGGCGGAAACCGACCAGGACAGGCTCACCCTTAGAATCACAGGAGGAAATTCCGGTATCCTCATTGGCCGCAAGGGGCAAACCCTGGATGCCATGCAATTTTTGACCGATAAAATTATTAATCGGAAAAGTGATGCCCGGGTCAGAGTAAAGGTCGATATTGAAGGGTATATGGAAACCCGGAAAACTAACCTCAAGCATCTGGCCCATAAAATGGCGGAAAAAGCAAAAAAAACCGGACGCCCGACCACCATTAATCAGATGAGTGCCCAGGACCGACGAATTGTGCACCTTGCCCTCAAGGATGACGTCCAGGTAAGAACACAGAGCATGGGAGATGGCTATTACCGACGTCTGGTAATCTTCCCCAAAACGAAAAATTCCTTCAGGGGAAAGCGGCGATTTAGAAAACAAACATAATGAATGATACAATCACCGCAATAGCAACCCCCTATGGAAGTGGCGGTATCGGTGTCATACGAATTTCCGGCCCCAGGTCTTTTGAGATTGCATCCATGCTTTTTTCAAAAACCCGGGAGCCGGAAGAAACCGATACCACGCTGGTTTCCCATAGGGTAACCCACGGATTTATCCTGGATAAATCAGATCCTGACAATATCGAAGTGGTAGATGAAGTACTATTGGTTCCAATGCAGGCTCCCCGTTCCTATACCGCTGAAGATGTAATCGAAATCCAGGCACATTCTGGAACTATTGTGCTCAGGACCATTTTAGAACTTACCATATCCTGTGGAGCAAGACTTTCAGAACCGGGTGAATTTACAAAGCGGGCTTTCTTGAACCAGCGCATTGATCTGACCCAGGCAGAAGCCGTTATCGATATCATCAATGCCAGATCGGTCAGCTCCTTAAAATTTGCATCTTCCCAAAATCTTGGGGAACTTAAATTTAAAATTGAACAATTACGAACGCCTCTGATCGATTTTTTATCCCGACTGGAAGCATCCATTGATTTCCCCGATGAAGTGGAAGCCTTTGAAATATCCCCCTCGGACTCAGATCAACTCGACCAGGTAATAGAAAAGTGCCGAGAATATATTCAACAACATGATGATGCATGCTTCCTTAAAGAAGGTATCAAGGTAGCCATTACCGGTGAACCCAATGTAGGCAAATCAAGCTTGATGAACCGAATTCTGGAACGGGATAAATCCATTATAACACCCATACCCGGAACCACAAGAGATCCCATTGAAGAAGGCTTAAACATCGATGGGATTCCATTTGTTTTCATCGACACGGCCGGAATTCATGAAACCGATGACCTGGTTGAAATCATCGGAATTGAAAAGGCAAAGGATCATATCGCAGATGCAGATCTAATTCTCTTCATGAAAGAGCCGGGTTCTGTTTTTTCCGATAAAGAATTTCAAAAAATAATTCCCCTGGAAAACGACCTGGAAAAAAAGGTCATCCTGGTAATTAATAAAATGGACTTGGCCCAGGAAAATTCTGATAATCTGTGTCTGCCTACCTCGGACTATGCCCGGTTACCTGTCATTAAAATTTCAGCCCTGCTAAACCAGGGGGTTAAGGAATTAAAAGAAAAAATCGTGGATCTTTGTATCCTGGATCTTTCCATGACAACCTCCGTAGTAATACCCAACTTAAGGCACAAAAAAGCATTGGAACTAACCCTTTCCTTCCTTGAATCAGTGAAAGCCGGCCTTGCCCAGGGACAGGAAGAAGAAACTCTGGCAATCGATATGAAAAATAGTATTGATTCCCTTGGAACAATTACAGGGGAAACAGCCTCCATAGATATTTTGGATAATATTTTTAATAGTTTTTGCATTGGAAAATAAAGGATAGCCCCATGAATTTAAAAACACATTTTGTGAAATATGAAGCCCTGGTCCACATGATAGATGCCGTATTTGACCGGGTCAAAAAAGAATATCCCAAGGAAGTGTTCTGCCGGGAAAAATGTAGTGACTGCTGCTATGCTATTTTTGATCTAACCCTCATTGAATCTCTATATTTAAACAACAAATTTCTGGAAAACTTTTCGGGAAAACCTAAAAATGATCTGATTGAAATTGCAGATAAAACAGACCGGGCCCTGGTAAAATTAAAAAGGGATGCCTTCAAACAGGTGCAAAATGGCACTGACCAGCTGGAGGTTGTGGGAAAAATGTCCCAGGAAAGGGTTCGCTGCCCCCTTTTGGGAGAAAACAATTTATGCATAATGTACGAACACCGGCCCATCACCTGTAGAGTTTACGGTATTCCCACCGCAACTGCCGGTGCCAGCCATATCTGCGGACGAACTAATTTCGTCCAGGGTGAACCCTATCCCACCCTGAATACGGACAAAATCTATACCCAACTCCAACTTTTGTCTGCGGAACTCATTAAAGATATCAATTCTGAAAACATCAAAATGCATGAAATGCTGGTTCCGGTATCCATGGCCATGATCACAGATTTTAACGAAGACTACCTTGGAGTTAGAAAAAATGGATAAATTTACCCCCAAAGAAATTGAGGAGAAAAAAAAAGCCATTTTCGATGCCATGGGTAAAAGAGGACAGGGTCAGATTCTTAAAAAGGGATATGAAAAATGGAATCCATTTCAGGAACCCAAAGACCCCATTGATATCCGGAAAGATAAAACAAAGCGAACCTCCCAGGTATTAATCCGTGAATTTTTATCCCAGGTAGACCACGATGAATACAATAACTCCTTTGCCGGGGGAGCCTTTGAAATGTGTCTGGGAATTATCAATGACGAAGAAAAAATCAGGGGCATGTTCGAATTTGCCTGCTGGTATGAAGCCCTACTGAAAAAAGAAGGACATGATTCAATTTAATAGAGATGTAATACTTAACATTCTCTACGAATCTGATACAAGACTGACAGCCCGGGCCTATATCAAGCGCATTGCCGCCGGGCTGTCCATTTCTTTTAGCCAGGCTAAAATTATCCTCAAATCCCTTGTGGATGAAGAGGAGTTAGCCTACCAGGACCTTTACGGCGCCACCTATGTCACCCAGAATTTTTTAAAACCGGTTCGGGTTACCGAGAATTTCTTCCTCAGACCTCCGGCAAGAAAAAGTGAAGCAGGTCCCAATGATATTGATATTCTCATTGATCAGGGAATCTCTTTTGGTTCAGGGCATCACCCCACCACCCGCCTCTGCCTTGAGGCCATTAACACTATCTATTTTACTGTTCCTGCCATTAAAATCCCCCCCAATTTACCAGGGGCGGATATCGGTACAGGCTCAGGAGTTCTGGCCATAGCTCTCTGCCTTGTTGGAATAGAGCGCTGCAAGGCCTGGGAAATTGATCCCAACGCCGTGAGTGAAGCCAGAAAAAATGTAGCGGCAAATCATCTTTCCCATCGAATTTGTGTTATTGAGGGACATATGCCGATGTGCAAGCCCCCGTTTTCAGTCATCATTGCTAATTTAAGAGTTCCCACACTTAAGCTGCTATCCGGCCCCATACAGAATAATCTTTGTCCAAAGGGAGTGATCATTTTATCAGGAATCCGGCAATGGGAAAAAACGCAATTAATAGACCATTACACAAAAATAGGTTTCACATTGATCTGGCAAAAGGATGAAAAAGATTGGTCCGGTCTGATCATGGAAAACAAAGGATAATATCGGCTTAATTTTATTATGAATAAATTAAATTTTTTATTAATTGGTACTGGTGCAGTCGGTAGTTACTACATGGGGAAAATTTCCAGGGCGGGTGTGCACATTACTTCATTATCCATAACAGATTATGAAATAATCAAAAAAAAGGGAATTCAAATAAATAGTATCAACAAGGATTTTAAATTTATTCCCGACAAAACAATAAAATCAACCTCCGAATATTTATTAATTCCCGACTATATTATTATTGCAACCAAAGCACTTCCTGAAATTGATGTGATTGCCATGATAAAAAATATTATTCACAAAAAAACCACCATTGTTCTTCTTCAAAATGGCATTGATATTGAGACAAAAATCTTTAATGCATATCCAGATAATGAAGTTATAAGCGGCCTTGCATATATAACTGTAAATAAAATTGCCCCTGCTACTATTAATCACCAGGCAAATGGCTGGTTGGTAATAGGCAAATATCCCAATGGAATTTCAAAAAAGACCAAACTACTTTCAAAGATATTTAATGAAGCCGGCGTTCAATGCACCCTGGAAAAAGACATTAATCTTGCCAGGTGGAAAAAACTTATCTGGAATGCATCATACAATGTAATCTCGGTTTTAGGGGGAGGTCTGACCACAAAAGAGATGACCCAATCAAAAGAGATCAATTCACTGATAACAGGTATAATGAAAGAGGTCATATTACTGGCAGACAAATCCGGATATAAAATAGATGAATCCTTGATTGATGAATATATTAACTTTACCTCAAAAATGCCTGCAAATAAAACAAGCATGTTGTTGGATTATGAAAACAAACGTCCAATGGAGGTTGAAGCAATTTTAGGCAATACAATAAAAATGGCAAAAAAAATCAACATGGCTGTTCCCCATCTGGAAAGCTTATATCCACTACTTAAAACCATTAATCAAAAAAACAGAAAAAACTAAACTTCTATCATATTTTTATATATAAAAATCCCAAGAGAATACCTGTGAATTACTACCAATTAAAAGATGGCGATATATTAATAATGACACCCCAAGGTGGAAGTAACTTTTTAACCAGGGGGCAAACTTTTTTAAAAAAATTCCAACCGGATACTGTTAATAAAACTCAAACGGCTGCCCATGCCGCCATTGTCTTTAAAGAACATACCGCAAACTCAATTGAATATTATGCTGTCGATTCGTCGGGGCAGGGTATAAAAATAAATTACATTCAATATCAGATGCTTGCTCCTGCCAGCCCCTACGGCACGGCCAGTGTCTATCGGTTAAAAGGCTATAACGGATTTGCCAAGGAGGCTCAAATGGTTGCCTGCAGGTGGGCAAAGCCGGAAGATACAAAAGGTATCCCATATTCCATAAAAAAATCACTTTCTCCAGTTTTTCATACCAGTTCATATGGACTACAGGCACAAAGACGGGCACAATTTTATGCGAAACATAAAAACACCCCCCTGGGTCCACCGAGCCAGGCAAAATACAGTGTTGTTCCACCAGGACTAAGGGGCAAAAAAGGGATGTTTTGTTCCATGTTTGTTATCGCTTGCTATCAAGCAGCCATAGGGGTCAGACTATCCAGTTCACTCATGGCCCTGGACTCAAAAAACACATCCCCCATGAAACTGGAAAGTTATCTGGTAAAAAGCGTAAAATGGCAATATATCGGTCATTTAAATCAACGCTCAACATAGGACACCATGGAGCAGGGCCGGATATGGCTTACCCGGGAACTTAAATCAGTGCTTGAACGACAAGTCACCCATCTACCGCGTTGCTGCAAAAGTTTGAAAGCCCCTTGAAAACAGGCGCCGCAACATGGGCCAGAAATTTTTCATACTTTTCTTGACTAAAAGCATATTCTTATCCTACACTGTGCCTGTCATTTCCGGACCAGATCCGATTAGAAACCGATATCAAAAATGGTCCGGCATGGAATAGATTCTCAAACCAAAACCAAGGTCCGCACGAAAATAAGTTTGTATTTTTTCACCCTGACAGGGGTCGAATTTAGTTGATCCAATTGAGCCAAGCCCCAGGAATAAGGAGCTATTTTCAGGCATTGAAGATTGGAGAGCTGTCAAAGATACTCTAAGGCCGGGATGTATAAAATATAAAATTGTTTTCCCGCGAGTCCTAAAGGAGAAGACAATGGTAAAGAAAGGTTCCATCAGTTCAAGAAGATGCTTTATCCGGCGTTTAAATCTTATTGTGTTTATCACATTGGCTCTGATCATGCCGGGCAATGTGGTTGCCAAGACGACACCGGTACTGGACAAGACCAAGTACCACACCTGGAAAGAGGTCGATCATTATCTCAAGGCGATAGCTAAAAATCGACACCTCAAAGATATTGTTTCTCTAATCCCCATTGGGCACACCCGGGAAGGCAAGCCCATGAAGGTTCTACGCATATCAAAAAAAGGAATTCTGGGCAGCCATCCCGACACTAAACCAGCCGCCTTTATCATGGGCGCCCACCATGCCCGGGAGCATGTCTCCAAGGAAGCCGTCCTGGCGTTGATCGACAAGCTCATCAACGGCTATGGAAAAACCGATGCCGAAGGTCAGGCCATCACCTATCTGATCAATGCAGGCACATTTTATCTGCTGCCCTGGGTCAACCCCGACGGCGGCATGAATCAGTTTTTGCACAACCCAGAACAGCGCAAGACCAATTATGAAGTTGATGAACCCCAAATCGGTGCCGCTGATTGCGACACCTGTGGTGACGGAAATACCGATGAAGACAGCCCCGACATCGCCTTCGGTGATGTCGGAGAATTCAGCGATTCAGGATTTGAAATCATATTTGGCGGTAACAATATCATCGGCCGCCATCTCCAGTTCTGGTACGAAAACGATGATTACACCTCGCCTGTGCTCGACCAGCGCGTTGCCCGCGTCCAGCCTGGATTTTCCCCCTATACCTTCAACTACGAGGGTAATGATCCGGATGGAGATGGCCTCTTTGCTCCTTATTCAGGTGAAGACTGGGTCGGGGGCACCGACCCCAACCGCAACTACGGTGAACCCCTTTGGGGAGACTGCGACAATGACGAGGGGTGCAGTCACCTCTCCGGCGCCCAGACCTACTCAGGACCTGCCCCTTTTTCTGAGCCCGAAACCGCTGCAGTGGCAGCTTTCTTAAAAGCCCATCCAAATATTGTCAGCCTGGAAAGCCTGCACTCCGGCATCAACGAAATCTATCCGCCCTGGTATATCCATCCTGACGCATCCGATAAATCAACCATGGACCTGAGCTATTACGATTCCGTGGCTCAATACATCTCCCAGGAAACCGGATATGAAGTCGCCTATGGGGGCCCTTATGCCGTCAAGGGAGACACCACCGGTTACTCCTATGTCGGATCCAATCAAGACCCCGCCCATGGCCTTGATTTTTATGCAGGAGGTCTGCTTTCCTTTACCACTGAAATTTACGGCATGGGCAGCGATTCAGGTTCGGCAGAAGCCGTTCGAGATTGGTTCCCTCAGCATTACCAGCAGTTCGACACCGGATACCCCCAGGGCATCTTTCTGGCCTGGGGCGACTTTCCCTGGTGTACCACCTGCGACCCGGAGAAGATGCCGGGACCATTAAATATTTTTAATTATCTGCAATATACGGAATATTTTATTTTCAACAGCCGCGACCAATGCGACGGCAATGACACTCCGGATATTTTTCACTGCGATTACTGGGGCATCGGAGACAGTACTGATTACTACGCAGACTTCGATATCTTCGCCTACTTCAACCCACCAGCAGTCAACCGCTGCTATGAAGACTGGAACTGCGACGGCAGTGCCTTAACACGCACCGTGGACCTACAGCTAAAACATCTCATGTACCGTCTCTACATCGCTCCTTTCATACGCGTGGACAGTGAACAGATCACAAGCGACGATACCAGCCTGAACATAGCCATAGAAAACACAGGATTTCTACGTTCCAGTGTGATGACCACAGGACGCCAGGGAGAAGATTCCATGGAGAACCGTTATTATGATATGGGTCTTGTGGATGTAAAAATAGCCTACACCTCCGGATTTCAAGTAATAGGGGCCAAATCGATCAATATCGGCTGGCTGGGTGGTGGACGTTCAGACGATCTTGAACCGCGTTCAAAAAGCGCCAGCTTCCAGGTCAGCGGACTGAATCCAGGTGATCTCTTCCTGATTAAAGCCAGCAGCCAAAAGACCGGAAAAACCTATGCCATGATTCAGGCTGTGACCGGTGACAAGACTGACGCCTTATCCTTCCAGGTGCTCTGGACCAATAACGTACCCCGCTCCAAAGAGGTCGACACCTATTTCACCGGCGGTTCTGTACTTGCTGCCCAGCGTGCCCCCGCAATGATGCGCAGCAAGAAGCAGATCCAGACAGATATGCAGCGTACCCAGCAAAAACGCCGGGAATGGAAACAGATAGAAGGTCCCTTTGACGTCCTCCCAGGCTACTCCAAAGGAATCACTTTTCGAAAATATCATTAATCATATAGTAAGGGGGGCAATCTGAGGATATGCCCCCCTCAATTATAGCCTTTAACCCCATCCCCCCCCCTTGCTTTTCATAAAAACCCGTCTTACTATTGCCTGATTAACAAAAGGACTACAAAGGAGACCTTGATGATGTTGGAAAAGTGGAAGTTGGAAGGTATGCAGGCACTTATCACCGGCGGGACAAAAGGGATTGGCCAGGCCATTGCCCAGGAGATGTTAAATCTCGGGGCAAAGGTATTTATCGTTGCCCGGAATGCGGATCAGATTAAAGAGTGTATTCAAGCATGGAACGACCAGGGTTTTGAAGCAAACGGATGTGCAGCCGATATTGCCACAACCAAAGGAAGAAAGGCGCTTTTTAAAATCCTTGGAGACAAATGGGAACGACTGGACATCCTGGTCAACAACGTGGGAACCAACATACGAAAAAAAGCGGTTGAATATTCAGATGAACAATATCTTTCCATCATCAATACCAATATGCATTCAAGTTTTGCCATGTGCCGGGAGGCCTTTCCCATGCTGAAAAAATCCGATCAAGGCTCGGTTGTCAATGTATTGTCAGTTGCAGGCTTGACCCATCTGCGTACAGGAGCTCCCTATGGAATGACAAAGGCAGCCGGCCATCAACTGACCCGAAATCTTGCAGTTGAATGGGCACCAGACAATATCCGGGTAAATGCCATCGCCCCCTGGTACACCAAAACACCCCTTGTTAAAAATTTATTGAAAGATGAGGCTTACACCGCTGACATCCTTGCACGAACACCCATGGGCAGGATCGCCGATGCCCATGAGGTCGCCTCGGTTGCGGCATTTCTTTGTATGCAAAGCGCATCCTATGTTACAGGTCAGTGTATTGCAGTTGACGGGGGATTTACGATCAACGGTTTTTAACAAAAAAGCTGAACTTTAAAAAAAGTTCAGCTTTAATACTTCAAAAAAATCAAGAAAACTCCTCGGTATGCAAATTACCAAATGTTGTTGATCATTTATCTATTTTTTCAACACAAGATTTAACCAGTTTTGAAAAATCTGAACCTTTGCATCTATTTCCGGTTCTTTATCCAGTTCCGTGGCCCGAATGATATATTTTTCAAAAATCTGTAAACCGAACCCAAAGGCCATCAGACCGGCAACAAGAGTTTTCGGTTCTATCTCCTTGCTCATTTTTCCGGCTTCTTGATCCTTTTTTGCCAGTTGTATCATTTCCCTTATGAATGGGTAGTCCTGTTGTAAATTACCATCCGTGTCTTCCTCCAAAAGAGTTCGCGCCATAACCCTCCAGAATGAATCATTTTTACGTAAAATCCGCGCCGTTTGTCTCACAGCTTCTTCAAAACTGTTATTTTTCCCTATTTGTTGAAGAACATCCATGGTCATTTTTTCCTGGGTCACACGCCTTAATCCATCCTTGGATCCAAAATGGCGGCAAACTTGAGAATGATTCACACCGGCACGGGCAGCAATCTGCCGTATCGATACACCTGCAACACCATGTTTTCCAAACAACTCACTAGCAGAGCAGATGAGGGCATCAACTACTTCATCTCGTCCAAATGGTTTTCCATTTTTCGGCATTTATTCAATTATCCTCTTTTTTTTAAAATGGCTTATTCATATCACATTGACCACAACCCTGTGATTATGGTCAATGCCCCTCTCCCCGTCAAGTATTTATTCTCTTCAAATTTTTATTTAAAAAAAAATTTGAAGAGAATAAATACAAAATTGCGTGTAAGTCAACAAATAACGAACAATGTTTTTTAAAAAAAATGTGTCTTGACAAGATGTATACGCCTGGATATATATGCCAATGATTGGGTACAAACATATTCAAATGTATACTTTTGTTTCTCAATTTTGCAAACGGTTAAGAGTATTTTATGACCCTTTTTATAAAGGGTCCATTTTTTTTCAACAACAAGAGAGGCAGTAATGAATTTAAGAAATTTTTTTGGTAAAAATATGATTGGAATCGCCTTGGCGACCTTTATATCGATCCTGACTGTAGGCCCCGTCTTTGCCCTGGACAACGATGAACCGCCGGTAAATTCTTTTCTGGCAGACTCCCCGTGGCCCATGAGCCATCGAAACCCTTATTGCCAGGCATCGTCTCCTTACCCTGGACCAGAAGCACCTGTGGCAGATGCAACATCCGACATAGTAACAGCCGAACCCGGTACAATAACCCTCGCAGTTTCAGGTCCCTATGAAGATGGCAGCCGGGTTATATGGACCAGTGCTGCAACAAAAGTTTATAAAATTGATGCCAATGGCGACAATTGGAAAAAAATCGATACAATGCCTAAAGAAAGGTTAGAGTGGGACGGCATGCCCACCGTTGAAGATGGACTGACCGGAGCATATACTCTTATCGACAAAGACAATATCTACTACATGCCAAGATACACAAAACTGTTTGCAATCGGAGATTCAGTGGAAGGTGATGCCTATTCTCCCATCGAAGTGAAAAGAGAATATGAAATTCCAACCCGCCTTCTGACAGATTCCACAAAGGAAAAGATTGTCGGTCTGAACATGACCTATGACGGCATGCTTGTTTTTGTAACCGGCAATGGCCTTGTGGGTGCCGTATCCCGGGATTTCAAAGAAGCATATTACCTGTCCCTTGGAGCTGGCAATGAAGTTTCCAATTCCATTGCCTGTGATGAAAACGGTGGCATTTATGTGGTTTCCAGCAAAAAAATGTACAAGATCCAGTGGACCGGTCAAAAACTTTCTCTGGATGAAAGAGATGGCGGCTGGGCAGCAGATTATGAAACCGGAGATACATCCTCCGGGATACGCCTGGGAGAGGGTTCCGGTTCCACACCAACATTGATGGGAACTGGAGATCAGGATAAGTTTGTCTGCATCACCGATGGAAAAGATTTAATGGATATAGTCCTGTTTTGGCGCGATCAAATCCCCGCCGACTGGAACCAGATCGAAGGAACCAAAGACAGACGAATCGCAGCCCAGAAAGCGATAACCTTCGGAAACCCCGATGCTGTACAATCTCTTTCAGAGCAATCCGTGTGTATCCGTGGGTACGGCGCATTTGTTGTAAATAATCAACTGGCTTATACCATAAGCAGCGGCTGGATGAACCTATTCGCTTCAGGCATCACCTTCAACGCTCCCCGGGGTGCGGAAAAATTTGTATGGGATCCTGCCACAAGAACCCTTGATACAGCCTGGGTCAATCAAACCATCAGCTATCCCAATGCAATTCCCAGCATGAGTTCGGCTACCAATCTGATCTACAATGTAGGCCAGGTCCCAGGAGGCGGATGGACATTTGACGCCCTTGACTGGGATACCGGAGAAAAGGTTTTCAGCTACACATACGGCCACGGCCCCCGTTTCAACAGTGCCTATGGAGGAACTGAAATAGGCCTTGACGGTTCACTGTATATCGGGTCCTTCGGAGGACCGTCCCATATGAAGCCATAACTTTATTGCCTATTGTAAATAATATTCACCCCGTTGTACCTGATTTATCAGGCACAACGGGGTGAATCCATTCAGGCAAAAAGGGTTAAAAACAAAAGAATATAATGAAGAACAATCTTTGCCCCGGGAACCAGGGGCAAAGATTTTATAATTTTTCCTTACCAGCACCAAAGCCGAATCAACGGCTTGAAACAGGTTCTTCCATTTTCCCCTTACCTCTATATGGGTCTCATCCACCCTGGAAGAATCGTCAGTCTTTTTAAGTTTCGAGGAGAAATAGACCTCTGACTCTCTAACCAACTCCCCCTATTATTACGCTATATTTTTTTATCATAAGAACACAGCTTTCACATGGTGAACCATCCCTGTTTTTATTGTCGTCTGGAAGATTTTTGAATATCCTTTTACCATTATATACAAAAAAAACTTGACAGGTATAATACACACGTATTAAATATATGATTAATACGTGTGTATTAATTTATTACAGGAGATATCCATGCAATCCCAACAAGACAGTTTAACACGCAAGAGGTTATTTAATGCAGGAATTAAAGTGTTTGCAAAAAAAGGTTTTAGAGATGCTACAGTGAGAGAAATATGCAAGCAAGCCGACTCAGCTAACATTAATAGCGTTAACTATTATTTCGGGTCTAAGGAAAAACTCTACCGTGAAATCCTTGAACTCATTTTTTCAGAATATGACAAATTCGATTTACAGGAATGGAAAAAGAAAACACCCGAGCTTCAGCTAAAAGAAATGATCCAAAATTTTTGCAGTATGCTTTACAAAAAAAATGTTTCTGCGTCAGATATCACGACAATTTTTGTTTATGAAATGACAAGACCTTCACCCTTTATCGAAGATTTTGTTTATCAGTACAATCGTCCCAGAGTTGAGCGACATTTGCAAATTTTCAACGATCTTTTAGGGGACGGGGCCACTGAAGATATGGTTCGTGATTGTTTGGTGTCAGTATCAGGGCAGTTGCTCTATTACAGTTTTGCTTGGCCGGTATTTTCCAGGCTTTTCCCTAAATATTCATTAGACGAAAAATATGAAGCGTGGGCTGATCATGTGTTTGAATTTTCAATGGGTGGCATAAATTCAATAAAAGAAAAATTAAAAAAGCACAAGGAGGATTCTCATGGGGATTGAATTATCTTCAGATTATTTTATTAATCAGGCAATAGAAAAAACAGGGTTGGAAGATTTTGGTAGTCAAACGTACAAAGAGGGGTTGGATGTTCTAATTAATTCGTTAAATAATGACATTGAACTTTCCGAGGGAACTGCGGGTTATTTTCAAAATCAGATTATGCAGCTTCTTATAAACAGGATTGAAGTTACTCAACTTTTTAAAGACTATCCTGAAATTTCAGATGAAATAATTGATGAGCCTATCTTCATTGTAGGACTGCCTCGTTCAGGTACCACCATTTTACAGACCTTACTGGCTCTTGACCCAACATCCAGATATCTTAGAAATTTTGAAACCGCAGGCCCCTTCTGTCCACCGGCAGAATTAATTCCGGAATCAGTAGATCAGAGAATACAGCTTTGCCATGAGGGCATGGAAAGCTTTTTTAGCATGGCTCCAGTCCTACGTGGAATTAATGGAATCAATTTCATGGCTCACGGTACAGCCGAATGTCAAAATCTTATGGCCCATGAATTTGTTCATATGGGATGGAGTTCAGGGTCAAGCCTGTTTTCCCATGGAAACTGGGTCGGTGAATGCAATATGAAATCAGCCTATCAATGGCACAGGCGGTTACTTCAGATCCTGCAATGGAAACTACCCAATGAGCGCTGGGTACTTAAAGCCCCAATGCATCTGTTCGGATTGGATCTCTTAAAAGAAACCTACCCTGATGCCAAAGTGGTGTTTACCCATCGCCCCCCCTTTGATGCTATGGTTTCTGGTGTCAGTATGGTATATCATTGGACGCAATTTACAACAGGGCAAGCAAATATTCAGGCTATTGCTGAATGGTATCCAAAGCTTTGGTCAAAAGGTCTTGAACGAGCCTTATCAGCTAAAAAACATATAGATACTAATCAATGCCTGGATATTTTTCATACCGATTTGTCGGAAGACCCAATCAAAACCATTGAACATATTTATAATCATTTTGATATCCCTTTTTTAAAGGGAGCTAAAAAAAGAATGAAGACCTGGCTAAGGGATCATCCAAGATCCAAATTTGGCGGCCATAACTACACACCTGAAAAATACAGCTTAAATGCAGACCAGGAAAAAGAAAGGTTTTCATTTTATAATGAGCAATTTGATCTGTAATAACGGCCATGGGCCGCCCAGGAAGTTCCATCGGCCTGCCCACAACAAAAAAGGCGTATATCTGTGATATACGCCTTTTTTGTTTACACTATTTTATTAGATCATTCCCTAAAAAGGGATATCATCGTCCGGAATGGAATCCTGCCCGCCGGTCATACCGGGGCTGGTCTGGCCCTGATAATTGTTGCCGTTAGACATGGAGTTCCCCTGGGCAGGAGCGTTGCCGCCCTGGTACCCACCCTGGTTTCTCTGGTTTCTCTGATTTGTCTGATTTGTCTGATTTGTCTGATTTGTCTGATTTGTCTGGCCACCACCCTGGTAGTTGCCACCACTTTGATAGTTTCCACCACCCTGATTATCCTGTCTTCCTCCCAGAAACTGGAAATCGGAGACAACAACTTCAGTGGTATAGTGGGTCTGGCCATCTTTTTCCCAATTCCGGGTCTGAAGACGACCCTCAATATAAACTTGACTGCCTTTTGATAAATATTTTTCCAGAATTTCCGCTGGTTTGCCAAAGGAACAGATACGATGCCACTCAGTTTTTTCCTGCTTTTGCCCGGTGGTCTTATCAGTCCATGATTCACTGGTGGCGATTGAAAAATTAACAATAGCCAGGCCCTGCTGGGAATACCTTATTTCAGGATCTCTTCCCAGTCTTCCAATCAGCATAACCTTGTTTAATCCAGCCATTCTATACTCCTCATATAATTTTATTATGTGTTGATACTTTTAATCTGTTATTATGCTCACAGGAAGGGCAAATTGTCAATTCTTTGTCCGAAAAACTCATAATTCAACCGGAATTACACATGCCAATACATTCTATCAATGTATTGTACCATGTACTTTTTTTAGGGGTATTTCTTTGATTAAACATGGCTCCTATCGGGCGTTCATACCTTCCAACATCCCTGCCTGGAACACTGGACGTGTTTTGTTTCCCGGAATAGTATGAAATCTGATCTTTAAGTATCTTCATGATCTGGCTTTGACTCCTAGCTTTTTGTATCAAATTATGTACATATTCTGCCCTGGCTCTATGATTTCTGAATGATTTCCACCTGGATTTGGAATAATAGACCTTTATGCACCTTGTTATGGATTTTTTGATATCAAGAAATTGAGGTTCATTTTTTTGCTTGAGAACAGAGACTTTAACGGATTTTGGCGGTATCAAGGGGTCTTTGTCTCTTCTGGGTTTTAAACTCGAAGATAATAGGGAAGAGCTTGAAGATAATAAAGAAGAACTTGAACCACCCATGGATAATACAGACCTGGACCCTCGATTCTTAATCGCTTTATAATTTAATAAAAATTTACCTAATCCGAAATAATTATACTCCCGGCTTTTACGACAGATATTTGTAATATAATCAATTCCCTCTTCATACAATGCCTGATGAATACGATCATCAACAAAATTATAAGAATAAAACCATGGAGTAAAAACAGATGAATATTTCATATCCAACGATCCTGCAAGAAACAGGTGAAGCAAAAAATCGTGAACACGACCATTACCGTCTACAAACAGATGAAGAGTATCAAGACACCCTATATATCTGAACAGGGCATTTTGATCTGTTTTATTTTTTAAATAGGAGTCATACAGGCTTTGACAGACATACTTCAAAAATGTAAACCTGGGAGAATTGGCGGAACTGCCCATAAATCGAGGGGACAAAGAATCCTCTCTTTGTTCAACAGATGATAACCTCAACATACAATAAGTGGTCTTTTTCCACTCGCCCTTTGGTTGGATCGCAATTATGATATATGAAAAAACCGCATTTTCATCTATATTCGCCGTTATATGCAAAATCTCGTTTATTCCACCTAACCCTATACTTCCAAAGGCCTCACACAAAACTTTTCCCGTTGACCCTTGAAACAAAAAAGAGGGAAAACCATCATCGACACTGTATTTTTTTATCTTGATAGATTTAGATGTCTTGAGGGCTTCCAGATTATATTCCATCATATTTTTAGCCCTGCCTATACCTTCTGACCTAGGACTTTTTCCAGATATACCCTGGTATGGTTTCCCAATGTAGTCGGCTGAATCCATCACTACAACGTTGTTATCAGTAAAAAAATATGAGGAGGTGCAGTCTTGTTTCATCTCTTTTTCCATGCTGTAAAAACTCAAAGCCTGGCGAGTAAGAGATATAATTTTATGTAATTGATCACGAATAATTTGCCTGGAATCTTTTCTTGTTTTTATATAATTAATCAAGACCAACACCAACTTAAGGGTGAACATGCAACTTCTGATATATCCACCTCCCGTCCTCTCGTAGCTATCCCACGAAAGAGGTCTTTGGTATTTAGTGACTGACTCATGCCAACGTTCCATCACCAACAGATGCAAACAATTGTTTTGGGCCAGGTTCTTAACTAAATTTAGTGTATGATTAAGCGGAAAAGTTTTCTGGTCAATCCATTGATAAATTTCCCTGCAATCATTGGTATAACTCTGGTAATCATAATTTATGATTTTATGACAATTAGATTTTCCTTCCAATATTATATCCGATAACATCCTTTTCGAATATCTTAAAAACTCCATATTGTTTTTCTTAAAAAGCTCTGCGTTTATTTTTTGCTCAATACTGAATATAGTACTCATATTAAATCAATTTTCCTTTTTACTCGATTTTTTACAAAAGGCTGATAAAATGCAGCAATTTTCTCTAACTATCAAATACCATTGAAAATCCTATAATAATATTTCAATACCAATGTATTTAATGGCCGCAACGGGGGACACCGGGGAGGGTCTTTTTTTTTCATGGGAATCTTTAAACCATAAAATTCACCCCATGAAAAGAGCAAAGTTCAGCAACTTTTATTGTCAAAAAAAATTATCGTTGACAATCCAGGCCCATGAAGCTACGTTGCTATTAAGGTAGCAACTCACTGGAGGCGATAATGGAAAACAACTCACGATTAAAAAATCTGGGATTTTCACAATATGAAGCCGCTTGCTATATGGCACTGGTCAGTAATCACCCCATCAATGGATCACAATTGAGTAAAGTATCGGGCATTGCAAGATCACGGATATATGATGTCCTGAGAAACCTTATCTCCAAGGGATATGTGATTGAAGTAAAAGAGAGCCTGTATGCCCCCCTGCCCCCGGATGAAATTATCCGGCGACTAAAAAGCAACTTTGATAAAAATATAGCCGCCTTTGAAAATGAAATAGTTAAAACCTCCCAGAAAGAAAATTATGAATATATCTGGACCCTGACCGGATATGACAATGTCATGGGAAAAGCCAGAAAAATGATAGGGGAAGCCAAAAAAGAGATCTATGTCAGACTATTTCCCGAGGCGGACAGCCATCTGTCAAACGATTTGATCGCGGCAGAAAAAAATGGGGTTAAAATTCGTTATATTGCCATGGGTAAAATTCCTGAAAAATTTGATATTCAGGTAACACATCCCAACCATAAAAACCTGACCAAAGCCATTGGCGGCAGATCCTTTGATATTATTACCGATAAAAAAGAAGCCCTGGTGGGAATATTTGAAACCGGGAATGAAGAGAACTCTCCCATCAACTGGACACGAAACCAATGGTTTATCATTACCAACAGGGACAGTCTTCGCCATGATTTTTACCATTGTTTCCTGGAAAAAACCATAGACCAAAAGCAGATACTCACGGACAAAGAAAAAAGGATTTACCACATAATAAAAACAGACGATTAAGGAGGTGCTCCATGACAGCCATGCGCGAGACAAACTATTTAGACGGATTCTCCAATGAAAGCGACCATACAATTTTCAATCTGGAAGAAGATTTTGGCGCCCACCACTATGATAGAATCAACCTTGTGGTGCGCCACGCCAAGGGTTGCTGGCTCACCGATGACAAAGGCAAAAAATATCTGGACTGCCTGGCTGCGTATTCAGCAGCCAATCCCGGGCACCATCATCCCGTCATCACCAACTCCGTCATGGAAGCGCTCATCGGCAACTATGCCTCGGTCCTATCCAATGTGGTTTATACCGACCCCCTGGGTATATTTTTATCCGAAACAGCCAAGTTCGCACCCCAGATGGGGCCTCGATTTGGCAACCACGGCAATAAGGTATTACCCAAAAATGGCGGTGTAGAATCCGTTGAAACCGCCATCAAGGCCATGCGATATTATGGATTTAAAGCAAAGGGTATCCCCGATGGAAAACAGGAAATCATCGTTTTCAATGATAATTTCCATGGCCGAACCATCTCCGTTGTCTCTTTTTCCTCCAGCAAAAAATATAATGAAGGTTTCGGGCCTTTGACCCCGGGATTTGTCAGTGTGGAATTCGGAAATATTGAAGCTGTAAAAAAAGCGATTTCCCCAAACACCTGCGGTATACTTGTGGAACCTTTCCAGGGAGAAGGCGGCATAAAAATCCCCCCCAAAGGCTTTCTCAAAGATTTAAGAAAATTATCCGATACCAATGATCTTCTCCTGATATGTGATGAAATCCAGGTGGGCATGGGTAGAACCGGAAAAAAGTTTTGTTTTGAACACGAAGATATCGTGCCCGACGGCGTCATTCTCGGCAAAGCCCTTTCCGGGGGACTTGTCCCACTGTCAGTATTTATCACCAATGCCAAAATTATGGATATGATTTTTTCCAAGGGCTCCGATGGATCCACCTTTGGTGGTTACCCCCTGGCCTGCGTTGCAGGAACAGCTTCTCTCAAGGTTTTCAAAGAAGAATGCCTGGCAGAACAATCTGCGGAAAAGGGAAAAATCCTTAAGGCGCGCATTGAAAAAATTGCCGCCAAATCCCCCCATGTAAAAGAAGTCAGGGGCAAAGGACTTTTCATAGGAATTGAGATGATAAATGGCAATGCCATGGAATTTTGCCAAAAATTACTCAAACTCGGCCTGATTGTCAATGACAGCCATGGTCATACCATCCGAATTTCCCCTCCCCTGGTCATAAACGAAGAGGAGATGGATTTTCTGGTCACCCAGCTTGAAAAGGTTTTAGTGGAATAAAAAATCCCATATTTTATACATTTCAGTAAACAAAAAACGGGGGCCTTTTACCGCCCCCATACAAATTTCATTATTTTACATCAACTTTGTCCTTTTCCCAGGACTGGATTTCAATGATATTTCCTTCGGGATCCTTAAAATAGACAAAGACCAGGACACCTATCCCGGCAACCTTTTTTTCCACCACCTGGCCCAGCAGCATCCCGCCGTTCTTTAAAGCCATTTCAAGGGTTTTGCGCACATCATCCACTTCAAAGGCAATATGGGTAAATCCCTGGTGATTAGGCATGATATCAAAAGTATATTCCATCTGCCCATAGGTAAATATTTCCAAGGTGGGACCCTCTTCTCCAAATCCGGGCAATTCCAGGTGGACCCCTTCAAGGGACGCCTGACAAAGTCCTGTAGCCTGGTCCAGCCAATCTCCAGAATACTTTCTTTCCGGAGGTTTAATCCGGCAATCAAACACATCGATATAAAATTGTGACAAATTTTTCCAGTCTTTTGCTGCAATATTGGTATGAACAAATTTCATGGGCTTACATTCCTTTTAGGCATTTATCTTGTGCATTTATCTTGTGCATTTATCTTGTGCATTTATCTTGTGCATTTATCTTGTGGCATTTATCTTGTGGCATTTATCTTGTGGCATTTATCTTGTGGCATTTATCTTTTATGTTTGATGCCGTTCAGAACACCGACCTGTAAGGCTAAAAGCTCAGGACTTCCCCATCCTCTGGGATGAGAAGCTGATCTGCCTTTATTCCCGTTTTTTCGGCCATTTCCCGCAACTCCTTTCGGGTTACAGTGGCATGATCCAAAGCTTCCATATGGGTGGCAATCACAATGGATTGAGGAGCCATCTTACACACCTCAATGGTCATCCCTGCATCCATGACAATGGGACCGCTGTCATCTAAGACCGCACCACAGGAATGGGTCAGAATAATATCGGGCTTCACTCTTTTGATCAGGTTTTTTATCCCGTCATATAAAATGGTATCCCCGACCCAGTAGACGAGGGGCTCATCGTCCGCCTTCAAGACAAAACCTGCCACCTTCCCTAAAATATCTTCCCATTTTTGATTACCGGCATGGCGCCCCGGGGTCCTTGTGATCTCAATGCCCTCCCAAGTAACAGACTTTTCAATGGGAGTTACAGCAGAAAAGCCGGCTTTTCTTATGGCATCTTCATGGCCGGGCCGGCAAAACAAAGGGATATCCCTGGGCAGCATCTTTTTTGCCAGATCATCAAAATGGTCCCGGTGAAGATGGGAAACCAGGACCATATCAATCCCACTGATAACATCCTGGGCTGGCATGGGCAGTTCCACAATCGGATTTTTTTCCCTGCCGGCAAAGGACTCAATTCCGTGTTTTGGCAGGAGCACGGGATCTGTTAAAATCGTTTTTCCGGCAAAGGATATCTTCAGGGTTGAATTTCTTATCTGCTGTATTTTCATTATACTCGATGATCCAGTTTTTTTATTTGTAATGACAAGTCCACATTAAAAGATGGAAAGGCTGGTCAAGTCGATGGTATAATACAATCTTAAAAGGTCGCATCTCATCCATCGGTTGGCCA
>JAAELK010000005.1 GCA_024226935.1 Desulfobacteraceae bacterium
GAAGGGCCAGGCAAAGGGCTTGTACCTTTCTCCGTTTTTGGCGTTGAAGAAACCCCGACAAAAAAAAGTAAAAGTCCAAAAAGTTGATTTGGGATGCATGCCGGGGTGGTGACCTGTAGCACTTACCTGAATCCTATTAATCTATTCAATCTTACACTCAAAACTTAATTCATTGCAAAAAAAATAATATTTTTTTAAAAATATAGAAAATTTTCTCAAAGTACCATCAAGGTTCCATCAAAGTACCATCAAGGTTCCATTAAGGTTCCATCAACATACCATCAAAGTACCATCAACCTTCCATCAACCTTCCATCAAAGTACCATCAACATACCATTTACCCGCATTTTACAACAAATATTTTCCCTGCTATGGTCGGTTCCAACAATCACAAAGAACCAATGACCCTATGAAGGAAGAATAATGTATACACAAGAGCATCTACTAAGCGTTGAAAAAGCAATACAAGACCTTACAGAAGGCAAAACAGTTGCAAGCGTAACTTGGCCAGATGGTAAAAAGGCAGAATACTCACAAACATCATTACCCCAACTAATTGCGCATAGAAAAAGCATTCAATCAGAGATTGGCGCACCAGGAACGGGCATAGAAGTTATCAACTTTTGTAGGGCGTAGGTTTATCATGATATTGGATCAATACGGAACACCATACTCTCCTCGAAATACCTACAGCTTATATGGCAATGAAGCTGAGATAGCTGACATTGGTATGGATGATGTTGGTCCAAACGAAGAAGTAGAAACCAGCCTATCAAATCTTCGCAACGTTAGTAGAAGGTTTATAGCACTAAATTCCTACGCATCTGCAGGCATAAAATC
>JAAELK010000006.1 GCA_024226935.1 Desulfobacteraceae bacterium
CGATGCATTTTTATACTTTTCTGCCAATTGAATTCCATCATAAATAATATTGGCATAATCCCCCTCGGGACTCTTATCTTTCATGGAGGAGTTGTTATTCGAGGTTGGGGGAGCATATTTTTTTATTGACACCCCCCTTTGCTCACTTTCCAGATATCTTTTTACATTGTCCAGTAATTTCATCTTTCCTAGTTTCCCGGATACAGACTTTGCCCGGCTTTTATGGTGGTGCCATTGAAAAACTCCCCGACTGCCATACCGATCCAGGTTCCTTCTGATTACACCAATGATTAATCTGTTCATCGGTTGAAAATTTATGGAGTTATATTCGGGTTTGACATAGACCTGGATATCCAGACGAAGTGGCCCACTATCCAGACCAAGTGGTCCATTATACAGCTCACCGACAAAAAGACTAAGAAACATATATTCACAAAGGTCTTCAATCTGCTGAATATTGCGTGACCAGAGATAACCATGGTCACTCATCCTGCTGACATCGTAAAGCTTTATACGCCCATCACTGGTAGCTTTTAAACCGATGGCATGTTCCTTTGAACTGACCAGCACAAAACATGGAACTTCAAGATCCTGGCATGCACCCATTATGCTGGAAAATATATATTGATAATCCTTTTTTTTACCGATGAAAAGTTTATCAAAGATTTTATTTAGGGGCCGATTGGAGGTATATGGGATTTTCTGCCGGGTTTTATTAAAAAAATACCTTGTGTGTTTTTCTGTTATGGAAGCATTCGTAACATATTTTGATGAAACCTGCGCATTTTGTCTGCTTAATTTTTGATCAACCTTATCTTTATATAAACTGGTCTTACGGGGTATATGATATAATAGTAGCCCATCCAGAAAAGGCCTTATGGATAACAATAATTGGTTTTTACCATCACATTTTTGAAGATCTCCCTTTGAACGCAACTCATTTCTAGCAGAACCAACTTGTCCACTCAAAGGATTCTCTTTAGAATAACTTTTAGTCAGTATATCTAAGCGGGCAAAATATGTTTTTTCATCCTCGGCCAAAACAGCCTGGCCCCACATACAGGCCATGCCATAACACAACCCCCCTATTTTTTTTTTTTTTTAAAGATACAAGTCGTCAAGGGGGGGTTAAAAATTTTCAAGAAATTTATCGCCCAGATCTTTTATATTCCATTATAAATTTTA
>JAAELK010000007.1 GCA_024226935.1 Desulfobacteraceae bacterium
TATTTTATCCGTCGGGGCTGGCCAACCGATGGATGAGATGCGACCTTTTAAGATTGTATTATACCATCGACTTGACCAGCCTTTCCATCTTTTAATGTGGACTTGTCATTACAAATAAAAAAACTGGATCATCGAGTTTAAGGCCGCTTTAGAACTTGAATTATATGATAAGAAAACTATTTTTATTTTTCAGGATCAATACCATTGGGCCGCCTGGTTTTGTCAGAAATTTGCCCGGTTGGTTGCCATGGTAAGAGCCTGCGATCAGGTTTGCATGGAGCAGAGCATGGACCAATTTTCCCAGCCGACCCCCTCGGAGATGCGACAACTCCAAGAGATTGCCGATATTACAATGCAGACCGAGCCCCACCTTAGAAACATTTTGGATGAAATTGCTATATATACCGGTTACCAGGTGATTAAGCGTGAAGATCTAAATTTTATGGGGGGAATTAATTCTTCCGTGTCATTTGCCGATGGATTTCTGGGGGGAGGGTTAGGTGTTCAAAAGCCCAAGCCCATTAACTATTCGCGATTGAAGTTGGGGCCGAATAACACCGGGATTATGGTGGATTCTCGCGGTTATGAAGTGATGGAAAAAATACAGTCCAAAACCTGGGGTGCAAATGTTAGTCTCACCCTTCCCGGTGTTACAGCAACCTTAACTCACAGTCATCTTGAGGAATTACCATTTCCGGATAGTGATGGTGATGATATCCTTTTGCAACTGGAATTTATCGGAATGTCGGGTATAAGAATAGGAAATAAGACAACTCCAGACCCTGATCCGTCTTCAAATGATGCTTTTAGTAAATGGATAGAAAATAATTTGCTTCCCGCAGCCGATAAGGTAAATGGGGCCATACCGGGATGGACGAGTGGTTTTGAAGGGGCGTTGAAGAATAAAAAGTTAACGGATTTGGCCCGGGAATATAATCTGGCGGTGATGAACATTAATTTTTTTCGTGCTAAAGCCGGATCTGAAAAAAAATGGGTACTACATTATTGGTGGGCCAATGGTGGAGTGGGGAACAGCTTTGAGTTTACGGCCCCCGTGGGGCACGGCCTTAATATTGTTACCGGCGCAGAATTTAGCTTGAATCGAAGTTATTGGGAACATATAGGTACCAATTCCATGACTTATATCCAGAAAGCATATGATGGGTTTATGGCGATTCCTAAGCAGCAGGCGCCAAACGGGGGAACTTCCAAGACCCTTCGACCGGACCGGGATTCTGGAGAAGGGTTGTGGGAAAGATTTAAAGAGGCCCATAAAAATAATTTCTGGCAACTGGGACAAAATATCGGGATAAAGGATTCCTGGGTAAGAAAAGAGGTAAAATCTTTTGGGGTTCCCTGTAATGCTTTAATTCAGTGTTGTGATAATTTGCAAGGGGCTTTTGATCAGGGCCGTTTTACTCAGTTGATGATTATAATGGATAAATTTCTGGAAGATGGGGCGGAAAAATTAGACAGAATAGCAGATACCAGGTGGTGTGAAGTGCATCATATGAGTGAGTCGGAAAAAAAGTTTAACCAGGTATCTCAAAAGGTTGTAAAACAAAAGGACCCCCTGGAGTTTTTAAATCAGGCCAAGGCTTTGGAAATGAGAATGCAGCCTTTTCTCAGGCAGGGCTATTTTTCCAAAGATCAATCTTTTACCCTTGATGATTGTAAACAGGCTCTCATGGATGGCGGATATGATATGGACCAAACATTTGAAACCCTGAAATCCAAGTCGGTAATTTCCCCTGACTGGCAGTTGCAGATACAAAGTTCCGGGCAACTCATGGATAGCGCCATTGAAGCTTGCACCCACTATATTAAAGATCTGGATAAAGCCTCCGATTGGAATTTTTTTCAGATAAGACATAGACATGGAAGTGAGGGGGTAGCCAGGGCCACTTGTCTAAAAAACTGTTTAACTATTATAAAGCATATAGATGATCCACAAAGGCGATTGGTCATTGCAAGAACATTCATAAAAAAATATATAAACTCAACATTAACTTCCGTTGATATCGATAAGTTTTTGCGTTACAAGCGTCATCCTTTCAAGGATAGAAGAATGTATCTGGATACTCTCGTTGGCTATATGACTGCTCTGAATGGGGGGGGGGAATAGTAAAAATTCTCTTCGGACCATTATAAAAAAACGATGCATGATCTAAGATAAAACCTGATTTTTATCCTTTCTTACCGGAATCCCGGTTATCAGCTTTGATCTCTTCTTTTATGGGAAAAGAAGAGATCAAAAAAGCGGGAAACTATTCTCATACCGGATTTTTATAAGTTTAAATACAAGGTGAAAAGAATACCGGTTTTCATTAAACTAAAAAATTGAATGATTCAAACGTCTGTAACCTGGGTAGTTTATATACACCTGCTCTATTCACATGAGTAATAATTATATATCCTTTTTTTACTATTTTTGAACGTATAATTCAGCATAAAAAAGTTATTCTTTTATTTCAGTATCTTATTAAAACGCCTGTTTCTTGGCATATCCTTTGCTATTTAGCATATTCGAAACGATCCATGGGGATCGGTATAATTGGATAATAGGCATAGTAAAAAATATTTTTCATTATGCTGGTTCAAGTTAGAAATATGGAGGAGAGTTCATGTTGAAATATTATGGTCGTGTTATTGATTTATTACAAAAAGATGTAAAATTTTGTTTGGATTACGACCCAACGAATCCTGTTGCTTCGCTAAGGTTCTATGTAAAATTTCTGGCCGCAAAAAAGAGGGTTATCCAGAGCGCCCGGGATGCTGGAAGAAATGCCTCCTTGCTGGAATTGGATGAACTTATCTCCCTTGGCGATATTCATAGTGATAAACTTTTTCAAGAATATTTTAAAAATAATAATTTTGATCTTTATGATCGGGTTGAGTTTTTTTTAGAAGGGGATATAGAGCGTCTTTGGGATATGGGTGAAAACTTGAGAAAGCCGCTTATTTACGAAGACTATAGAATGTATCTGGATCACCTGATTCAGATGATAAAACTTGCCTTAGAAGAGGTAGATATTACTAATAAGACGTTTAAAGGCCACGAACGGGTAGCCTTGATGGCCGAGTTGGACTCGGCTAAAATCAAGATTAATACGGCTAAAGAGAAACGTTTAGGCTATCTGCGTGCTTCGGCAGACAAATCAAAATTTAAAAAAGAGGTGTTGAGGTTTCTTGGCTGGAAGCGCTTGATGGGTTTGACCAACCTGAAAACGGCTGACCTGATTACCCGTTTGAAAAAAAAATCTGCAGAATATAAAAAAGAATGCGATAAGTTAAAGCTAAAACTTGTTAAAAATAAACACTTTGTATTTCGGAGGGTAAACAATAATTTGTCCAGGCGCCTTGTTTTAATCCGGCAACTGGAAAACAGGGCGCAATACTATATTAAAACTTTGGGAGCTCTTCAAAGGGGTAAGGCCCTGGCAAAAAATAGTGCTAAGTTATCGTCTGAGAGGGCCATAAGTTGTTATGCCAGTGCCGATAAAAAGGTGACGTTTTTAGATAAAAGTGTCCAAAGCCATCTTCATCCAAAAGATTTTAGTGTTGATTCCGAGGGACAGATCGAAAATATGCAAAACGAGTTGGATGATTTGATCATGGAGAAATTGATAAAACTTGTTCAGCGCATTAAGAATCTGGAAGATCTGAAGAAAAGTTACAGGGGCCATGCAAACTCTTCTCTTCATCGATCCTATGAAGATCAATTAAAACTTTTATATGGGAAAAAACAAAAATTGTTGCGAAGGCAACAGGATTTGATGGAAAAACTTTCCCTGGCTAATTTGACCTATGGCGGGGTGATGGAAACCATTTACAATGAAACGGCCGCCCATAAAACCATGCTTGCAAAACGCGATTGGGTGAAAAGAGAATGTAAAAATTTACAAAAATTAAAAAATGTGGCTACAGCCCTTAATGTGTATTGTTCTTTATATGATTTTTCATTTGGTTTAATGCTCAGTATCGGTAATATGGTCGGTGCCGATGCTGGAAAATCGGTTAATAAAAATTTATCCGGTAAAGGGATGGAGCATTTGTCTAAAACCTTGATAGTCGGTGGTATTTCGCCCTTTGCCAAAGCCTATGATACAGGAAGTTTTAATCTGTCGTTAAAATTGGGATTGTCCTTTGGTCCGGATCTGGGAGGCCAGGTTTCTTCTACCATGGGACTGGTATTGGTTTATAGTGCTAAAATTGCTGTCGGGGATACCCGTGGCTTTAAAGCTGACTCCAGCTTTGTCCTGAAGGCAACTGGGGAGACAAAAATTCCCAAAGTGTTTAAGGCCTCTTTAGAACTGGATTTGTATAAAAACCAAGCTATTTTTAAATTTCAGGACCAATACCATTGGGCCGCCTGGTTTTGTCAGGCATTTGCCAGGTTGGTTGCCATGGTAAGAGCCTGGGATCAGGTTTGTATGGAGCAGCGTATGAACCAGTTTGGTCAACCTACCCCCTCACAGATGCAAGAACTCCGGCAAATTGCTGATATCACCATGCAATCGGAGCCACATCTTAAAAATATTCTGGATGAAATTGCCGTATATACCAATTACCGAGTAACCAAGGTCGAAAATAAGAGTATTCTGGGAACTTGTAAGGCTTCCGGCTCCCTTGCCGGTGATTTTATAGGGGGAGGAGTTACTGCCCAGAGGTCGCTTCCCAGTAATTATTCCAGAGTAAAACTGGACTCAAACGGCGTGGTAATGAAGGATCTTGCCAGTGGTTACGAAGTGATGGAGCAAAGAAAATCCAAGGGGTGGAGTGTCAAGGGCAATTTTATTTTTCCCTGTGTTACAGCGGTGATAACTTTCACCCATTGTGAGAACCTGCCTGGTCCGGAGAGTAATGGAAATACCATCTTTATTCAATTAAATTTTTTGGGAATCTCAGGGGTAAAAATCGGGAATAAGGCGGCTCCCGGGTCTGATCCATCCTTTGATGGTGCTTTTAGTAAATGGATAGAAAAATATTTGCTTTTCGCAGCAAATAAGGTGGATACAGCCATACCTGGTTGGACGAGTGGCTTTGAAGGCGTATTGAAAAATAAAGAGATAACGAATTTGGCCCGACAATATAACCTGGCGGTAATTGAATGCAAATTTTATCAAGCCAAGGTTGGATCGGAAAAACAATGGGTTTTGCAGTATTGGTGGTTGAACGGCGGGGTGAGAAACAGCATTGATATTAAAGTTCCCACCTTCCAGGGATTGACTATTGTCACCGGGGCAGAGTTTAGCTTGAATCGAAGTTACTGGGAACGTATAGGTACCAATTCGATGTTTTATATCAGGAAAGTATATAAGGGATTTTGCAGTATTAAAGAACAAGTCCAGGGGGTTACAAGAACCCAAAGGACGCTTCGGCCGGCCTGGGCCTCGGGAAAGCCGTTGTGGAAAAGATTTAAAGAGGCCCATCAAAAAAATCTCTGGAGACTTGGGTGCAATATTGGAACAAAAGGCACCTGGGTGAGAAAAGAGGTGGAAGCTTCCGGAGTCAACTTTCGCCCGTTAACCTGGTTTTGCGAGAAAATACTGATCCGTCAAGGCAGTTTCAGCCAGAGTTATTTTACAAGGCTGATGGTGAAAATGGAGGTTTTCCTGGAATCAATGGCCCAAAAAATAGCTGGAGAAGAAGATCCTAAATGGCAGGAAGTGCGCTATACAAGCAAAGAGGAAAAAAAGTTTAATCTGGCATCTAAAGATCTTGTAAAGGAGCCGGACAGGATACAATTTTTAAATATGTCCAAAACATTGGAGATGAAGATGAAACCCTTCAAGAAGAAACATGTTTTCTCCAGAGGTACACCCTTCACCCTTGCCGATTGTAAAAAGGCCTTCAGTGATGCCGGATATGATATGGAAAACGCATTTCAAACCTTGAAGGTCCAGGCAGTAAGTGCTTCCCCTGGAAAATTTCAAGTATTGGAATCCACAGATCCAATAGACGGGGCCATACAAGCTTGTACCTACTATATGAAAGACCTGGATAAAGCCTCAGATTTGAATTTTTTCAAGATTAAACACCGACATGGAAGTGCTGGAGTGGCTAGAGCTTTTTGTTTGCGAAACTGTCTATTTATAATAAAAAATTCATATAATCCACAAACTAGATTGACGAAAGCCAGAGAATTTATACAAAAATATATAAAATCAAAATTAACACCCAGGGATATTGATGATTTTTTACACAATAAGAGATCGGCTTTCAATGGCAGCAAAACAATGTATATAGATACCCTTATAGCCTATAAAACAGCTCTGAATGGTGGGGGAAAAAGCCCCCATTCATTGCGGACAATCATAAAACGTCAATGTGCTGTCTGGGTATGAAATAGGGCCTAGGGACTACCCTTTATCTGTCGAAAGTTTTTAAAGTGGGCAATATTTTATTAACTTTCCTGGTTCTCCTCCAGCAGCGCTTTTATTTTTTTTACAACATCTGTAGTGGAAAAGGGTTTGGTGATATATTCGTTTGGTGCAAGCTTGAGCCCCCTGGCAATGTCAATTGACCTTGCCATGGCTGATAAGAAAATAATCTTTGTGTGTTTGAACCTTGGATTTTTTTTTATTTTCTGGCAGACCTCATACCCGTCAATGCCGGGCAGCATGATATCCAGCAAGATTAGATCAGGATCATAGGTTGAGATGATTTCAAGGGCCTGCTCTCCATTGTTTGCTACCCGGACATCATAATTGTTTTGTTCCATTAAAAATTCCAGGGGCACTATAATATTGGGTTCGTCATCCACAATTAATATTTTTTTTCGCCTGGTTTTTTTGGGCATCGGTTCCTCCATAATTTATATGAAACTCCCGATATCAGGAGAGAGTTTCAATTTTTGTTGTGGGCGGAACCAAGGGTAAAATCCCTGGTCCGCCCATGGCGGTTATTAAGTATTGTGGTTCCAGAAATCTTTATACCATGCAAGGAGGTGTTGCAATCCCTGGGAGCTTTTTTCATGATAACGGTGCCAGGGGCAGGGTAAAAATTAGGGTTGCTCCCTTTCCCGGTTCACTTTCAACCCAGATTTCCCCCCCATGGGCATTAATGATGTGCCGGGTGATGGTAAGTCCCAGGCCTGTACCCTTGGGTCTTCCCTGGGATACATCTTTTACTTGTCTGAATTCTCGAAAGACGGTTTCCCTGTTTTCCAGGCTGATGCCCAGGCCATTATCTTGAATCCTGGTTTTCATGTATCCTGGTTCAACGGTGAGTGAAATATTAATTTTTCCGAGGTCTTTATCACAAAATTTTACAGCATTGGAGATGAGATTGACCATCACCTGAATCAGTCTGTCCCCGTCACCGGATATTTGAACCTGGGTCTTGGGGATATTGAGCCCCAGATCAATATTTTTTTCTTTAATCAGTGGCTCCGTTGAAACCATTGAATCTTCAATTATCTCCCTGAAATCCAGGCAGGCAAACTCCCATTGGATCTTTCCTGATTTGATTTTCTGGAAATTAAGCACATCATTGATGAGTCTTGATAAACGTTTACTCTCCTTTATAATGATATTGGTAAATTTTTGGTGCTTGTGTTTATCAAGATCCGGGTTTGTGTGCAGTATTTCAGCCAGGGCTCTGACGGAGGTTAAGGGGGTTCGTAGTTCGTGGGTCACGGTTGATATGAATTCGTTTTTCAGTCGGTCAAGTTCTGTCAACCGTTCATTGGCGGTTTCAAGATCCATGGTGATTTTTTCCAGTTTACGGCTGTATTTGATGGCCTGTTGAGTCTCATCCAGAATGTTTAATATTTCGTTGAAACTTAAGGGTTCTTCTTTTACCACTGATCTTACCATGACCAGTGCTGAAGCAGATCCAATGGTTCCTGCCAGCAGTTTTTCCGCATGGCTTACAAGGCCTGCATCGGCGGTCAGTTCTTTTTCCAGGTTTATCAGGTTTTTTTTTGCATAATCTTCCAGGGCATGTTTTGTTCGTTTTTTGCCTAGAACTCTTTCTAAAAGGGATCTTAAATCCCCCACTGATGCTGTGGCTCGCCAGAAATACGATTTTTCCGTTTCCACCGAATGTTCAAATACATCCACAAATAAGATTGCCTGTTTTTGTTCGATTTCACTCTGGCTGGAAAAAATGGAGACACCCGTGTAAAGGCCAATATTAAAAACCATACTCCAGAAAACCGCATGGGCTTCGGGGCTGAACCCAAGCAGTTTAACATCAAGGCCGAATAGTTGTTGGGGTCTGAGCAGGCCGATGCCCAATGGACCCTGGGTTAAAAAATCTTGTAATGGAAGACCTGCCTGGGTCAGTGATGGTAACACAAGGGTATACCCCCAGATGAAAAATCCTGCCAATAAACCGGATAAGGCTCCTGATTTTGTGGCACCTTTCCAAAATATCCCTCCGAGGATGGCAGGTCCGAATTGGGCGACTGCGGCAAAGGATATCATGCCGATGGAAACCAGGGCATAATACTCGACAACAAAATGGAAATAGAGATAACCCAGGACCAGGATCAGAAGGATACTGGCCCGCCTGATGCCTAACAGAAGCTGGCTTAAGTCGGAACGCCGGGCAAGTTTTAAAAAGGAGAGCCGTAAAAGGACAGGCATGACAAGATCATTGCATATCATTGTGGAAAGGGCGATGGTTTCCACGATCACCATTCCGGTTGCAGCAGATATTCCACCTATGAAGACAAGCACGGCAAGTCCTTTTTGTTGTTCTGCCATCAGCAGTAAGAGAGCAAAAAAGTCTGCATCCGCGGTTCGTCCGAACTTAAGCATGCCGGCAAAGGCCATGGGGAGAACAAATAGGTTGATGGCAAGCAGGTATAAGGGAAAAAGCCATATAGCCTTTTTAAGGTGTTGTTCATCTACATTTTCCACCACCATCACTTGGAACTGCCGGGGAAGAAACAACACAGCCATCATTGATAGGAACAAACCATTATACCAGCCGACAAAGGTGGATGCATTTACGTTCATGGTAAAAAGTGCTGATATTTCAGGCATAAGCTCTGCCCGGGAGAACAGGTCTCCTAAACCTGAATATAATCCATAGGTGATAAATATGCCGGCGCAAATAAAGGCGACAAGTTTTACCATGGACTCAAAAGCAATGGCTGCAACCAGTCCTTCGTGTCGTTCTGTTGCATCGATATGCCTGGTACCGAAAACAATGGCAAATATGGTCAGAAGTAATGCCACATAAAAGGCGGTATCGCTTAGAACCGATATGTGTGCAAGTCCATTTTTCACTGGTATGGGAGAAGTTCTGCTGATGAGCAAAAATGTTGCAGATATTGCTTTTATCTGGACTGCCATATAAGGAATAATGCCAAATACTGCGATAATGGTCACTGTCCCTGCCATTGTAGTACTTTTGCCATACCGGGATGCAATGAAGTCTGCAATGGAGGTGATTTTATTGGTTTTACTGATGCGGATGATTTTTTTTAAAACCGGCCAGCCCAGGATCATCACCAGCGTGGGGCCTATATAAATGTTTAAAAAGCCTGTGATGCCCGTCTTGCTGGCGGCACCGATACTTCCATAAAATGTCCAGGCAGTACAATATACTGCCAGAGACAGGGCGTAGATATAGGGGTTGCTGATAATGCTTTTGCCGATTCGCGCTCTTTTGTCACCATAAAATGCAATGGCAAACAGCAGGCTTATATAGCCAAAGGATATGAGAATGATGGTTTTTTTGTCTATCATCTTTGGGTCCTTGACCGCCGTGGGGTATAGGTTTTACCTTGATAGTTAATAGGCTGCCATCCAGCTTGATATTCCATCTATCAGCAGTTTGATCCGGCAATGTATTTTTGTGTGCAATAAATCATCATAATGATCAATAAAATCCAGGCAAAGAAAAAATAAAGAAAGAACAGGGGAATACCCCAAACCGTTTTGTTATAGTTAAACAATGTGAGGATCGGATAGCTGAAAAAAAAATTGCCCAGAAGAAACAGGCCGATAAATCGATTGGTTCCTGATTTTTTATCCATCATCATTCCCCTTTGTTTCTGGTAAACTTGTTTATAAACCGCTTAACTTTTGAATACAAAACCAGGAGGTTAAAATCAAGATCTTTACAAACAAATATTACCTGTCGTTGTATATTAATTTTTGTGCCAAGGCCTTTGGTGCAGATCTAAACATGGCCCAGGTTACCCGGGAGGTAACAAAGTTGCCCATTTTAATTTGTGGAAAAATCTATGACCGGAAGACGGCGGATGGGGCCTTACAGGATGCTGACATTGTTCTTGCCGGTAAATCCATGCTTTTGAATCTGCTCTGGGTTCTTAAAAAGTTAGTGGCCTGGTAAAATACCAGACCACCAAAATTTTTTTTGTCGAAACTTTTTTTAGTCTTGATACTTGAATGAGATGCGCATATTGGTTCTAAATTGTGCAGGTTTGCCGTCTTCAATTTTAATATCAAGCTTGGTTACCTCCGCGATGCGTAAATCTCTTAAAGATTGTGAAGCTCTTTTAATTGCGCTTGTTGCCGCATCTTCCCATGATAAAGGGCTTGACCCAACTAAATCAACAATTTTGTAAGTACTATCAGTCATGATTTCTCTCCTTTAAAAAAAAATGGATTAAAAAAAATGTAAGTGTGACAGGCAGGCGAGCAGACGTACAAACCAAAAATGAAATGAGCCTTACGGGAATTTCTATAATTATATTCCATTATTTAAATAATGTACAATGTTTTTTAGGGGGAGGCAAAATCCCTTGACCAAATCCCGGGCATGGAGTAGCGTTCATTTTTATTCCGATCCAAACATAAATGAAACCATTCTCATGGGAGGAATTTGATGTTAAATTTGGTGAGTACGTTCGAACACAGTGCAAATGAGTTTCCCGATAAAAAAGCTATTATTTTCCAGGATAAAAGCTTTAGTTTTTCCCAGGTGGCGGCCATGGTCAATAAGGTGGCCAATTCGTTAAAAAAAATAGGGATTCAAAAAGGAGATAAGGTGGCTTTGAGTTGTTTGAATCTGCCTCATTTTCCCATGGTTTATTATGGGATTTTAAAGACCGGGGCGGTGGTTGTTCCCTTGAATGTTCTGCTAAAGGGGCGTGAAATAGCATATCATCTGAAAGACAGTGAGGCCCGTGCTTATTTTTGTTTCCAGGGAACTCCTGAGCTTCCCATGGCCCGGGAAGGATTGGCAGGATTTGATCAGGTAGGCAATTGTGAACATTTTTTTATCATCACGGAGGACCTTGAAGCTGTATCTCCCATTGAAGGCACCCAGACCTTGGGGCAGTTTGTTTCCGAGGCTTCCCCCATCTGCGATATTGAATTGACAAGCCCCGAAGATACTGCGGTAATTCTTTACACCTCCGGTACAACAGGCTTTCCCAAGGGAGCAGAACTTTCCCATTCCAATATGACCATGAATGCTGTTACCATGCGCTTTCTTTTACAATCGAAGTCCGATGATATCCATGCCATCGTCCTTCCGCTGTTTCATTCTTTTGGCCAGACCTGCCAGATGAATGTCGGGTTTTCATCGGGCAATACCCTGGTCATGATTCCAAAATTCACACCCGAGGCGGTGTTATCAGCCATACAAAATGATGGCGCCAGTGTCTTTGCCGGAGTTCCCACCATGTACTGGGCCCTGCTCAATTATGAGGATAAAACTGGTAAGTTTGATAATAAAAAAATTGCCGACACCCTTCGTATCGGTTTTTCCGGGGCGTCTTCTCTTCCCCTGGAGATTATTAAGGGTATTGATGAAAAATACAATATTCCTATTCTGGAGGGTTATGGTCTGTCGGAAACCTGTCCGGTTGTCACCTTCAATCATCTGGTAAAGGCCCGCAAACCAGGTTCCATTGGAACTCCCATCTGGGGAGTCGAGGTAGAAGTTTTTGACAGGGACAATAAAGTCTTGGGGCCGGATAAAATAGGTGAAATAGTTATTCGGGGCCACAATGTCATGAAAGGTTATTATAATAATCCCACGGCCACGGCCACAGCCTTTGACGGTACCGACTGGTTCCATACGGGTGATTTGGGTAAAAAAGATGAAGACGGATATTTTTATATAGTTGATCGGCTCAAGGATATGATTATCCGGGGCGGTTACAATGTTTATCCCCGGGAGATAGAAGAAGTACTTCTTACCCATCCTGCTGTATCCCTGGTCTCTGTCCTGGGTATTCCCCATGACAGGCACGGTGAAGAGCTTGTCGCCTATATCGTGCTTAAAGAAGGGGCATCCATAAGCCGGGAGGCCATGATTGAATGGTCCAAAGACCAGATGGCAGCCTATAAATATCCGAGAATCGTTCATTTCAGAGAGGCTCTGCCCATGACGGCTACCGGTAAAATTTTAAAAAAAGATCTGCGGGCGGAATACCAGCAAAGTTGAGTCCTTTGGTGATATAATGAAAAGTCCGGCAGGGTGTCGCTTTTGTCGGGCTTTTTTATTATCTTGCTGCGGATTGTATTTATTGCCATTGTCTGGAGCAGTTATGCTCAGGGTAATCGCATGTAACTTTTTATGTATTATTTGGATTTAATTGTTCTCGTCTCGACCCAGCCGCGGAAAGGCAGGGGGATTACGCTAAATCTCAAGCAGTCGTCCTAACTGCTTGAGAAGCGA
>JAAELK010000008.1 GCA_024226935.1 Desulfobacteraceae bacterium
TTTATCCGTCGGGGCTGGCCAACCGATGGATGAGATGCGACCTTTTAAGATTGTATTATACCATCGACTTGACCAGCCTTTCCATCTTTTAATGTGGACTTGTCATTACAAATAAAAAAACTGGATCATCGAGTATTAGATTCAGTGGAGGGCCTTGATAATTATTTTTTCAATGGTCCTCCTGATTTTGCACCACCATGATACCCACGCACATGCCCTTATCCCAAAAAATATTTAATTTTTACTCAGATAAATCGCTATATCCAGAATGGGTCTTAGCTATTTTGTCCATCATTGCTAAATGATCATTTTCTGGATTAAGTGTGACCGAGAATTGTTGCTTTTTCTTCTTCATACTTGAATGGTAATACGCCTTGTGCCATAATATGTTTCACTTCATTTATCATATTTTTTTCAAATATCCCTGTTACGCCTGAGTAATCAAGCATAACGAGGTTTTTTATTTGATTAAGGTTGTCAATTTCGATCTTGGGTCATAAATTATGGGGGACGGTATAATGGGTTTTGAGCCTATAAAATTAAAATCCGCTGGGATGAGAACTGCGGGTATCTGTATGGGTGCATCCACCATATCCATTGTTGTCATTGAACAGGATATGGACGGCACGACCAGTAGAAAGGAGAATGGACCGAGGGTGATCTATTCCTCGTTACATCCCCATGAAGGTGATCCTAAACGTACATTGGTTTCTGTCTTGGAACACCTTGATATACAGTCTCTGGATCGCATTGCGGTTACGGGTCGACAATTCAGGCGGTATGTGAACTTGACATCCATTCCAGAGCCGGAAGCAGTGGAATATGCATATGGATTCAGTAAACCCTTGGATATCTCCTGTCCTGCAGTGGTGTCTGCCGGAGGAGAGACTTTCATGGCGTATGTGCTGGACCGATCAGGCAGGATTTCCAATGTGCTGACAGGAAACAAATGCGCCTCTGGAACGGGTGAATTTTTCCTTCAGCAACTCCGACGGATGGATGTCTCTTTAGAGGAAGCTGCCCTGTGGGCTGCAACCGAGGACCCCCATCATGTATCGGGGCGCTGTTCGGTATTTTGTAAATCGGATTGCACCCATGCCACCAACGAAGGCATTCCCAAACCCAAAGTCAGTGCCGGTTTGTGTAGGATGATGGCAAATAAGATAATAGAGTTGCTCAAAAAGGTGGAGCGGCGCAACATCATGCTTGTTGGTGGAACATCGGTAAACCGGATGATGGTTGAATATCTTGGCAAACAGATTCCAGGATTGGTTATTCCAGAATATGCTGCAAGTTTTGAGGCGCTTGGCGCGGCTCTCTGGGCATTGGAGAACCAGACTCTTCCATTTCCAGGTTTTGAAAATTTATTCCGGAAGGAAGCCGGGACTTTTGATATTCTTCGGCCCCTGGCAGAATCCATGGACCGGGTGGAGTTTAAAACCATGACTGAGGGAACGCCGGGGCCGGGAGAAATATATGTCCTGGGTCTTGATGTGGGTTCTACCACAACAAAGGCGGTATTGCTGCGTACTTCGGATAATGCCGTTACCGCAAAGGTATATCTTAGAACTAATGGTGACCCTGTGGGAGCTTCCAGGCAATGTTACAGGGCGGTTCTGGATCAGGTGGAAAAAAGGGTTGATCCCGATAAGATCACTATTATCGGGCTGGGTGTGTGCGGTTCCGGCCGTCAGATTGCAGGTCTCCATGCTCTCACCTCCGGGGTGGTTAATGAGATAATTGCCCATGCCACGGCAGCAGTTCATTTTGATCCAAAGGTGGATACTCTCTTTGAAATTGGCGGCCAGGATGCCAAATATACATATATTACAAACGGCGTGGCATCGGATTACGCTATGAATGAGGCATGCTCAGCCGGTACTGGATCATTTTTGGAAGAATCAGCCTTTGAAAGTCTGGGGCTGGCCATGGAAGATATCGCAGATATTGCCATCCAGGCTGAAAAACCACCCAATTTTAATGACCAGTGTGCAGCATTTATTGCATCAGATATAAAAAATGCCATTCATAACGGAGTGGAGCATGGGGATATTGTCGCAGGACTGGTCTATTCCATCTGTATGAATTACGCTAACCGGGTCAAGGGGAATAGGCCGGTGGGCAAGAAAGTGTTCATGCAAGGAGGGGTGTGCTACAATCGGGCTGTGCCCCTGGCCATGGCGGCGCTTGTGAATAAACCCATTGTGGTGCCACCGGAACCAGGTCTTATGGGTGCCTTTGGTGCAGCCCTGGAAATCAAGAAACGTATTGATATCGGATTGATGGAAAAGGCAAATTTCAACCTTAAAACCTTGGCGAATCGAGGAGTGATCCATAAAGAACCTTTCATCTGTAAGGGGGGAAGGGAAAAATGTGACAGGAGATGCGAAATTGCCAGGATCAGCCTGGAAGGTGCGGATAAAATCTACACCTTTGGCGGAGCCTGCAACCGCTACTACAATCTTCGTAACAAGATCAAATATGATATTTCCCGGCTGGATCTGGTCAGAGCCCGTCAGTATTTGATTTTTGAAAAATATGGTTTCCATCCAGAAACCGAAGAAGTAAAGCCTTTTCGTGGAAGGATAGGACTTAATAGAAGCTATCTTGTTAACACTTATTTTCCTTTGTATTCCACATTTTTTGGGGAGTTGGGATTTATGCCCGTGTTGCCGGATACATCCTCTATGGAGGGCATTGATCAGAGAGAATCTGCTTTTTGTTTTCCAGGAGAGTTGAGTCACGGCTTTTTTCATACTCTCATTCACATGGAACCTGCATTGGAATATCTGTTCCTTCCTCATTTTAAGGCGGTACCCACATCTGAAAATCATTCTAATTCCCTAGTTTGCCCCATTGTCCAGGGCGAGCCATATTGTTTGAAGGCAGCTTTCAAGGACCGCCTTGCCACACTGGAAAAAAACGGCACAACTTTGTTGACTCCGGTGCTGGACATGACCGGAGGAATTGAGAAGATCAAGGCACAGCTTGTGGAAACTGCAAGGATGATGGGATGTAGCCCCAGGCAGGCCAAGGCAGCTTTTTCAAAGGCAATAATGCGTCAAGACCAATGCATGGCTGAAATGAAAGTCATGGGCCTTGAGGCCATCAAGGCCCTGGAAGCCCAACCTGAGAATCGTGCTGTGGTTTTGTTTGCCAGGCCTTATAGTGGATTTGTGGATGAGGCCCATAAGGGAATTCCCTACAAACTGGCTTCAAGGGGGGTCATGATTATTCCCATGGATTTTTTGCCCCTGGACAAGGAGAAAGGCAAGCGGAATATGTACTGGGGCATGGGGCAGTTGATTTTAAAGGCATCAAGGTTTGTCAAGCGACATCCCCAGTTATTCGGCACCTATATTACCAATTTTTCCTGTGGACCGGATTCCTTTGTTTTGGGGTATTTTCGAAACATCATGGGCCGAAAACCCTCTCTGACTCTTGAGTTGGACAACCATACAGCGGACGCAGGGCTGGTGACCAGGATAGAGGCATTTCTCGATATCGTGGATGCCTACCGGCAGTTGGAAACAAAACCCGGGGGTTCTGCTCAATCTTCTTTCAAGCTTGCCGGTCTGGTCATGGACAATGGTCAGATATCGGTTCGTACATCAGCAGGACAAAAACTTCCCTTGACTCATCCCAGGGTAACCATGTTGTTACCCTCCATGGGCAGGCTTTCCACCGAGGCCATTGCTGCCGCATGCAGGGCGCAAAATTATAGAGTGGTCGCCCATCCGCCTTCGGACGAGGAAGTACTGAAGATGGGGCGGGCCAATACGTCATGCAAGGAGTGTCTGCCGTTGATACTCATCACGGGAATGCTTCTCAACTATCTTGAAAGCGATCGGCCCAAAGATGAGGTTCTGGTCTATTTCATGCCCACAGGATCAGGTCCCTGCAGGTTCGGACAGTATAAAGTTTTTCTGGAAGATATGTTAAAGCAGTCCGGTATCCAGGATGTGGCTTTGTGTTCATTGTCCGATGACGATGGTTATGACGGATTTGCAACAAAGTTCCATCAGCATATGTGGTGGGGTCTTTTGGTGGCTGACGTTATGGATGATGCCAGATCCATGCTGCTGACCAATGCCAGGAACCTGGAAAAGGGGATGGAGGTTTTCAATGAGCAATGGCAAAAAATTCTCACCTCTCTGGAAACAGGCTCCTATGCAAGGTTTCAATCTCAACTTGCCAGGGCCGTTTTGGAGCTGAATGGGATTGCCATGAAAAAGCCCGTGGAGGAAGTACCGGTGATCTCCCTGATTGGTGAAATCTTTGTGCGGCGGGATCATCTGTCCCGGAGATATATGGCAACTACCCTGGCAGAAAAAGGCTTTGCAACCACATGTTCTCCCATTTCCGAATGGGTACTTTATTCCGATTGGATGGTGTCAAATAAATATGGTAATAACGGGATGACCTTTTTTGATAAAATTAAATTTTTCTTAAAAAAACGGTACATGCAAAAATATGAAAAACAGATAAAATCTCAATTGACCCAGTGTAATCTTGTTAATGTCCGCCCCATCACTATGGACGTGATCATTGAAAATGCCAAGCCCTACATCAGTCCCCACCTGGCAGGTGAGGCAATTGTTACCGTCGGTGCCGCCCTTGAGGAGGTTGCAAGCAAATCCTGTGGCGCAATTTCCATAGGACCCTTTGGATGTATGCCGAGCAGATTGGTTGAAACCATTCTCAACGTCAACCTTACAAATGAGAAAAAACAGGCAACGGAACCGGATAATCAAATCCTCAAGACCGTCCTTGAAGACATAGAGGATCTGCCGTTTCTGGCCATAGAAAGTGACGGATCACCATTTCCCCAAGTCATTGACGCAAAATTGGAAAGCTTTTGTCTCCGGGCCCTGCGCCTGCATGAAAAAATGTTGGCAGCGGAGAAGATGTGAGTGAGATTTTTTTTAGGAAGGAATGTTGTTGGAATTTGTGTCGATATTTTTAAGGCTGTCAATATTGATGAGTTATTCTTTCTGCTACTTACAGGGGGATTCTATTTTAATTTTTTATTAAAAATTAAAAACCACGTCCTGTGGGCGTGGTCATCGTCAGAAGGCTATGCCTGAAGGATCTACCCATGGTATTAATTTAATCGGTTATCCCCATAACAGATTAAAGGAAAAAACCATGAGTAGATTTGACAAA
>JAAELK010000009.1 GCA_024226935.1 Desulfobacteraceae bacterium
AAATTGCATTTTTTTATGATTTTATGTGTTGCCTTAAAAATAATTTTATGCCACTGTTTGTTATTAAATGGAGTTCTTCTTGTCTTTTTACTTTAGACACCTTCCAATTGCGCATAACTTTTGCTCTGACCGCGGGGTTCGAAGCTAGTAGCCGGGGTATCCCTCAGCTTCCCACCTCAATTAAGATTTTTTACCCAGTTCTTAAGGTGGTGGACATGCCTGTATTCTCTGGGTGTCACTTCTGCCCATCGCTTAAATGCCCTTGAAAAATTACTTGAGTCGGTATACCCGAGTTTAAATGCTATTTCTATAATCGAATAGATATTTTCAGACAAATATTGTTCAGCCAGATGCTGTCTGATTTCACTGAGAATCTCCCGATAGGTGACGTTTTCATTTTGAAGGTATCGGTTCAAAGATCTCCGGCTCATTCCGATCTCTTTTGCAAGTTTTCCCAGGGATGGCTCTCCAAGGGGCAGCAGATCTATCAGCTTGCCATGGACTTTTTTCACAATATTTGTTCTATCAAACCGCTCCAGGTATTCAATAACGATCTGATCGTTTCGATGGGCCACTTTGGAATCTGCGGCTGGAAAGGGTATATTCAGATCCGATTTTTCCAGGGTGATCCGATTGAAGGGAGCCAAAAAAACGATATTGGAACCAAAGATGTCATAATATGGATTTATATTTTCCGGTTTTGGCCGTACCATTTCAATTTTCAGGGGTTTTTTCATGGTTTGCCTCATTTCGTGTGAAAATAAAATAATGGCACCCAAAAAAGAATCCATTGCCTCCATGGATGGCGTTGGACCAGCTTCATAGGGAATAAAACCAATAGAAACCCTTTCCTCTTTTTTAAATATCCTGATTTCCAAGGCATTACTGATGATTTTGTAAAACCGCTGTGTTCTTTTAAAGACATCGTCAAGATTATTGCTTGCCATGACGGCGGAACCCAGTGCAGCAAAGGTTTTAGGACTAACATTCCTGGCCACACTAAGACCAAAGGAGGGATCATTTGATTTGATCCTTGCAAGCTCCCATAGCCGAGTCATTTTTGTAAGTTTTATTCGTTTATCCGGATTTATAAGGGTTTTCCCATCAATTCCGGCCTGTTTGAGCAGGGCCTTTGAATCGTATCCAGAGGCGTCCAGTGTCTGGGCAATGGCAAGGGCCCAGCTGCTGATGGTTGTCGGATTTTTCCTGTGAAATTTCATTGGCCGGGTCTTCTCCCTATCAATTTATTTTTCCACCAGGTACATTTGGCGTAAAATGACCTGAAAAAACAATTAGAAAAGATTACCTGATATTTCATAATGATCAATAGAAAATCGATATCTGTCCATAATAAATCGATTTTTTTTACCCTTTTACGGAGGCATTAAATGAATAAAAAAATTAGTTTATTGCTTATGTTGTTTGTTGGTTTCACCTATGGATGTAGTGACAATGATTCAAATACACATGGGGTTAAGGCCGTAAAAAATGCTTCCTATGAGGCACATACCAGGGAGTTCAGAAAAGAAGTGATTAAGGTAACCCACGGATTATGGGTAGCTATTGGATTTGGTGCGGCAAACTCTATCATGATTGAAGGAGAAGACGGGCTCATAATTGTGGACACGATGACAACCAATGAAGAGGCAAAAGCGGTCCTTGCCGAATTCAGAAAAATTACTCCAAAACCGGTGAAGGCAATCATATACACCCATAACCATGCAGATCATATTTTCGGTGCAAGAACCTTTGCTCAAGGGAGGAATATCGATGTTTATTCCCATGAAACCACCCCCTATTATATTGACCGTGTCGTCAATGTGATCCGACCCATACTAAATACAAGAAGTTCAAGAATGTTCGGGTCTAACCTGGGAAAAGACGTGGTTGAAAATATTGGTTTAGGCCCCCATATGGGAATTAAAAAAACCAGTAGAATTGAAACCATCCGTCCGACCAAAACATTTTCTGATACGCTTATCACTGAAATTGCCGGTGTCAAACTAGAACTCTATCATGCCCCCGGAGAGACCAATGATCAGATCTATATATGGCTTCCTGAAAAAAAAGCTTTGCTTCCGGGAGACAATTTTTACAGGGCGTTTCCAAATCTTTATACCATCCGGGGAACCAATTACAGAGATATTCTGGCCTGGGCAAAAAGTATTGACCATATGAAAAACAAGAACCCGGAATTTCTTGTTCCCTCCCATTCACGCCCCCTTTCAGGCACAGGGTATATTGCCTCGGTTTTAACCGATTACAGAGATGCGATTCAATATGTCCATGACCAGACAATAAAAGGTATCAACCGGGGATTGACCCCGGATGAACTGGTTGAAACCGTGAAATTACCGCAACATCTTAAAAATTCACCATTTCTCCAGGAGTTTTATGGAAAAGTTGAGTGGTCTGTACGAAGTGTTTTTTCAGGATATCTTGGCTGGTTTGACGGAAATCCAACCAATTTACATCCCCTTACCCCCAAGGATCGTTCACAAAAATATGTGCAACTTAGCGGCGGCAAGGAACAAATGCTGACAAAAGCTGCTGCTGCATTTGAAAAAAAAGAGTACCAATGGACCCTGGAACTGACCGACCACTTATTAAGGATTGAACCTGATAACAAGCTTGCAAGGCAATTGAGGATTAATGCCCTGATTAAGCGGGGTGAGGGCCAGTCCAATGCAAATGCAAGACACTATTATTTAACCTGTGCCCTTGAATTACGTGATGATTTTGTATCAAAGTTTCACGCACTTCCCACACTCAGAGGAATTCACAGCATCCCCATGGGCAACATATTCACATCCATGGCAGTTAATCTGGATGCAAAAAAAACAATTAACCTGAATCAGAAAGTAAATTTTGAATTTCCCGATACTAAAGAATTTTACAGTGTCAGTCTCAGGAAAGGGGTTGCACAAATTCAGCCAAATCTTGTGGAAGATGCAGATATTTCCATTCGTATGGATTCCCATATATGGAAAGAAATAGTCAGTGATGTGCGTAACCCGTTAGTTGCATATGCCACTGGTAAAATTGATATTGATGGTAGTAAAACAGATCTTGTGACCTTTCTAAGTTATTTTAAACCGGAAAAAAATTAAGTAATAAAAAAACAGGGGGGTTGTATGACAAAGCGTAAAAAAAAATGGTTCATCAGGATATCGCGTACTTCGCATCAACAGTAAGTATCGGTGCCTTTGAATTATAATGAAAATTTTAAGTCTTGAAATTAAGGAGTGGACATGACCATTTTCCTATTTTTTTGTATTAGCCGTACAAGAATGGA
>JAAELK010000010.1 GCA_024226935.1 Desulfobacteraceae bacterium
CATTAACCCAACTTGCATTTTTTAACCTATTGAGAATCAGGGGTGGTTTTCTAACTCGCTGATAATCAATGGTGATATTTTTCGGCTAAAATATACTAATCACCACAGTATCAACGGTATAAAAATTTAGTCCGTTTGTAGTCCCCTGAAAATGCATTGAAATTTGGTTATGTCAAAAATTTTACTTTAAATTTGCCAAAATTTTATTTACATGTTTATCAAAAAAGTTACAAACCGAAAGGCAGGGAAAGTATATATAAGCTATAGGCTTGTCAAAAGCAAGAGGATTGAGGGCGTATCTCGCCACATCACTATTTTGGATCTGGGCTCCCTTGCCGGCCTGGGTGTTGAAAAACATAAGGCATTGGCAAATAGGATGACGCAGCTTATATATAACCAATTAGATATATTAACTGAAGAGGATCTGGACAAGGAAGTTGAGGGAAAAGCCCAATATTTTTACAGGAGACTGATTAAAAAGCAATTGGAAAGAACTCCCATTGAAACTGAAAGAACAGACAAGAAAGAAATTGCTGAAGTTGACTTGAATAGTTTTGAATCTGTCGATAGCAAAGAAATCGGTGGGGAATGGCTTTGCTGTCAATCTTTTGAGGAATTGGGGCTTGCCGGTTTTTTGTCTGAGGGCCTTGGTTTCAATAGCAATGAGGTGGCTATCTCACTTCTATCGTTGATAGGAAGAATGCTCCATCCTGCCTCAGAGTTGGGCACGGCCAGGTGGCTGAACGAAAATTCAGCAGCTTTTGAACTGGTTTGTCCGGCATCAGGTACGGTAGACCGAAACCGCCTGACCAATGCTACTTTATTGTTATACCAGGACAAGGATCAAATTGAGGATTTTATATCGGGGAAAGTTGATGATATTTTTGGGCTGGAAGATAAATATTTTCTTTATGACCTTACCAACACGCACTTCGAGGGCAGCGCAATAGGGTGCGAAAAGGCAAAATTTGGCCGAAACAAACAAAAGCGCAACGATTGCCGCCAAATAACATTAGGGCTATTGACCGATAGCAACGGCTTGCCAAAACGCAGCCGGTATTACCCTGGCAACATCGGGGAAATAACCACTTTTGACAATGTGCTCAATGACCTGGAAAAAGTGGCAAAAGGTAACAAACCTGTTATTGTGATGGATTCCGGGATAGCCTCTGGAGACAATTTGAAAACGGCCCTTTCAAGAGGTTTCGATTACATTTGCGTATCCCGGTCGGGACACAGGGATTTGCTTGAACAAGTCAATGAAGATGAATTGAAAACCTTCATTAACAAAAGCAAAGAGGAAGTAAAGACCCAGTTTTTTGACAGCGAAGTTTTTTATGAAAAAGACGGGATACAACACTGCCAAAAAGAACGGATTTTATACGTTGAAACCCAGGCAAAAAGAAGCAAGGAAATTGCCATGATCGGCAAAAAACGGCAACGCTTCGATACAGGGATGCAAAACATCGCTTCGAGCCTCAAAAAGCCCAGGGCCGACAAAACAACAAAAAAAATAAACCAGCGCATTGGCAGGCTCAAAGAAAAGTGCAAAGGCATAGGAGAAGAATATGATATTGAAATGGAAGAGAGTAAAGGCAAGGTAGTAACACTTTCGTGGAAATATAACCCGGATAACCGTGCAGAGAGAAAAGCAGGAAAATATTTTATCCGTACCAGCATCCAGGCTGATCAGGAACAACTCCTCTGGAAACTTTATCGCATACTCGGTGAGATAGAAAGCTCCTTCAAGGTTTTAAAATCCGATCTTGACATGCGCCCGATCTTCCATCAAAAAGGAGAAAACATAGAAGCACACCTGAACCTTGCGGTATTGGCATATTTTATTGTGAGCTTTGTCCGCCACAGGCTAAAACAAAATAAAATCCACCACCGATGGGCAGAGATCGTTAGGATCATGTCAACCCAAAAATGCAACATAAACACCATTGTCGACAGTAAGAACAGAACAATTGTCCTGAAAACCTGCACACGCGCTCAATTAAAAGCAGCAGAAATTTATTCTGCCATGAAGTACAAGCCCACGCCATTCTACAGAAAGAAAACATATCTCAAAATATAATCAAAGATCAAGAAAATGAAAACCTGAACTGAGATTCCACCACATTGAATAAATTGGAAACTTACGCAAAAACGTAGTCCCCGAAAACGACTACATCATTGCTTGTACCGTGATGCTCTGTTAGTTGTGAATCTGAAAATGCAAGTTGGGTTAAGAAGGTAACTGATGCCAATGTGTATGTATTGAAGATGTATTATCCTTGCAAAAATTTAATTTCAAATAACTCAAGGGATTTTCAGGAAGTAATTTTCAAATTATCACATCACCAAATCAACAAATTAACCTAACCCATGCCCCTCCCCATCCGCAACATAGGAATCCTTGCCCACGTTGATGCCGGTAAAACTACCATTACCGAGCACTTCCTCTATCTGGCAGGCTTGATCAAACAACCCGGAAATGTGAACCACGGGAC
>JAAELK010000011.1 GCA_024226935.1 Desulfobacteraceae bacterium
AATGATGGCAAAAATAAGGAATTATTTTTTTCCAGTTGCCCAAATTTGGATCGGGCAATTGAAAAAAAATGATGGCAAAAATAAGGAATTATTTTTTTCCAGTTGCCCAAATTTGGATCGGGCAATTGAAAAAAAAATGATGGCAAAAATAAGGAATTATTTTTTTCCAGTTGCTAAAAAAAATTTCGTGACAACCACTATCTGATTTGCTATCAGAATAGAGTAAGCCAGCCTACCCCATGTACGTACCTTCGGTACTCCCATGGGGCGCTGGCGAGGGGGGTAAACCCCCCTTCGAACCCCCCAAAAAATCCGCTTAATTTGTAACATGGAGATACAGAAATGAAAGAAAAACGAATTGAAATTAGGTTATCTGAAACAGAGTTTGAAGAGTTAAAAAATAAAGCAAAGGTTACAGGTGTTACAGCTTCTGAAATTATTCGTCAAGGCATAAAACGCGTAAGGACATGGACCTTGGCAGATCGAAAAACGGAACGTGAAAAGATTAGCCAAATTGCTAGAATTGGAAACAACTTAAATCAGATTGCAAGGTGGTGTAATCAGAATAAAAGTACCGCAGATGTTATTGAAGTAACCACTCATTTAATTGCTATAGAGAGAAGTTTACGGGAGCTTTAGAAATACTATGCACATTAAATTTATAAATCGTGGAACTGGAAGCGCAGGTAAAGCGGTTAAATACATTACAAGTCAGCAAAATAGTAAAAATGAAAAAAGAGAAGAGGTCTCAGTACTTCGTGGAGATCCGAATTTAGTAGCTGATGCTGCTGATTCACTTGATTTTAAACATAAGTATACTTCATGCGTCATTGCTTTTGCACCTGAGGATAAACCTGATCAAGATCAAATTAATAATGTGTTAAACGAGTTTGAAAAAACAGCTTTTTCAGGACTTGATCCTGAAAGATATTGCTGGACAGCTGTACTGCATAGAGAGAAAACGGGAGGATGTCATATCCATACGTTGACAGCGCGGGTTGATTTAGAGACAGGGAAATCACTAAATATCGCACCACCAGGACATCAAAAAACATACGATGCTCTGCGTGATTATTTTAATTATACAAATGGTTGGGCACGTCCCGATGATCCTGAAAGGCAACGTCTTATTCAACCGGGCTATAACGCATATATAGATGCTGAAAAGTTACGAGCAGGTGTTAAAACGGAACCGAACCCTAGGGAGCTGATAACTCAATACTTAACAGAAAGAATCGAGTCCGGACAAATTGAAAACAGATTGGACATTATTAATTCTTTAAGTGAAGTCGGATTTAATATCACACGACAAGGTAAAAACTATATAACTGTTCAGGAACAGGGACAGGAGCAGAGATGGAGACTTAAAGGGGCTATTTATGAAAAAGGATTCGAACGTACAGAATTTGAAGGAACGATTGCAAAAGAAAATTCAGAGCGACAGAAAAGGAATAGAGGAGTTGACCGAGAGCGAGCTTCGGTTGCTTGGAGACAACTTGAAACTTATCGTAAAGGAAGAGCTGAATATAATCAGGAAAGATATAGAGATAGAAGCAAAGGGGATGAGCGCTCCAGTAAAGAAAGTATCAGAGAATATAGATCAAACCATAACTCATATGATGGAGAAGATAGGTCATCAACAAAAGGCAATAATAAGGTTATCATGGATAAAGCCGATAGCGATAAGTGTCATAGTAGGGATGAGTCTCTTTCTCGGCATCTTTCTAGGAACCTGGGAATTGATGTTATATCAATCAAACAAAATTCAGAATCAGTTAGACAAAATTCAGAGCAATCAGGAGGAAATAGAGAAACTTACAAAGATGATCAAGCGCAATCGAAAAGCAGTATTAACAGCAAAGAATTGGGGGATTCAGTTCAACAAGAGTCAGGAAGGGAGATTTATAGTACTACCGATAGGGACAGAGATAGAGGAGGAGACTTGGACGACAGCCACTGGGATAAAAGCACTAAAATT
>JAAELK010000012.1 GCA_024226935.1 Desulfobacteraceae bacterium
CATATATTGATCCCGAAAAAACAAATTCAGTCTCTGATCTTTGACAACTTTCAAGTCCCTCTGTTAAAGTTATTGGCATTTACACCAGAACTTTTATCACGGGGAGACCGACCTTTAAAAATGAGTTTCAAAGACCAACTAAGTGCTTTGGTGTATTTTCACCTTCAGGAGCATAAATCAGCCCGGCACCTTATCCAAGATTTGAAAGAAAATGACTTTGCCAGACAAAATATTGCCCCAGAAGGCGGAATCAGTAGAAGCAGCTTTTCTGAAATTATCAATGGGCGGGGGATAGAACAATTACAATTTATTTTTGAAAATCTCTATAAACAAGCAGCCGGCGTACTACCCAAAGAGCATCCTAAACTGGGGGATCTGGTTTCAATTGATGGCAGTTTGATTGACAGTGTCCTTTCAATGTATTGGGCAGATTACAGGAAAGGTTCCAAAAAAGCAAAAGCTCATTGTGGGTTTGACATCAACCATGGTATTCCGAACAAAATATTTCTGACTGATGGCAATGGTGCTGAACGCCCCTTTGTGACCCAGATTCTGTCAAAAGGGCAAACAGGCGTAATGGATCGGGGTTATCAATCACATAGTGTCTTTGACCTGCTTCAAGATGAAAACAAACATTTTGTCTGCCGGATTAAATCAAGGACAACAAGAACAGTCATCGAAAAACATGACATTAACTCCGATAGTTACATTTTCTATGATGCTCTTGTACTTCTTGGTACGCCCAAACAAAACCAGACTAAAGCTGCTGTACGAGTGGTTGGCTATGAAATTTCAGGAGTGAAATATTATATTGCCACAGATCGACATGACCTGACTGCTGAACAGATAGCAAGCATCTATAAACTTAGGTGGACCATCGAGAACTTTTTCAAATGGTGGAAAGAACACCTGAAGGTATACCATCTGATAGCCAGAAGCGAATATGGTTTAATGGTCCAGATACTCGGTGGTTTGATTACATATTTACTGATGGCCATATACTGTCGGAAGCAGTTCAATGAAAAGGTTTCGATCAAAAGGGTCCGAGAATTACGCACCTCTATTTTGAATGAATTGATCAACGGTTCAACGAAGAGTTCACCTATATCAGGCAAGGGTAAGATTATTAAAAACCGCAAAAAGCGGAAGAAAGCAAAAACCTAACCGGACATCACTGAAAAAAAATATCAGTTTCCAGATTATGACCTTCCTGTTTTTAGCTGTCATGATGGGCAGTTGTGTTCCCAATGCCAATATGGATAAATCATTATTTCGATTTGTTGTTCTCGGTGACTCCAGGGGGAATTATCATGCAGATCCACCTGTTTATCTGGAGGTGGCAAGTTTGCAAAAAATAACCGGGCAGATTTTGGCATTGAATCCCCAACCCAGGTTGGTTATCTTTAACGGTGATATGGTAGCTAAAACAACCTATGAAAAGGCTCCTGATGTCATTAAACAATGGCAGGATATATTTTTAAAGCCTCTCCAGGCAAGGGGTATATCTGTTTATATAGTTCCTGGAAATCATATTGTTGATACCAGAGGTCAAAACTCAAATACCGATGTAAGTTATATCTCTCAATTTCGTAAATATTATATGGCGGATAACCCTTCAAACGGTCCTTTAAGGTATGAAGGCGTAACCTATTCATTTAATGAGGAAAATGTTCATTTTTCCACAGCCACACCCTTTACCACCCATGATGGATGGGATAATACTGAAATTGCTCCTAAAGATTATTTCCAGAAAAAGAAAAACTGGGAATACTTTATGAACAGGGAAAACAGGGCTTGGCTTAGGCAGGATCTTAAAAATAATACCGCAGAGTTTGATATCTTTTTTGTCCATCTTCCTTTATATCCCACAGGTCCCCACTACAAAGATAAAAAGGGTTTTAATTCCCATCCGGCCAACAGGGATGCCCTGGCCCGGATTTTGACCGATAATAAAGTTGATATTGTTTTTGCGGCCCATGAGCATCTCTATGCCAGAACTAATCTGACCGATATTAATCCTGATAATTCATCATTAAAGGGGAATCTTGTTCAAGTAGTATCAGGTGCTGCCGGTGCTCCTTTCAGTCAAGTTGGACAAAGGGGGGATATGGGGTTTGAAAAATATCTTCCTGCGGTTCACTTTGTGGTGGGAGATGTCAATAAAGAAAATATTTTGTTTAATGTTTATGATATCAAGAATCAGTTGATTGACAGCTTTGGTATTTCCCGGCAAGAAAAATAATCTTGGAAGCTTTATATGAAAGAACCAATCAACTTATCGGGTTCTTTCATGTTTTATTGTGGGCAAGCCAATGGACCCCTTGGGTGGCCCATGGCCGTTATTAAGACAATTGCTGGTTGACGTCTTTCAGTCTAAAATTTTTCGTATGGTTTTCAGTAATTTTGTTTTTATGATGGGTTTTATTAAAATCTCATTTATACCTATCTCGGCTGCTTTTTCCGGTGTTAGATTTTCGCTGAATCCGGTACAGATAATGATTGGCAGATCAAAGGTGATTTTTCTGATCTCCCGGGCAAGAACATCCCCCGGCATGTTTGGCATTGCCATGTCGCTAATCACCAGATCATATTTGTCAGGAAAAAATTGGATTTTTTTTAAGGCCTCTTCACTGGAGTTAGTCGCATCAATTTTATAACCAAGGCGTTGGAGTATTTTTTGTTCAAGGCGAAGAACCGGCAGCTCATCATCAACGAGCAATATCTTTTCATTACCCCCTTGATCAGCTAAAATTTCAGGTTTTTTTTCAGCAACAACCTCACTTTCAAAAGCAGGTAAATAGATGATAAATTTTGAACCAAGTCCTTCCTGGCTTTTTACTTCTATATCTCCGCCGTAATTTCTGACTATACCGTAAACCACAGAAAGGCCCAGCCCTGTTCCTTTGTCCTTTGGCTTGGTAGTGAAGTAAGGATCAAATATTTTTTCCAGAATATCTTGATCCATTCCAATTCCGGTGTCTTCTATTGATAAAAAAATGTGGGGTCCGGTACCGATTTTTAAGTGTTTGAGAGAATCATCATAATTAATGTTTTTTAAAGTTATGGATAGTACACCACCTGAGTCCAACATGGAATGGTAGGCGTTGGTTATCAGATTCATGGCAATTTGATGAATCTGGGTTGGATCTGCCATTATTGTTTTAGATTGAGGATCAATATTTTGTTTGATTTGAATTGAAGTCGGGATGGTGGCCTTGATAAGTTTGATCACCTCTTTAATAATGAGGTGAGGTCTTAAAGGTTTTAATTCCTGTTCGGTCTGCCGGGTGAAGGTTAAAATTTGTTTTACCAGATTTTTGGCTCTTTTAGCTCCTGTTAAAATTTCATGAATATTTTCCTGTAGTGGACTGTCTTTGGAAAGATCCTCTTTTAAAAGTTCTGCAAACCCTACAATTGGAAATAAAATATTGTTAAAATCGTGGGCAATACCACCTGCTAAAGCACCAATGGCTTCATTCTTCTGTAGTTGGCGAAGGTTTTTTTCTAAACTTTGTTTTTCAATTTTATATGCCTGCCTGTGCAGGGCCAGGGTAAATATTTCCGATATCTGCTGTATGGCCATAATATCTTTTCTGGTGTAGTTGCGGTCAGAATCTGCCAATTCAATGACCCCCAATAGAGATTCTCCCATCATAATCGGAACTGCCATATAATTTTTAAGGGGTATGTGTCCTTCGGGAATCTCCTTGAATTGGGGATGTTTTCCGGGGGAATTGGAAAAAAAAGCCTTTTTGGTATTTAATACATGCTCCCATAGAGCGCTATGGATTTCATCATTTCCGCCGGGAAAAGTTATCTTCTGATTTTTTATAGAGGATTGTTCTCTAAGTGTTTTTATTGATCTAAGTTTTATATTTTCAAGGGTGTTCATATCTATGGATGAGATAAATCCATGGTTACTGGCTGTAAGATGTTTGGAAAATTTTAATGCCTGGGTTGATACCTTTTCTATGTCGTAATCCTGGGATATCAGTTCTTTGGAAATATCGATTCTGGCCTGGTTAAGTTCTATTTCCCAATTCATCTGATCTTTTGCACACTTGTCTCTGGTGACATCTTTTAAGGTAAAGAGAAAAAATTTAATTTCATCTTCCTTATCCAGAATGGGAACCAATCCTAAATCCCAATAGCTTGTTCCCCATTCCGGATGATCAGGGAATAAAAAGGGGCGTGTTGATTTTTGATAGATCCGTTTTGCTTTTTTAGCTTCATCAAATTCATCTTTTAATATGGATGGATAAAATTCAAAATGGTTGTGGCCGGCAAATTCTGATAGATCTTTTTGACATGCCTTGGCGTAAGTCTTGCTGACTCGAATAAAGTTATAGTCTTTGTCAAGAATGACAATACGATCCAGTGAATGTTCAAAAATCAGATCTAAGAGATTGGCCTGTTCCTTGGTTAATTCCTCTGCCTGGCGGCGTTCCTCAATTTCCAATATCAGCTGCTGATGTTTTTTGACTATTTCGCTGGTACGCTCGGTTACCAGTTTTTCAAAAAAAATATTTTTGTTGCGCAGGCTGTCCTCGGCATATTTGATGCGCAGCATGGCCTTTATTTGAGCGGTCAGCTCAAACTGGTCAATGGGTTTGCTGAGAAATGCATCGGAACCTATTTCCAGTCCTTTTATCCGGCTTTCAGGATCGGTCTTTACGGCGGTGAGCATAATCACAGGGATGTGTTTTGTTCCATGGTCGGATTTAAGAATCCGACAGGTTTCAAAACCATTCATCTCCGGCATGTGAACATCCAAGAGGATAATATCGGGATTTTGCGTTTTTGCTTTTTTAATTCCCTGGCCGCCGGATAAGGCTGTGACAATCCGACATCCTGGAATTGTGCTTTTCAGCAAGGCAGACAGGCTTAAGAGATTATCCTGTTTATCGTCAATGGCCAATATGGTTGGCATGGTATTTTATCCTCGTTAATTTATAATTTTTCTTCCAGCCATTTTTTAATCACTTCCAATACTGTTTTGGGATCAATTGGTTTGGAGATATAATCATTGCATCCGGCTGAAATAATTTTATCGCGATCACCTTTCATGGCGTGGGCGGTCAGTGCAATGACGGGTATCCTGCCTGCCCGTTCATCTGCCTTTATTTTTTTTGTGATGACATATCCATCCATGCCGGGCAGGGATATATCGAGAAGGATTAGATCCGGTAAAGATTGAAGTGCGGCTGCAAGACCTTTTTCCCCATCACTTGCTTCCATAATGGTATATTTGTTTTTCAGCACGGCTTTTATGGTCAGCAGGTTATCAGGATTATCCTCAATAACCAGGATAGTTGGCAAAGCTTTATCCAATCTTGCTATTTCGGGTATTTTTTTCGGGTGTTTTATCCCGGCTTTTTTAGTCTTTTGAGTGTGTTCGACAGGCAGAGAGCTGGTCTTTGGTTTTTCTCCAAGCATTATTTTGACTTTCAGTAAAAGATCTTCTCGTTCCACATTGCCTTTTTGAACAAGTTGCTGAATATTGTTGGCGCTGAGTTTTTTTAAATCATCGGGTGTTAAATTCTTAGCCGTCAGGATAAGAACTGGAATATTTGCGGTTTTTTTTGTGTTACGAATATTGTCCAGCACATCAAAACCGTCAATGTCGGGCATCATTAAATCCAGAATAATACCGTCTGGAATTATATCTTGCACAAATTCTTCGGCTTTTTTCCCGCCCCGGGCAATATCCACGTGGTAGCCTTCCTGCTCAAGAATCATTTTTATCTGAATAATTGCAGCTTTATTGTCTTCAACCACCAGAACTCTTTTCTTTTTTTGTTTTTTTTGGGTGGTTTCCGGTATCAAAGGCTTTTCAAGTCCTCTAAGGTGGTCTTTAATTTTTTCCACCAGTTTTTTTGATGTTAAATTGTTCTTGTAAAGAACAGAAACCACATATTGATTGAGTCTCTTTTTTTCTTCCGGTGTCAGATCTTTTGCCGTTACCATGATTACCGGCAGGGACATGGTCAGGGTATCGCTTCGCAGTGTTTTAAGTACCCCGAACCCGTCCAGTTCTGGCATCATAAGATCAAGAACAAGGACGTCTGGCATTTTCTTTTTAATCATCTTGATACATTGTTTCCCATTTTCCACCGGGATGGCTTCCATCTTTTCCTGGGTGATGATCTGGATGATATGTTTCCGGTCAAACTCATTGTCGTCTGCCACCATTATTGAAAAAGCCTGCACACATGTTTTTTTTATCTCTTTTATCAGTACATCGCTGATCACAGGTTTTGTCACATGCCCCACAGCCCCCAGGGCAAGTCCTGTTTTATCGTCGGATACAGATACGATAATGACTGGAATATCTGAAGTTTCCGGGTGTTTTTTCAATCGCTGGAGGGTTTCTAATCCATCCATTTCAGGCATACTAAGGTCCAGGGTTACGGCAAAAGGCTGGTGGGTTTTTGCAAGTGCCAGGGCCTGGGTTCCCGATGTTGCTTTAAGTGTATTATAACCCTCCAGGCAAAGAAGGTCACAAATAATATCCACGCTTTCAGGTTCATCATCCACCACAAGAATGGTTTTGCGATTCTCGATCATTTCAGGAGGTTGTGTTGTGTCTGATGGTTTTATCGGTTGTGGCTGGCCCTGCCAGGTGACGGGCAGGTGTAAGGTAAAGGTTGTGCCCCCTCCAATCTTACTTTCAACAGATAGTTCTCCGCCAAGATTGATCGTTGCCTTATATGCGATGGCAAGGCCAAGGCCCGTGCCTTCATAGGATCTGGATGTTGATCCGTCCACTTGTTTAAACTCTTCAAAAATCAAGGGAAGATCTTTTCGGGCGATACCTATACCTGTATCAATTATCCTGAGACAAATTTTATCGTCATTGAAATCTGCCAGGACGGCAATTTCGCCTTTGTCAGTAAATTTAACCGCATTGCTGATGAGGTTTAAAAGGATCTGGTGTACCCGTTTTTCATCACTTTGAATTTTTGGCAGATCAGGTGCAAATTCCATACGTAAAGTTAAGTTTTTTTCTCTGGCAAGTAGCCTCAGGCTATCCATGAGATCTTCAATTGTTGTTTTAATGGAAAAAAAAGACAGAGTTATTTCCATATGCCCGGCTTCAATTTTAGATAGATCAAGGATATCATTGATCAAGTCAAGCAGACGCTTGCCATTTCGTTTTATTACATCAAGATATTGTACCTCTTCCGTGGTAAGTTTTTGAGCAGAGTTCATTTTTAACACGCTGGAAAGGGCCATGATGGAGTTAAGGGGGGTACGTAATTCATGGCTCATATTGGATAAAAACTCACTTTTCAGTCTATTAACTTCTTTAAGCTGTCTGCTTTGGGTATCTAATTTTGTATTCTGCTGCTTTAAATTTTTGGTCACGGCTTGTAATTGCCTGGCCTGGGCTTCAAGTTCCACGTTGTTACTTTGAAGTTTATGGGCCATGGTGGCTGTTTTTTCCGCCGATATCATGTTGGAAAGAGCCGTGCCTGCCCCGGATTGGATCTGCTCAAGTATCCCCACCGCCGTTTCTGAGTAGTTGGCCAGAGTTCCCATCGCAATGACGCCTATAACCTGTTCTTTGATGACAAGAGGAATGGTGACCATGCCCCGGGGCAGGGCAGTGCCTGCAATTGTATTGATAGTAAAAACCGTGTCTTTGGAAATTTCATGGATATAGGTAATTTTTTGTGTTGTAAATGCCTTGTTGAAGGCATCCTTTATAATATTTTCATTCAATGATTCTAAGCGTTTCATATCAAAACCCATGGAAAATATATGTTCAAATGCTTTTTTGTCTGGACTGAACAGGTAAAAAGATCCAAAGGCTGATCCGGTATATTCTATTATTTTTTCAACAAATTTTTTACCAAAGTCATTAATGGTTGTTGAGGTCACCAGAATTTTATCCAGAGTCCTCAGGGCCTTTTGTACCTTGGTATGGGCTTCAATGGATTCGGCCATACCATTGAATGTCCGGGAAAGAATACTGTATTCATTATCGTATGTGATAATGGAACGGGCAGATAGATCTCCTGCCTGAATTTTTCTGGCAATTTTGGTAAATTCCATAATGGGTTTTGAAAAATTTATAGCCAGCATATGTGCCAGCACATAGGCAAACAATCCGGAAATCAGGAGAATAATAATTATGTTTACCAGCATCTTCTTGATAGGAGCATAAATTTCTGAAAGGTCCTGCTTGGCAACAAATCCCCATCTTGTCTCCGGCAGATATGTATATGAGGCTAAAACATTTATTCCCCGGTAATCCAGAGCTTCTATAACACCAACATTGCCCTGGGAGGCAAGTCTGGCCGGTTTGGCATCTATTTTTAATTTTAATGGAGCATTTTTATACCATCTCAGGTCATTTAAAGCCATTAAATCTTTGTTGACAATGAGGGTTTCCCCGGTTTTTCCCATGCCGGTTCGTTGTAAAAGCAGATCGTATAATGAATTTTCAAGATCGATGCGTGCCACCATAATTGCAAATTGTTTTTTCCCATCTAAATCCAGGCTGGTGATTGGTATTGCAAAACACATGGCCGGCCTTTTTAATTGTGTGGAATAATAGATATCTCTGATATAAAAGCTTCCTGTCTTTAAAGGTTCAATAAAATAAGGCTCCTGGGATGCATCCAACCCTTGGGAGGCTTTGTTGGTGGAAATTTGGACAATACCGGTGGCGATATCGATGATAAATACCTCGTGGTAGGCATGGTATTCTTTTTTAAATGAATCCAGGAAATTTTCTGCGGATAAAATTATTTTTTGATCTTTTTTGGTCTTTTTTTTATGGGTAAACACGGTTGAAAGATTTCGTATTTCAATATCCTTGGAAATATAATCGAAATCTCTTTTTCTTTCTGCAAGCCAGCTATTTAATTGGGATACCTTGAGATCCCGGATTGCCGTAAGTTTGCTATAAGCCTCGGTCTTAATGGCAGTGACCCGCTGATAATAAATGGTGGTGCATACGATAATTACAGGAAGTAAAACAGCCGTAAAAATCCAGAGTATCATCTGGGATTTAATTTTTTTAAAGCTTAATATTCCTCCCATTGGTGTCTGCTCCCTTTTAAAAAAAGTCTATTGTATATCCCCTGGGTTTTGGTAGTTGAATTCATCAAGCCTGAATTGCTCCTTATTTAACCATACATTGCCCAGGATTTCTGGCATGAATTTTTGGCGTATCTGGGTCCACAAAGTAGAAGGAGGTACCTTCTTAATATTGATTAAAAACATCAGCTCCCGGTGCAGAGGACCATCTTCTTTGAGGTCATCTTCGATAATAGCCGGATTTGAGAATTGCCCTAAAATATCTTTCATGGCAATGGCCGCCAGGTCATCCACCGAGAGATCTATCTTTGTTCCAAATGCCAGTTCGATCGCTGTAATATTCCACCTACAGGCACGAAGCAGGTTTTGTCTTGCTGCTTGCATCCATCGAATAGCTCTTATTTCGGCAGCCAAAATCTGGGAAACGGCTTTTGGCCGTCTCTGATAAAAGTCTGTTAGAAAATAGAGAAAACCAAAAGAAAGACGTTGGTGGATAATGGTGGTATCTGGATATTTTTTCAATGCTATTGTGGGGGTCGGCTCCCAGGCGGAAAAAGCCGTGATTTTGTTTGCATACAGGGCGTCGGGCATTTGTGTGACTTCCATGGGGATCAGTTTTACTTCATTTGTACTCAGTTTTGCCCCTGCAAGTGTCGTTAACAGGGCATAATGGGCGTTGGATCCGAATGCATAGCCGATACGACTTCCTTCCAGGTCTTCAATTAACATCTGGCGGTTGGCGACAATGGAAATAAAGCCCCTTTGAATTATGGCAGGAATTATAATATCAAGATTTGAGGCTGCAGTAAGTGCCGGCATATCCCCTCCGATACCTGCATCAAGATCTCCCAGGGTAAGAAAAAAATTTACGTCATCTCCCTTGAGAAAATCATAAAAATAAATTTTCAAACCCATTTTCAAAAGTTCTTCTTTTAAAATAGAATCTCTTTTCAGAGCTTCAACGATAAGGCTGCTGGGCATATATAGAGGTTGAGTCCCGATACGGATAAATTTATCTGTTTTTTTGAATTTATATTTGGAATAAAGGGGTAGGGGGTCTAAGTTCGGGGTTGAAACAATTACTGTTTTTTTATCGGGCTTTGTGGGCAATATAAATACGATTACCAAAGTTGACAGGCAACAAATTATAATAATTTTCCAGTGGATCGGTTTCATTATATTCCTAGTGAACTTTCTTAAATATATGGCAAAAATCGTTAATTTTTTTGAAATTATCATGAAATTGCCTTGTGGGCATTTCAGTTTCACCCAACACAAGATACCCGTTTTTATTGAGGGACCGATACAATTTGGTGAGTATTCTATTCTTGTATTGTTTATTATAGTAAATTAAAATATTCCGGCATAACACAATATCAAAACTGCCATATAAACTTTCCGGTGGGGAATAACCTCTTTTATCCAGAAGATCATAGGTGGAAAAATCCACAAGTTGTTTGATATTGCCGTTGAGGGAAAATGTATTTCTCCTTTGGATAAAATGCGGTAAATATTCGAACTGGACGTTATTGAGACTTTCTAAGGAGTAAACTGCCGTTTTGGCTTTGCGGATGGAATCGGTATCGATATCCGTTGCAAAAATGTGGACAATGGGTTTGGTGGTCATAAACTTTATAAGTTTATCTATTTCCATGGCCATTGAATAGGGTTCTTCTCCTGCTGCGCATCCCGCCGACCAGATCCGAAGCGAGGTGGGCTTGATGGTGCCTTGATTAGAAAGCAGTTCTGGAAGTATTTTGGAGGCGATATAATTAAAAACAAGGGGGTCGCGAAAAAAGCTGCTGACATTGATTATCAGGACTTTAACAAGTTTGTTGATTTCATCGGGATGGGATTGAAGAAAGTTATAATATTCTGCCAGTGTCCCCAGATTAACTTCGTGTAAACGTTGATCCAGTTGCTGCTCGATTATTGAATGATGGTAACCATAAAAGTCAATGTCCTGATGCTTAGACAGGTAATTAATAATTTTGTTCAGGTCGCTGAGCATGGATGGAAGCCTTTGTTTCTTTACGATTTAGAGAAAATAAAAAATTAAATATACCTGGTCAATCGATGCGGTTTGATTTTGTCCCATGAAAAAGACAGCAGTTCAAAATTGCTTCATAACATGTACCATATACATGATATCCCCGCAAGATCAGTATTAAAATTTTGAATATGTTCTGGGTTGATCTGTTTTCGTATCCGGGCGAATTGGTGTGATGATTTATGGGAAATTAATTTTTTGCCTACGATAATTGGTTGACAAATATAATTCATTGTAATAACTGTAAAATCTATAATACCATGAATACAAAAAAGGAGGCGTTATGGAAGATACGTTGACTGTATTTACGGCAAGCAAGTACTGCAATGTTTCGTCTAAAACCATTATCAACTGGGTAGAGGCCGGTCATATTAAAGCTTATAAGACTGTGGGAGGGCATCGCAGGATTAAAAAGTTAGACCTTGAATCCTTTATGAGAAATCAGGGAATTCCTATTCCCCAGGGAAAAGACGACAGCAGCAAAAAAAAGATACTGGTGGTTGACGATGACATGATTATTGTTGAATCCATCGTCCAGGCATTGGAGGAAGATGAATTTGATTATGAGGTTATCTCGGCTTCCGATGGTTTTGAGGCAGGACTTCAGGTGAACCATTTTAACCCGGATCTTTTGATCCTCGATATCATGATGCCGGATATTAAAGGTTATGAAGTTTGTAAAAAGATCAAGACCAACAAAAAAACTAAAAATACGAAGATTATTGTATTATCGGCCTACCTGGATGATGAAAAATTTGCACAGATGAAAGAAAATGGTGCGGATGTCTGCCTTTCCAAACCCTTGCCGCTCCCCCAGCTCAAAGATGAAGTAGCTAAATTGCTTGGATTAAAATAAGAAGGAGGCAGATTATGAATTTGAAGGAATCTTTGGAAAAAAAGAGATTTGTTGTGACCTCTGAAATTCAGGCTCCCCTTGGTAATGATGAACCCGAATCCTTGATCGAAAGTTTAAAAAGAATTAAGGGACGCGTAGATGGGGTATCTGTTTCGGAAGTAGAACTTGAAGGGGTTGTGGGAGACAGTATTAAAACCTGTGATCTTTTAAAACAAAATAATTTTAATGCCATTTACCAGACCACCACCCGGGATAAAAACAGGTATCAGCTTCAAAAAGACCTGACCCTTGCCCATGAAACCGGGGTAGAAAATCTTCTGGTCTTTACAGAAGATTACCGGATTTCAGGCGATACCCTTCAAGAATCCATGTTTTTCCATGTGGATTCGGGAAAATTAGGATCTGTTCTGGATCATCTTAAATTAGGGATGACCATTGAAGGCAAGGAGATGGATAGTAAAATAAATTTTATGCTGGGTTCTGGTATTGAAACTCCCTGGGGACGAAATATGCCCAAGCAGGGTATGGAAGAGATGGAAGATATGCTTAATGTGGGGGCAGGCTATTTTTTAACCACCCCCATATTTGATGTGGATCAGTTTGAAAAGTTCATGAAACAGGTGGCACCTTTCAGGATACCGGTTATAGCAGAGGTGATGATTCTTCGTACCGCCGGCATGGGTAAATTTTTAAATCGTCATTTTAAATCAGGCCTTGTTCCTGAACGGGTAATCCAGAAAATGTTGAAAGCACCGGACAAAACAAAGGCAAGTATTGAGCTTTTTGCTGATACAGTCAACAGTCTTAAAGATATCTGCCAGGGTGTTCACATTATTACCATTGGCGGAGAGGATAAGCTGGGACTATATCTTAATGCGGCCAAATTAAGATAGGGGAGAGCGTCAATGGCAGAGGCAATTAGAATTGATATCCTGGATATTGAATTTAAGGAGGAGGTGCTTGATAAAGTACCGGATGCAAATTTTGATTTGTGCTTGACCTGTGGCACGTGTACCGGCGGGTGTCCTGCATCGGAACAATTTGATATGGACCCAAGAAAATTGATTAGAATGCTGAACCTGGGAATGGATGAACAAATTATTAAAAGCGAATGGAAATGGGTATGCAGTATGTGCGGGCGTTGTGTATTAGCCTGTCCCATGAAAGTCAATGTTCCCGCCTTGATTTTTAATTTGCGGGCAAGTGTTCCCAGGGAAAAAAGACCCAAGGGAATCCTAGGTTCTTGTGACCAGCATATCAGGACCGGGTCAGCCATGGGGGCCAAAAAAGAAGATTTTGAATTTACTGTCCTGGATGTGGCAGAAGAGATCCGGGAGGACCATCCTGGATTTGAAGATCTGTTTGTCACGGTGGACAGGGAAGGTGCCGGGATGGTCTTAAATCAAAATTCCCGGGAACCTGTCACTGAACCCGAGGAGATGGGTCCTTTGTGGAAAATTCTCCACACGGTCGGGGCTGACTGGACCTACCCGTCGGTGATGTGGGCCGGTGAAAATTATTGTATGTTCATGGCCGACAACGAGGGATGGCGTTATATTATTGAGGAGTTTGTTCACCATGTGGACAATAATTTGAAAAGTCCCATGGTGGTTAATACCGAATGAGGCCACTCATATTTTGCAATCCTGGAAGGGTTGCGTAAGTTTAATATCCCCCATAAATTTGAATTAATTACCATTATAGAACTCTATGCCCAGTGGATCAGGCAGGGAAAATTAAAAGTCAATTCGGATTGGAACAGGTCAATAGGAGCCAAATTCACGGTCCAGGATCCTTGTAATATAGGTCGTAAAAGCGGATCCAACAAGATTGTGGATGAGCTGCGGTTTGTGGTTAAAACCGTGGTGGGAGAAGAAAATTTTATAGATACTGTGCCAAACAGGGAGAATAATTTTTGTTGCGGCGGCGGCGGAGGAGCTCTTCAGGCCGGATTCCAGGACCAGCGACGGGCTTATGGCAGGACTAAGTTTAATCAAATTATAGCCACAGGGGCCACCTATATAATTGCTCCTTGTCATAATTGTCACGGGCAGATTGAAGATATTGGTGAGTATTATGGCGGTAATTACCACGTGGTCCATTTGTGGACCATTATCTGTCTGGCCATGGGTATGTTGGCGGATACTGAACGAACCTATCTTGGTCCGGATTTGGCCCAATTAGGGTTATAAAGAGTCGGGCTGTAAAAAAGGAGGGATGCAATGGCTCAAAAAGGTAATGGGTCGGTAATGGTAGTCGGTGCCGGCATCGCTGGTATTCAAGCCTCTCTGGATCTGGCAGATTCAGGATATCTGGTTTATTTGATAGATAAAAATACAGCCATTGGCGGAACAATGGCACAATTAGACAAAACATTTCCCACCAATGATTGCTCCATGTGTATAATTTCACCCAAATTGGTTGAAGCAGGTCGTCATTTAAATATTGAACTGCTCACCATGACCCAGATCGAATCAGTGACAGGGGAGGAAGGGGATTTTACTATTACCTTAAAAGAAGAGCCAAGGTTTATAGATCCTGAAAAATGTACAGCTTGCGGGGAATGTTCCACAATCTGCCCCGTGGAATTGCCCAGCCAGTTTGATGAAAATTTAAGGGACAGGAAAGCTGCTTTTAAACTGTATCCACAGGCAATGCCTTCCGCTTTTGCCATAGAAAAAAAAGACAAGGCTCCCTGTCGCCTGACCTGTCCCGCTGGACTTAATGTCCAGGGTTATGTTCAGATGGTTAAAGAGGGAAAATTTAAGGCATCATTGGAAATTATAATGGAACAGCTCCCTTTGCCAGGCGTGCTTGGCAGGATCTGTCCCCATGAATGTGAGGATGCCTGCCGCCGATGTCAAGTGGATGAACCTGTGGCCATAAGGGATCTGAAACGAATGGCCGCCGATAATTTTGATCCCCGTGAAATTGAGATCACCTGTGCCGAAAAAATCGGCAAAAAAGTGGCCATCGTAGGATCGGGGCCGGCCGGGCTCTCTGCCGGATATCATCTGGCAAAAAAGGGGGTGGATGCCACCATATTTGAAGCTTTGTCCCAGGCCGGCGGTATGTTGAGGGTCGGTATTCCCGATCACAGGCTGCCCAGGGAGATCCTGGACAAGGATATTGAAGTGGTCACCAATTTGGGTGTTGAGTTAAAACTTAATACCCGGCTGGGTAAAGATTTTACAGTGGACAGTCTGCTGGCAGATGGATACGATGCTGTGTTTTTAGCCCTTGGTGCCCATGGGGGTATAGAATTGGCAATTCCCGGTGAAGAATTTGACGGGGTCCGCCAGGGAGTTGATTTTTTGAGGGAGCTTAATCTCACCGGCACCACAAAAGTGGGCAAAAAAGTGGGTATCATCGGCGGCGGCAACGTGGCCATTGATGTGGCAAGATCGGCTCTTCGTCTGGGTGCCCAGGAAACCACCATCCTTTACCGCAGGACCCGAAGGGAGATGCCGGCCTGGGAAGAAGAGATCTGTGCCGCACAAATCGAGGGGGTAAATATCATTTATCTGGCAGCCCCCCAGGAAATACTGGAGGAAAATGGGAAGGTAGCAGGTGTCCGGGTCATTAAGATGGAATTGGGGGAACCCGATTCTTCCGGCAGGCGTCGTCCTATTCCTGTTCCCGGCAGTGAGTATATCATCGAAATTGACCAGCTCATCCCGGCAATCGGTCAGCGCCCGGATCTGTCGGCCTTAGGAGATCAATCAGATCTGGCAGGTCTGAAAATAAGTAAATGGAACACCACCGAGGTGAATCCTGTCACCCTGGCAACGGACAGAAAAGGGGTTTTTGCCGGAGGTGATGTCCAGACAGGACCCGGGGTTGCCATATCCGCCATTGCAGCAGGTCTGGAAGCGGCCCAGTCCATTCTTCGGTATCTGACAGGTATGGACATGGAAGCCGATAGGCAATTGCCAATTGTACAAGAGCTTGAATATCGACCCGTGGAAGCCGATACCAGGATTGAGCACCGGTACAAAATGCCGGAACTTGCCGTGGCACAACGCTCTGGTAATTTTAATGAAGTTGAACTTGGGTATGGGATGGAAGAGGGGAAAAAGGAAGCGGCCCGGTGTCTGAACTGCGGATATTGTTCCGAGTGCATGCAATGCGTGGAAGCTTGTCTTGCCGATGCCGTGGACCATTTCATGCTTGGAAAACAACATATTATCGATGTGGGGGCTATAATATTGGCACCGGGATTTACCCCCTTTGAGCCCACCCAGATGGTCACCTATTGTTATGGCCACAGCCCCAATATTATGACCAGTCTGGAATTTGAGCGGGTACTTTCTGCATCAGGGCCCTATGGAGGGCATCTGGTGAGGCCTTCGGACAAAAAAGAACCCAAAAAGATTGCCTGGCTCCAATGCGTTGGTTCCAGGGATATCAATAAGGGGGATCATTCCTATTGTTCCGGGGTCTGTTGTATGTATGCCAATAAACAGGCCGTGATTGCCAAGGAACACAGTGCCAAGGATCTGGACGCCGCCATATTTTTCATGGATATGAGAACCCACGGAAAAGAGTTTGATAAGTATAATATCCGGGCTGCCGATGACAACGGGGTCCGCTTTGTCCGGTCCAGGATCCATTCGGTATTTCCGGAACCAGGGGATAAATACAAGATTATTTATTCCACGGAAGCCGGTAATTGTGTGGAGGAAATTTTTGATATGGTGGTGCTGTCCATAGGATTATCATCCAATAAAGATGCAAAGATTCTGGCTGATAAAATGGGTATTGAACTCAATGACCATGGGTTTGCGCAAACCTCAAATATTTCTCCTATTACCACCACTAAAAAGGGGATATACGTCTGCGGTACCTTCCAGGAACCCAAGGATATCCCACTTTCGGTTATGGAGGCTTCTGCGGCAGCTGCTGCCGCCACCATGGCCATGACCGATGATAGATGGTCCCGGACAAGAGTTCGTGAACTTCCCCCGGAAATTGATTTTTCAGGGCAGGTTCCCAAAATCGGTGTCTTTGTCTGTAATTGCGGGATTAATATTGGGGGTGTGGCCGATGTGCCGGCTGTCCGGGATTATGCCGCTACCCTCCCCCATGTGGTCCATGTGGAAGATAACCTTTTTACCTGTTCCCAGGATTCCCAGGATCATATGAAGCAGGTGATCATGGAACACGGGATTAATCGGGTGGTGGTGGCTTCCTGCTCACCCCGGACCCATGAACCTTTGTTCCAGGAAACCATCCGGGATGCTGGTTTGAACAAGTATCTTTTTGAAATGGCCAATATCCGGGACCAGAATACCTGGGTACATATGAATGAGCCGGAAAAAGCCACGGCCAAGGCCAAGGATCTTGTCCGCATGGCCGTTGCCAAGGCAGCCTTTGTGGAACCTTTGCATCGGGTCAGTCTTGATATTAAAAAGGCGGTTCTGGTGGTGGGGGGAGGCGTGGCCGGGATGGAAGCAGCTTTAGGGGCAGCAGCCCAGGGAGTTGATGTCCACCTGGTTGAAAAATCCGGTGTTCTGGGCGGAATTGCCCGGCAGTTGAATAGCACTTGGAAGGGAGAATCCATCCAGGCCTATCTGGCAAACCTGGTTGAACAGATAAAGGGTTGTGAAACCATAAATCTTTATACCGAGGCCCAGGTTGTCGCTACCACGGGATCCATGGGTAATTTTACCACGACGATTGCAGTTGGGGGTAGGCACTTGCCCCCAAATGAGATTAAAATTGAACACGGGGCGGCTATTATAGCCACCGGCGGCATGGAATATAAACCCCGGGAGTATATGTATGGGGATCATCCCGATGTCCTCACCCATTTAGATATGGATGCTGCCCTAAGAGAAGAAGATGTAAGTGTTACCACGGCCCGTGCCATTATTTTTGTTCAATGCGTGGGCTCCAGAAATGAACAAAATCCCTATTGTTCCAAGGTTTGCTGTACCCATAGCCTGAAATCGGCCATTGCCTTAAAAGAGATGGATAAAAGAAAACGGGTCTATGTGGTGTACCGGGATATCAGGTCCTATGGGTTCAGGGAAGACCTGTATCAAAAAGCCCGGGAACTGGGGGTTCTTTTTGTTCGGTATGACCTGGAAAAAATGCCTGTTCTCAGAAAGGACGGGGAAGGCCGGCTGGAGTTTATAGTCATTGACCATGTGCTCCAGATGCCGGTGAAAATAAACCCGGATCTTGTGGTCCTGGCTTCCGGTGTGGTGCCAGGGGATAACAAGGCTTTGTACGAAAAATTCAAGGTGCCGGTGAATAATGAAGGATTTCTGGTGGAGGCACATGCCAAGCTGCGTCCCGTGGATTTTGCTTCCGACGGACTGTTTGTGGCGGGTCTTGCCCATTATCCCAAACCCATTGAAGAGAGTATTGCCCAGGCAATGGCGTCGGTGGCCCGTGCCATGACCATTTTGTCACGGGATTCACTTATGGTGGGTGGGGTTGTGGCAGATGTCACCAAGGAAAAATGTGCCGTCTGTCTGACCTGTGTTCGGACCTGTCCCTATAATATACCCCACATTCATGCAGACGGGTATGCCCAAATTGCCCCTTCCGAATGTCATGGATGCGGGGCCTGTGTGGCGGAATGTCCGGGTAAGGCCATTAAACTGAACCATTTTACCGACCAGCAGATCATTGCTAAAACCGATGCCCTCTTCGAGGAGGCGGCATCATGACACAAATTTTTTTTATCAGGATAAATGGAGGGTTGATATGAACCAGGAAGTTAAACTTCAAGAAGTTAAACTCCAAGAATTTGAACCCAGAATAATTGCCTTTTGCTGCCAGTACTGAGCCTATGCAGCTGGGGACCTGGCAGGTTCCATGAGACTTTCCTATTCTGCTGATATAAAGATTATTCAGGTGCCGTGTACAGGAAGGGTGGATATTCTTCACCTGCTCAATGCCATCGAGGATGGTGCTGATGGGGTTTATGTGGCAGGATGTCTTGAAGGGGAATGTCATTATATAGAAGGCAATTTTAAGGCCCGACGGAAGGTGGATCATGTGAAAAAAATTCTCCTGGAACTTAAAATCGAACCCGAACGGGTGGAAATGTATAATCTTTCTTCAGCCCAGGGGGCAAGGTTTGCCCAGATTGCCAACGAAGTGGCCGAAAAGATAAGAGCCCTTGGCCCCACACCGGTTAGAACTCCAACGGTTCAAAAGCCTACAGCCCCATGAATGGTATGATAATCAATACTCTTGTACTCGGCAGACAGCCGGGGACAGGATTAAATAACCGCCATGGGCGGACCAGGGATTGTGCCCTTGGTTCCGCTCACAACAAAGATTGAAACTCTCTTTTGATATCGGGAGTTTCATATAAATAGAGGTGATAAATGATAGTTGCTGATAGAAAATCCCTTGAAGAGATATTGGCCATGGTGGCAGATAATAAAAAAATTCTCATCCTCGGATGTAAAGGATGTGTTACTGTCTGCAATGTGGGGGGACTCAAGGAGGTCGAAATTTTGACATCTTCCTTGAAAATTGCCAGAAAAAAGTTGGGAAAACCGCTGGATATTGATATCCAGGTGTTGGAAAGACAATGTGATAATGAATATGTGGCAGAACTTTCTGAGTCGGTGAATGATTATGATGGGGTGATTTCCATGGCCTGTGGGGTGGGACCCCAGTTTTTGTCTGAAATGTATAAAACTCAAGTTTTTTATCCGGCCGTGAATACCACCTTTTTTGGCGGGGCGACCCAACATGGGGTTTGGGAAGAAAGATGTGCCGGTTGTGGTACCTGTGGTATTCATATGTTTGGCGGGCTTTGCCCCATTGCAAGGTGTGCTAAAAGCCTGCTCCATGGTCCCTGTGGCGGATCATCCGAGGGTATTTGCGAGGTAAATGCAGATACCGAATGTATCTGGGATTCCATTGTGAAAAAGAAAATGGAAGCGGGGCAATTGGAAGATCTCATGGGCGTCAAAGGTTTGAAGGACTGGACAACTGCCAGGGATGGTGGCCCTCGAAGAAGTATCAGGGAAGAACTGGTTCAGGGTAAAATTTAAGAAATGTTTTAATCCATATCAAGGAGAGATCTTAAAATGAGTGAACTTAAATCCGGCAGTAATCTTGAAAAAGTTCTCACGGCTGGTCACTTCGCATTTACGGGGGAATGTGGACCTCCCAAGGGTGCCAATACAAAACATCTTCTGGGAAAATTTAAATACTTAAAGGGTAATGTAGATTGTGTAAATTTAACCGATAACCAGACTGCCGTGGTGAGGATGTCTTCTCTGGCAGCTTCCTCTCTCATGGTGGGCCAGGGTTTGGAACCTAATTTTCAAATGGTCTGTAGGGATAGAAATCGCCTGGCCATGATGAGTGACATTCTTGGCGCCCATGCTTTGGGGGTTCGGAATATGCTCTGTCTTTCCGGTGATCACCAGTCATTTGGTAACCATCCCCAGGCTAAAAATGTTCATGATATCGATAGTATGCAGCTTATTGCCATGGTCAAAAAGATGCGCGATGAGGGAAAGTTTATGAATGGTGATGACATCGATGTCCCTCCGGAAATGTTTATTGGTGCCGCCTGCAATCCCTTTGCAGACCCATATGAATACAGGGTGTACAGGCTTGCCAACAAGATTGAAGCAGGTGCTGATTTTATCCAGACCCAATGTATTTTTAATATGGAAAAGTTTAGAGATTTTATGAAAAAAACGGTGGACATGGGACTCCATGAAAAATCTTATATCCTGGCCGGGGTTACACCCATGAAAAATGCAGGCATGGCTAATTTCATGAAAAAATTTGTACCGGGCATGGATATTCCCGATGAATTGATTAATCGGCTCAAAGGGGTAGAAAAAAAAGATCAGGCAGAAGAAGGAATTAAATTTGCCCTGGAACAGGTGGAAGAGTTTAAGGCAATGGAAGGGGTGGCAGGGGTCCACATGATGGCCATTGAATGGGAGCACAGGGTGCCTGAAATTGCCAAGCGGGCCGGGATGTTGCCAAGACCCGTGGTCTGAATATGTTGATTTGTAATTTGTTTATGAGGGGAAGATGAGGATATATGAATGATCAGCTAGGCAAATTCCAGGAACTTGGCAGGCTGCTGCAAGAGCGTGGGCTTGAGATGATAATGGCCCTGATTATACTGATTGTGGGATTGTTTTTGACCAAGTGGGCAATTAAGGCCCTGAAAATATTATTGGCAAAATTTATTAAGAATGCTTCTGTGATTTCCATTATAGCCAATAGTGTAGGTGTTTTAATGCTGGGGATTGTCATTGTTGCATCGGCAATGGAAATCGGGGTAAGACCCCGGCCTCTCATTGCCCTGATCATGATTGTTGTTCTTACAGCCATCGGGGTGATTGTGATTTTCAGACCCCTGATTCCGACCCTGCCTTTCAAGGTGGGTAATACTGTCAAAATCGGTGATTTGCTGGGAAAGATCGAGGCCACTACCTTATTGAATACAAGACTGCGAACCTTTGATGGTAAAACTTTTTTTGTGCCTAACCGGCAAATTTTGAACGATATTGTCATTAATTATCATTTTACTAAGACCCGTCGGATCAAGCTTGATGTCACCATCCGGTATGACCAGGATCTTATTAAGGCCAAGCAGGTGCTGGAAACAGTGATGACCGAAGATCCGAGAATTTTGACCAAACCTTCTCCCCAGGTTTATATTTTGGAATTGGGGAAAAGGGGGGTAAAATTGGGTGGGCGCTGCTGGGTTAACAATTTGAAGTATTGGGTAACAAAATGCGAATTGCTGGAAAAAACAAAATTTCGATTTGATATCGAATCCATTGAATTTGCTTATCCCCAGCTGGATATTAACTCCAGAACTGATTTGGAAATCAGGAGTTTAAAAGAGATGGAGGACGAATAACACCTTTATCTGCCAATTTATCTAAATTTTTACCTGTTGATCCTTTTATTTTCATATAAAAAAAATGTGCTTTAAACTAGTTTGGTTGGGTGTCGTATGACAACTATTCAAAATAGTTGATAAATATACCAGACAAAATTTTTTAGTGAAGGATTAAAAAATAATTAAATGAAAGAACTCCAGTTAAATTCTTTACAAAAAAAAAGGAATAGCCTAAACATTTCTTGTGATTTTAAAAAAAAATCTTATTCGGGGGCTGGTTGTAACTTCTAAGCGGAACCTATGTTTTTTTATGGAAAGGCTAAATTTCAACTCAACTTATCTGATCTGGAGGTCTTTTAATTATGGCTGAAATCCTTGTTGATTTATTGGTAAATTATGAACAGCGTGGGGTTTTGAAAAGACTGGCAACCTCCATGCCGGATGTCACCCTCAATGCCCGGCAGATTTGTGATTTTGAATTGTTAGTCACAGGTGTGTTTTCCCCTCTCAGGGGTTTTATGACACAGATTGATTGCGAATCTGTCATGGACCGAACACGCCTGTCTTCTGGTGAAGTTTGGCCCCTTCCTATTTGTCTTGATGTTGGTGAGCTCTTTGCTATGACCCTGGAGGTCGGTCAGTCGGTAATTCTGCGCGATCCCGAGGGGTTCCCCCTGGGAATTATGGAAGTTGAAGATATCTGGCCCGTTGACGTAAAAAAAGAAGCACTTGCTGTTTACGGCACCCTGGATCGGACCCACCCCGGGGTGGATTATCTGTTTAATAAATCTGGACAATATTATATTGGCGGTACTATTCAGGCGCTCAATTTGCCCATTCATTCCGATTTTAAACAGATCCGCATGACCCCCAGGCAAGTGCAAGATACCTTTGCCAAACTTGGATGGAAAAGGATTGTGGGATTTCAGACCCGGCAGCCCATTCATCGTCCCCAGTTTGAAATGACCATCCAGGCCATGGGAAGAGCAAAAGCTAATCTCTTGCTTTTGCCCATTACCGGAACACCACGGCACGGTGAGTTTGACCATTACACAAGGATGCGCTGCTACCAGAAAGTGGCTTCCCAGTATCCGCCTAACTCTTATATGTTGAATTTGTTGCCCCTGGCCACGCGTATGGCCGGTCCTAGAGATGCCGTTCTTCATTTGATCGTCGGGAAGAATTTTGGGTGTACTCATTTTGTTGTTGGCCATAACCATTCAAGTCCAGGCAAAGATAGTAACGGCACACTTTTTTATCATTTTGATCAGGTTGCAGCCTTAGTCAAAGAGGCAGGGGCAGAGCTTGGGATAGAGGCTGTTTCATTTGAGGAGATGGTGTATCTTCCCTTTGAAGATGAGTTTAAATTGGCTACCAATGTTAAAGAGAATCAGGAAACCATCTCCTTTTCAAATGAAGATATAAGAAACCGGATTCGTCTGGGTAAAAAAATTCCAAAATGGGCCAGTTTTCCAGCCGTCATAGAGGAGTTGGACAGGTCTTACCCTTCTCCTTCAAAACAAGGATTTGTCATATTTCTTACCGGTCTTTCAGGAGCCGGTAAATCAACAATTGCCAAGGTACTCTATTCAAAATTTATGGAAATAGGCACCCGCCCGGTGAGTCTTTTGGATGGTGATATTGTTCGTCGAAATCTTTCCTCGGAACTCAATTTTTCAAAGGAACACCGGGATATCAATGTGAAGCGTATCGGATTTGTAGCTTCTGAAATAGCTAAAAATCGTGGAATTGCCATTTGTGCTCCCATTGCTCCCTATGAAAAAACAAGGGCGGATATTCGTAAAACCATTGAAGCCCACGGCGGTTTTTTTGAAATTCATGTGGCAACCCCCATCGGTGAATGCGAAAAAAGAGATAGGAAAGGCATGTATGCCAAGGCCAGGGCCGGACTGTTAAAAGGGTTTACCGGCGTGGATGATCCCTATGAGATCCCGGTAAATCCTGAACTTAGTATCGATACCACTAACATTACTCCAGATGAGGTTGCCCAGGAAATTTTGCTGTTATTGTGCGAAAAAAGATTTGTATAAAAGATTTGTAACTATTTGGCCCATTTGTTGAAGTAGACCTGTGTTTGTAAGCATCAAAAATATTTTATCTTTGCAGATAGTCAGAGAAGGGGAATATATGCGTAAAGGGATTGTTCTGGCGGGAGGATCTGGTACTCGGTTGTATCCATTGACATATTCGGTGAGTAAGCAGTTGATGCCGGTTTATGATAAACCCATGATCTATTATCCCTTGTCCACTTTGATGCTGGCTGGGATTCGGGAAATCTTGATTATTACTACTCCCCAGGATCAAGCGCTTTTTAAACATCTTCTGGGGGATGGGTCCCAATGGGGTCTTTTTCTGGAATACGCAGTCCAGTCTTCTCCCGATGGACTTGCACAGGCATTTTTGATCGGGGAAGATTTTATTGGTAAGGATCCGGTTACTCTGGTGCTGGGAGATAATATTTTTTACGGGGAAGGGCTTTCGGTTCGTCTCCAGGAAGTTGCAGGACAGGACAGGGGGGCCCTGGTTTTTGGGTATTATGTGAGAGATCCTGAACGATATGGGGTGGTGGGATTTGACAAGCAAGGATCGGTTTCGAGTATAGAAGAAAAGCCGGATATACCTAAATCCAACTATGCAGTTACGGGTCTTTATTTTTATGATAATGATGTGGTAGAAATTTCAAAACAGATTAAGCCTTCCGCCCGGGGAGAGTTGGAGATAACCGATGTGAACAATCGGTATTTGTACCGGGGCGATCTCAGGGTGGAGCTTTTGAACAGGGGAATGGCATGGCTGGATACCGGTACCCATGAATCGCTTTTGGATGCGGCAACCTTTATTAAAGTTGTGGAAGATCGCCAGGGGCTTAAAATCGCCTGTCCTGAGGAGATTGCTTTCAGGATGGGCTGGATAAATGCAGATCAGCTTGCAAAAATGGCGCAACCTGTGAGTAAAAACGGATATGGTAAATATCTGTTGGAGCTTTTGGACCGGGATATGCGGCGATGAAATATACCCGATTTGACATACCGGGGGTGGTATTGATGGAGCCGGTTGTTTTTGGGGATGAGAGAGGTTTTTTTATGGAAACCTGGCGGGATGATGAATTTAGAAAAGAAGTGGCAGATATCTCTTTTATCCAGGACAATCACAGTCTTTCCGTTAAAGGAACCCTTCGGGGGCTTCACTACCAGATCCAAAATCCCCAGGGTAAACTTATCCGGGTGATTTCAGGAGAGGTGTTTGATGTGGTGGTAGATTTACGAAGATCTTCTACTTCTTTTGGAAAATGGACGGGTGTGAAACTTTCCGGAAAAAACAAGCAGATTCTATGGGTGCCACCGGGATTTGCCCATGGGTTTTATGTGTTAAGCGATGTGGCTGAATTTGGCTATCGGTGTACTGATTATTATACACCGGAATATGAAAGGGCTATCCTCTGGGATGATCATGATATCGGTATCGATTGGCCCCTGGTTTCAGGTGGTTTGCCGCTGTTGTCTTCCAAGGATAGACAAGGTGTTGCTTTTAAGGATGCCGAGGTGTTTAAATGAAGATTTTGCTTTTGGGGACTAATGGGCAGCTGGGATGGGAACTGCGGCAAAGTTGTCCCCGGGATGTTGTGATTGAGGTGTGCGATTACCCCGGAGTGGATTTTACAAGGGTTTCAAGTATTGGGCAGTGTCTTAAAAATGCTATCCAAGATGTGCCTGTGGATTGTATTATCAATACTGCAGCTTATACTGCCGTTGACAGGGCGGAACAGGAAAAAGAGGCTGCATATAAAATAAATCATGAAGCGGTTGCAGTTCTTGCAGAATTTGCCCGGGAAAATGGGATTCATCTGGTCCACATATCCACAGATTTTGTGTTTAATGGCCGGCAGTATAAACCCTATAATCCTGGTGATATACCCGATCCGGAATCCATTTACGGCAAGTCCAAACTTGCCGGCGAAAAAGCAGTAAAAAAGATACTTGGAAACCGGGCATTGATCATAAGGACAGCTTGGCTTTATTCGGCCCATGGCAATAATTTTGTTAAGACCATGCTCAGGTTGATGGCAGAAAAAAACTGCTTGAATGTCATAGATGAACAGGTGGGAACCCCTACCTGGGCTTATGGGTTGGCCCAGGCTGTCTGGGTATGTGTTCAAAAAAAAAATTCTGGCACTTACCATTGGACCGATGCAGGGGTGGCTTCCTGGTATGATTTTGCCGTGGCTATCCAGGAAGAAGCTCTGGCAGCGGGTTTGCTGTCCAAAAATATCCCTATCCAGCCGATTCCGGCAAGTTTGTATCCTACTCCTGCCAAGCGGCCCTATTATGGGGTGCTTGATAAGAGAGAGCTTTGGGAGAAGACGGGTATTAAACCGATCCATTGGCGGTCACAGCTCAGAACCATGTTAAAGGAGCTTATGTAATGAAAAAAATTTTAGTGACCGGGGGGGCCGGGTTTATTGGTACCAATTTTGTTTATTATTGGCAGGATAGATATCCAGATGATTATTTGGTGGTTTTGGATGCTTTGACCTATGCCGGAAATCTTCAAAATCTGGAAAAAGCCAAGGCTGATCCTGGTTTTGTTTTTGTTCAGGGGGATATCCTGGACCAGGATCTGGTTGAAAAGTTGCTGGAAGAACATCATATTGATACCCTGGTTCATTTTGCGGCTGAATCCCATGTAGATCGGTCCATCCTTGGACCGGATGCCTTTATCCAGACTAATATTCTGGGAACCCATTCCCTGCTTAAGGCGGTAAAAAATTGCTGGCTTACCAGGGGAAGCGGCAAGCCCCATCGATTTCATCATGTGTCCACAGATGAGGTCTATGGTAGTTTAGGGCCCGATGATCGACCCTTTTCTGAAATTACTCCCTATGCGCCCAATTCTCCCTATGCCGCCAGTAAAGCATCTTCTGATCATCTGGTGCGGGCTTACCATGAAACCTATGGGTTGGAGGTGACCACCAGTAATTGCTCCAATAATTACGGGCCCTTTCAGTTTCCTGAAAAATTGATTCCTTTGTGTATTGCCAATATTCTGGATGGTAAGGCTTTGCCCATTTACGGGGATGGAAGGCAGATCCGGGATTGGCTTTTTGTGGATGATCATAACAGAGGCGTGGATAAGATTCTGGATAAAGGGGAGGTGGGGAGTACCTATAATATTGGCGGGAACAATGAATGGACCAATATGGATATTGTTACCCATATTTGTAGTCTCATGGACCGGAAGTTTGAGACAAATCAAAATCTTGTCAACCGCTTTTTAGATTCTCCAGGGGCAAAGGGTAAGCTATCTACAAGCTTGATTACACACGTGATAGACCGTGCAGGCCACGACCGGCGGTATGCCATTGATGCCAAAAAAATTACTTCCGACCTTGGATATGCACCAGGGGAATTTTTTAAAACAGGTATTGAAAAGACCCTTGATTGGTATATTGAAAATGAAGTTTGGTGGCGTCACATTATGGATAAGGATCATACCTGATGGTAAAATCTTGAATATGCCCTCCAGAATAATCTGGAGGACATATTAATATTGGGTTATCGGTATATCTTAAAACCCCTTTCAAGGGTATGGGATTTACCATCTGGATTGGTAACCGTGATATCGCGATAACCTGTGCTTGTCAGGAATCTGATACGGATTTTACCTGATATTTGATTGGATGAATCTATTGTATAGCGTTTTACAGAGATGCCTTTTCCAAAGTCCACCGTTGCACCGGGTTGAAAGCCTTTTCCGGAAATTACAAAGGCAATTTGTTTAAAACTTCTTTTCCCCTCATTTGGATCACATGAATCAATAACAGGTGTTCCAAGTTCATCGTCATTTATGATAATAGTCAAAGAGTTTGAATCGGTTGTACCGTCTGCATCAATTACTTGAACCTCAAAATTTGATGTTCCAGGCGTTGTCGGAATACCCGAAATTATTCCTGTATTTCCATCCAGGATAAGTCCGTCTGGCAGGGATCTGCTGATTAAGCTCCAGGCATATGGGGGGGTGCCACCTGTTACTTTCAATGTTTGGCTGTATGTTTGGCCATTGGTACCATTTTCCAGCGTCTTGGTAGTGATGGTTACAGGTGACGTTTGGATTGCGGCAAGAGTATTGGTGACATCAATTTTTCCATGGCCCCAGTCATTGTTAGCGCTGACTCCTGTAAAAGAATCTTTACGGCTGCCCTGGGACAAATATGCCTTTATTGCATCGGGGTCAGGTGATAAGCCCTGGGTTGCTGTTTTTTCTAATATTAAAGCAACTGATCCTGCAGCCTGGGGACATGACATGCTGGTTCCCTGTAGGGTTGCGTAATAACCACCATATTCCACTCGATTATTTTTGCGAAAATAGTTCTCATAGGGATCGTTAAGCACTGTTTGTGATAATGATGCCACTATTCCTACGCCGGGAGCAGAAATAAATGGTTGTATACGCCCGTCACGGCTGGGTCCTCGACTGGAAAAAAAAGATAGGTCTTCCATGTAAAAATCGTTATAGTAATCGATTGGTGCCATACCATACTCTTGCCATATAAAATCAAATGGGGCGTTGGGGTCTGTCCAATCTTCATAGGATCTGGCAGGCCAGGTGTTTTTTGTCTGGTAGGCTCCGATGGAAATGGCTTGAAGTGCAGAGGCTGGCTTTCCGATTGTCATAGCACTATCGGATAAATAGGGGTTGGAGGTGTCACCCCAGGTGCGGTCATAGTTTCCACTGTCATACCAGAAGTAGGTCTGGTTCATGCTGCTGCTGAAACCATGCCATGATTGATAATCGCCAGATCCGGTAAGGGGAAGAATTTCGATCTTCCAAGTTCCTGCGTTTGGATTTTTTGAGTAATAATCGGAAATCTCTATATAGATGTTATTATCTTCGTTATTGGAATCGGAACTGTCGGATCCATTGGCAACGTAAATTGTGCCTTCCGGTGTGTCAAGACCTTTAGATTCTCCGTTGGTCACCCAGAGATCGGTATTATCTGCTGTAAAATCGGCAGGATAAACATTTCCGTTGGGGGTTGTGACCTGGATTCTATTTGTATCGGACTTGGAATACCAGATATCAAAGAACACATAATCGGAATTGGAACTTGGAGTATATTTTGAACTTGTGGTGAAGACGATATCATTTAAAGTATTGGAATTACCGCTTCCGTGTATTGGTGCGCCGAATGCCTGGAAGGCATTGCCTTCATAGGAGGATCCGGCATTTCCTGCTGAAATAACAACTATTTTATTTTTACCTGTCAAGTCGTTAATTCCACGTTCTTCCGCCGTTGACCCATCATGGGGACCATAATCGCTTCCTAAACTCATATTGATTACGGCCGGTTTTCCTAACTCTTCGGCTTTGGTAAAAATCCAATTGATGGCATCTAAAACATTTGTGTCTGAGTTCCTATTTTTTTCGTTATCAAAGTCAAATTTGACAATCAATAATTGTGCATCCGGGGCTAAGCCGGTGTAAGGACCACCATAACTATCGGCACTGCCGTTTCCGGCGGCGGTTCCAGCCACATGTGTGCCATGTCCGTCCTTGTCTCTATGGGCGCATCCGGAATAACCTTCCTGGATCATGGTTTGGGGCCATTCTGTTCCATAACTGAAACCGGAAGGTTTAGAAACTTTTTGACTGACATCGCTTGAATCAAGGGTGTGATCCCAAATGGCCAGGATTCGCGTATTCCCGTTTTTATCAATAAAATCAGGGTGTTGAATATCGATGCCGGTGTCTATAACGCCGACGATGACATTTTTTCCACTATTGTGATTCCTTGGATATTCGGTATTGGGAAGATTCACACCGTCGATGCCGGAGCTTTTATTCATGAATTTTTTTACGGAATGGCCGGCTTTGATACTCCTGACCCCGGTCAGGGCAACAATTTTTGTTAGATTACCCAGTGGTACTACCGCAGTCATAATTCCACTTTTGGTAATTGTATTTATTTCTACTCCATATTTTTTTAGGTCAGGAATTGAATTGATATCCGCTTCGATGAAGACATGGGCCATGACAGTTGATTTGCCATTTTTAACTTTCTTAAAAGTTCTGATAAAATTTTTACCAACAAAGTCTGCTTTACCTTCTTTAACGATCCTTTCAAGATGATGCCCGAGTTTTCCTGCATTTGCCGGAACGGAAAATGCTATTAGAATGAGTAAAACTGTAAAACATCTAAATCCTTTTTTCATAAACTCCTCCTGCTGAATTGATGGATACACCTGCTCTAAACGATTGCTGAAATAATCTTTTCTCAATTTTTAATTGATTGAAAAAATAGATTGAGGGATATTAGGATAGGAATTGACTATTTGTCAATAGGAGTAATAGATAATTACTCTTTTTATTTGATTAAGTATTAAGTTTTAGGGATAATGAAAGGGGATAGATCGTAAAAGAGAAGCATGAATTTATAGCAAATTGCTGTTCTCGATTTGCCGGGTCAAAAGCTTTTTTAATCGGTGGGCAATTGAATAGGGGTCAAATAAAAAAAATGTTGCAAATTGATAAATATAATACTTATATAGTACTTTCTAAGTATATTTCTCCTCTGGAAGTCGGGTAAGGGATCCTGGGATTGGATGATTTAAAAATTGTATAATTGGTTTTTGGAGTATGAAATGAAAGATAATTACAAAATAGCAGTGGTGGGGCTTGGATATGTGGGGTTGTCCCTGGCCGTTCATTTTGGTGAAAAATATAAAACTTTTGGATTTGATCTAAAACCTGGCCTTGTTGAAAATTGCAGGAATCATGAAGACCCCACAGGGGAGGTGAATCAATGCAACTTCCAACGGGCGGTTCAGTTGATTCCCACCACAGATCCTGCAATGATGGGGGAAGCAGATTTTATTATTGTAGCTGTGCCCACTCCCATTGACAAGGCAAGAAGGCCGGATCTTCATTCTGTGGAAAGTGCGACGCAAACCGTGGGGCGCGTCATGAAAAAGGGAGCCATTGTCATTTTTGAGTCCACGGTTTATCCCGGGGTAACCGAAGATATCTGTGTGCCGATTTTGGAAAAAGAATCCGGGTTGACCTGGAAAAAAGATTTCCATGTGGGATATTCCCCGGAGCGGATTAATCCGGGAGATAAGGAACACACCCTGACCAATATTGTCAAAGTGGTAGCAGGAGATGATGAAAAAACCCTGGAAAAGGTAGCAGCCTTGTATGAGTCAATTATATCGGCCGGGGTTCACCGGACAAAAAATATCAAGGAAGCGGAAGCTGCCAAGGTGATTGAAAATACCCAGAGGGATTTGAATATTGCTTTGATGAATGAGCTGGCCTTGATTTTTGATCGCCTGGGTATTGATACCAAAAATGTTTTAGAAGCTGCAGGATCCAAATGGAATTTTTTAAAATTTTCTCCCGGCCTTGTGGGGGGGCACTGCATTGGGGTTGATCCCTATTATTTGACTTTTAAGGCGGAATCTGAAGGCTATCACCCCCAGATTATTCTGGCCGGTCGTCGTATCAATGACAATATGGGGCGGTTTGTGGTTGAAAAAACCGTTAAGATGATGATTGCCCAGGGGCAACCCATTAAAGGGACCCGGGTGGGGATTTTGGGACTGACTTTTAAAGAGAACTGTCCGGACTTAAGAAACACTCGGGTGGTGGATATTATTTCAGAATTGGAGTCCTATGGATGTGATGTCCTGGTGCATGATCCAATGGCAGATCCCGGGGAAGCAAAAAAATATTATGGAGTGGATCTTTGTTCCTGGGGGGATTTAGAAAATCTTGGGGCAATTATTCTGGCGGTTCCCCATGGGGTATATGGGGAGAAACCCATTAATGATCTGGTATCAACCCTGGGGCAGGGTGGTTGCCTGATCGATGTGAAAAGCGTTTTGGACGTTGATGCTGTCAATGCTACAGGTATACCTTTTTGGCGTTTATAATGGGGTAGGGCTTGTGTTATTACTCTTTTCTATGCCGTTCCCATATGGATTTTCCAGCACCTGTGAATTTTTTTTCGTTTGGTGAGATAGTCTTCTGGTATGGTTGTGTCAGTTATTTCGGTGATATTTGTGGCTTTTAAGCGGCTGGTGTCCATATCAAAATTCTGGTGGTTGGTGGAAAAAAAGAGGGTTCCCCCGGGTCGCATGAGTTCAAAGACTCCATTGAGCAGGGTGGGGTAGTCCCTGGCAATGTCAAAATGTTTTTGTGTTATTTGTGTGGTGGAGTAGGAGGGTGGATCTACCACAGCCAGGTCAAAGGAGAGCTTTTTCCTTTTGGCTTTGGCCAGAAAATCAAGGGTGTCTTCCTGGATCAGGGTATGTCTGGGATCTGTCAGCTTGTTCAGGTCAAAATTTTCTTTTGCCCAGTTGATGGCGGTTTCAGATCGGTCCACCGACAGGGTGGACCGGGCACAACCCTTGGCTGCATAGCAGCTAAAGGCACCGGTGTAACAATAGAGGTTGAGAAAATCCTTATCTTTGACCATTTCTCTTACCATTTTTCTTGTATTGCGGTGGTCGGAAAAAAGTCCGGTATCCACATAGTCACTGGGGTTGATATAAAACTGTAAATCCCTTTCCCACATGGGGATCTTCTGGTTGGTATGGTCGAGACGTTTGTACCTGGCTCCTTCTTTGATCCCGGATTTGCGGATTTTAAGATGTAGTTTTTCCCGGGGGATATTTAAAGCATCTGCCACGGCCGAGCCCATGAGGGGTAGCCAGTCCGGGGTAGATTGTGCTCTGCTGTATTCACCAATGACAAGATGGCCACCATACCAGTCCACTACTGCTCTGATATCAGGAATATCCCAGTCATAGAGCCTGAAAACCTCCAGGTTCTGTTTGGCATAGCGTTTGCGTAAATGTCTGTATCTCTTTTTGACTTTATTGGCCAGCATCCGGGCTTGACTTTGATATGTTTCATCTGTTTTCATTTGGCTTTTTATATACTATTGCGCTTGTTCTGGCAAGGATGGGGGGATATCAACTCTTCATTTGGGGTGGCAGTGAAAATTGATGGGGCGGTGAAAAATTGATGGGGCCGGGATCATAATCATGATCCCGGCCCCTGTTTTTTTTTCATTGGGATATCCCCGGGGCAGATGGCCCGTTCAGGGGTTAATGATCCTGGGTGGGAGGCGGATGGATCTCCTTTCACAGGGGTGGGTGGGTTTTATATGTGCCTTCTCCCCTCATGTCTTTAAGGATCTTTATGCTGGTTTTATGCCCTTTGTACATTCGACACATATCCATAGCCATTCCGCAGATCAGGGCAACTGCCTGGACTATGTTGACATCGTTAAAGGAGAACTCCCAGGGTAAGCTGGAGTAGATACGAAGGGCACCGATGATTTTGTTGTGGCTGATAATGGGAACTCCGAGCAGGGAGGAAATACCTTCGTTTCTGGCTTCTTCCGGGTATTCGATTCTAGGATCGTCCATGACATCATAAATGGCAATGGGTACCGCATCTTTGGCTTCTCGAATGGTCTGCATGAAATGGATGGGGCCTTTTTGCAGATAGTTTTCGCTTAAGCCGAAAGAGGCCACAAGTCCCAATTGCCTTGTTTCCCGATCCAATAAAAAGACAGAGCATCCCTTGGCTTTAAACGCTGTTTTGACACTTTCCGCCGTGATCAGTGCAACTTCTTCCGGATCCTTGCATTGGGAAATTGCAGTGGTGAGTTTGATAATGGTGTCATAATACATGGTGTGTTCATCCATTTTGGCCTCCTTGATTTAAATTATGAGTTCGGCACCCTTGCCCTGGTAAAAATGCCGGATTAAAACCTTGGGATAATCAATCGTAAAATGGAAACAAGGAAAACTAATTGGAGCTGTTCAGATCAAGTTATTCTTTAATTTTATGGGACCATAATTTTACAAAAACTGCATGGGTTAAATATAGTATATGCCGCAGGTTTAGTCAAAGCTTTTTGAATGATCTTTGATAAACGGAGGTGATTTAGTTTCAGATGGTTCGGTATCGTTATAAGCGGCAATTAGCGGTTTTTCCGTGGTAAAACTTCTCATGCCTTGTTGCTGTGTTCTTTTCTTTGTCATTACAGCACCGGGACTGATAGAGAAGTTTTGTTGGATTATTTGGTTATCCGGGTGGTACCATCGGCTGCAGAAATGATATTCACCCTGTCTCCCGGTGCAAACATCACATCCGCTTCTTGTACCACGACAATGGTAGTGCCGTTGTCTTTTTTTACCACAATTTCAAGTCCCGCTTTCCGGGTCAGGCCTTCTTCTGCAACAGTACCAAGGGCAGCTCCTGCCAAGGCGCCAACCACTGTGGCAATGGTTTCTCCGGCTCCGCCTCCCACCGTGCTGCCCAGGACTCCGCCGGCTACTCCGCCCACCGCAGTACCCACAGGTGTTTTAGTGCCTTCAATGGTTATGTTCTTGACAGATTCAACGGTCCCGGTCATCAGGGTCTGAGCCCTGCGGGCCTGGTCTCTGGAATAAACTTCTCCGGATCGGCTTGAAGCACATCCGGCAACGAGAAAGGCGACTACAGCCATCAGAGTGAATCCTTTTGTTATTATTGAAATAGATTTCATGATGTTTCCCTTATTTTAAAATAAACGTAAAAAACTATGATCGGATAGCATAGCTATGGGTATATGAAAAAGCATAAATCATTTAAAGTCAAGTCAGATTGTTATTAATTTGTCTTGTTTTGCTGCTCTTTTTCAGCTGGTTTGGTGGTATAATCGGATTGTTATTTTATTGAAAATGTCGTAGAAAACAGATATTAAACTTAAATAGGCTCTTGGGCCGTAAGGGAAAAAATGTGAATGCTTTGATTATTGTGGCCCATGGCAGTCGTAAAAAGGAATCTGTCCGCCAGGTGGCAGCACTTTGTCAAAAATTGTCTGAAAAAATCCAAAATCTGTCCGATAAAAATAGGTTTGATGTGGTGATGCCTGGATTTTTACAATTTTGTTCTCCTCTTTTGGAAGAGACTATTGAAGACCTGGTTCAAAAGGGAGCCGCGCGAATAGTTATTTTCCCTTTTTTCATTGCCGCTGGCAGTCATCTTCTCAAGGATATTCCGGAGTCCATTGAAAAAGCCGGTAAAGCCTATCCATGGGTTGAATTTTCCATCACCAGGCACCTGGGGGGCATTGAGACCATTGAAGATCTTATCCTCAAGGAGGTAAAAGTTCATTTGAACACCCGGCATAAATGAAAAAAAAGTAAACGGCTAACTCCAAATCAAGTCAAGATATGAGCGGGATCCCATGGTGTTAAGTTAAATTGATGGTTTACAAGAAAAGATTAATTCTTTATACTTTTGAAAGCGATATATTTTCTTTCAAAATCATCAATATAAACAGGAGCTTCTATGGATTTTAAACACCTTGCATCCAAGATTGGCCTTGATGATGAAGATTTCATGGAGCTTGTTGAACTTTTCATTACCACCACTTTGTCGGACCTGGAGAAAATTAAGCAGGGGGTTGCCGCGAATCGCATCGAAGATGTGGTGGCTTCTTCCCATTCCATTAAAGGTGCTGCCGGGAATATGGGGTTTGACGATATATTTACCCTTACAAAAAAAATGGAGTCTGAGTCAAAAGCAGGTAGTCTTGAAAATTTTGATGCCTATATCCTTGACCTTGAAAATCAGGTTATGGAGATTACAACCAACTGATATATAATTTATCGAGGCATTTACCATGGGGAATACACATCCTTACACGGTTCTGGCTGTGGATGATAATCTGTTAAATTTAAAACTTATTGAAAAATCTTTGTCCAAGGAAGGGTACCAGATATTTAGTGCGGACAATGGACCCGATGCCAGATCCATTGCCCTGGAAAAGCTTCCTGACCTGATATTGCTTGATATTGAAATGCCGGTGGAAAATGGGTTTGATGTGATTAAAAAACTCAAGGAAGATGCTGCTACCAATGCTATCCCTGTGATTTTTCTGACCGGTGTCAGTGAGGTTGATTCCAAATTAAAAGGGTTTGAACTGGGGGCGGTTGATTATATTACAAAGCCTTTTCACCCCCAGGAGGTGTTGGCCCGGGTCCGGATTCATCTGAAACTTTCCATTGCCACCAACTCTTTGATCCAGGACCAGGCGGCCAAACTTCGCCAGGTGACCAAGGCCCAGGTAGCCATGTTGCCTTTGCCGGAAGAATATCCCACAGCAAAGTTTGGGGTTTATTACAGGGCCTTGCAAGAAGCTGGGGGAGATTTTTACGATATTTTAAATATTTCAGAGCATATTACTGGTTATTTTGTGGCGGATTCTTCCGGGCATGATATTGAAACCAGTTATATGACAGCTTCGGTCAAGGCTTTATTGGCTCAAAATTGTATTCCGGTGTATTCACCTGCAGAAAGTATGAAGATGATCAATGATGTGCTGGTGGAAATTTTGCCCCAGGGTAAATATCTTACAGCCTGTTATATGCATATAAACCGGACCACCATGAAATTGACTATAATTAATGCCGGTCATCCGCCGGTGGTTTGCCAGCCTGTTAAAGGAGAGCCTTTTCTTATCAAGTCCCAGGGTGATGTTTGCGGTATGTTTTCCGATGCTCATTTTGGCATAAAGCGTATTAATGTATCCCGGGGAGACCGGTTTTTTATTTATTCGGACGGGCTTGTGGAGTCGGCGGAAAATAAAATTACCTGGGCCAGTGGTGCAGATAGTCTTTTGCCCATCTATAAAACCCTGGTGGGTGTTCCCTATGGTAAAGCCCCGGAAGAGATGATCAGTCAATTGTTCGGCAATGACACTTATCCCGAGGATGATATAGTTCTCTTGTGTATTGAGGTATAATCCATGGAAAAAGAAACTGATACATTTGAGGTAATAAGTTCCAAAGACAAACTTCATATCCGGTTTTCTTCTCTGTTGGAATCTATTGATGAGGTGTGTAAAATTGTTACCAGGTTTTTGGAGTTAAACCAGGAGGGGGTCGCTTCCCATATGTTTGCCATTAATCTGGTTTTGAGGGAAGGGTTGACGAATGCGGTTCGTCACGGAAATAAAACCGACCCGGATAAGCTAGTGGATTTTCAATTGAAAATTGATGGAGAAAAATCCATCGTTTTTACAATAGCAGATCAAGGAGAGGGGTTTGACTGGAAAAAACAGCAGGGGGCAGCCTTTTTAGAAAATGCGGACCATGGCAGAGGAATGCCCATAATGGAAACTTATTTTACCCGGTATTCTTATAATGAAAAAGGTAACCTTTTATATTTGGAAAAGGTAATCCTCCCATAAATTATGATTTTAATATAACTCAATATGAATCCCGGTCCCGGGATACAGCCATATGAAATAGGAAAAAAATGTCTGGGGAAACCATACTGATTGTAGATGATGAAGAAGATATTCTGGAATTGATTAAATATAATCTTAAAAATGAAGGATATGTTATTTTAACCGCCATAACAGGTGAACAGGCTATTAAAATAGTTCACGAGCGCCGTCCTGATCTTGTGGTATTAGACCTCATGCTGCCTGGGATTGATGGACTTGAGGTGACCAGGTGTTTGAAAAAAAATGATGTCACAATGGATATTCCCATTGTTATGGTCACGGCCAGGGGGGAAGAATCAGATATTGTGGCAGGCCTTGAACTTGGGGCCAATGATTATATTTCCAAGCCCTTCAGCCCCAGGGAGCTTACCGCAAGAATTGGTGCTATTTTAAGAAGACGGCGTAAAACGCTTCCCGGTGAATTTTCCCGGATCAGGCAGGAAGGAGATATGATGATTGACCGGGTCAAGCATGTGGTGGTCATCGAAGGACAGGTTATTGATCTGACTTTGCTGGAGTTTGATCTACTCTCTTTTCTGGCTGATAAAAAGGGATTGGTGTTTACCCGGGGGCAGATTGTGGATGCTATCCATGGTGAAAATTATGCGGTAACAAAAAGAAGTATCGATGTTATTATTGTGGGGCTGCGCAAAAAATTAAAAAGTTATTCTTCCCGGATTGAGACCGTCAGGGGTGTTGGATATCGGTTTAAGGAATCTTAATTTTAAAAGTACCAAAATATGCATAAAAAACGAAAACTCATCTGGCAGATATTTCCTTCCTTTCTGGTAATCATCCTCATCTCTCTTACCGTTGTGACCTGGTATTCCACTCGATATTTCAAGGCTTTTTTTCTTGGAAATTCGGAAAAAGAACTGACTGTCCAGACAAAATTGTTGCAAAATAAATTTGCTCCTGTCCTCAGGGAGGGCAGAGGATCTATTTACCGGATTGATGATTTGTGTAAAAAGATCGGAAAAAGCGTTCAGACACGGGTTACCATTGTTTTGCCTTCGGGGGTGGTGGCGGGAGATTCCTCTGGTCGGATTGAGAACATGGGAAATCATTTGACCCGTCCTGAAATACAGGGGGCTCTGGAGGGCAAAAAGGGTATCTCCACCCGTTATAGTTCAACTCTGGGTCAGCATATGATGTATATTGCTTTGCCTGTGACCCGGTATGACCAGGGAAAACCAGGGATAAACCAGAAAAATCAGGTTATTGCCGTTGTCAGGGCGGCGGTATCCATATCCGATATAGATAAAAAAATTACAGTCGTGTGGAATAATATCATGCTGGTCCTCTTTTTCACCCTTATTGCGGCTGTCATTGCCAGTTTTTATGTGGCAAGGCGGATTACAAGGCCTGTGGAGCGAATGAGAAAAGAGGTTATTGAGTTTGCCAAGGGAAATCTGGATAATAGATTGACGCCTCCAGATACAGAAGAGTTATCGCAACTGGCCCGGGCAATGAACAAAATGGCCGCAAAGCTGGATAAAAAAATTCTGGATTTTAAGAACAGGAGCCATGAACTTGAGGCGGTCCACGCAAGTATGCAAGAGGGGGTGATTGCCGTTGATAACCATGAGCAGATCATCACTGTTAACGCGGCGGCGGCAAGAATATTTGATTTTTCAGCCTCGGTATTAAAGAAAAAAAATATTTTGGATCTATCCATAAATTACGAGCTTCGAATTTTTATCCTGAAAGCATTATCCACCCATGAACCGGTGGAAGATGACATTTTGATTAAAGGGGAGGGGGCCATAATTTTGAATATCCATTCAACCGCTCTCTATGATACCCTGGAAAAAAGGATGGGAACCCTGATTATCTTCCATGATATTACCCGTATCCGCCGCCTTGAAAGGATGCACAAGGAGTTTGCCGCCAATGTTTCCCATGAATTGAAAACTCCTTTAACCACCATCAAGGGTTTTATTGAAACCCTCCAGCAGATGCTGGCAGACAATCAAACCCAAAAATCTGAAATTTTTTTAAAAATCATCGAAAAGAATGTTAACAGGATGGTTGAGTTGATCAATGACCTTCTGGCATTGTCTCGGTTGGAACGCCTTGAGGGAACAGCGATCTCCTTTGAACCTTATCCTTTGGCAACGATTTTGGAGGAAGCTTTTTATTCCTGCCAATCCCAGGCAACAAAAAAAAATATCCAAATTGATTATACCTGTCCTGAAAATATCTACGCCATGGTTGATCCCATTCTCATGGAACAGGCCATATTCAATCTGGTTGATAATGCCGTTAAGTATAATCCTGAAACCACAAAGATCAATATTCGTGCTGTTTGCCAGAAGGGGCTGGCGATTATTGAGGTCCGGGATTCCGGAGTCGGTATAGCCAAAAAACATCTGCCCAAGATATTTAACCGCTTTTACCGGGTGGACAAGGGCAGAAGCCGAAATGAAGGGGGCACTGGTTTAGGCCTTGCCATCGTCAAACATATTGTTCACTATCACAACGGCAAGATTGTGGTGGAAAGTAAGAAGGGTCAGGGTACATTGTTCAGGATTTATATTCCTCTGTCAACCTAGCTAGTCCTCAAGTTTTTTGTCCAGTGGAGGGCAGGTTGCCTTACAAAGCGGCGGATTTTGGATAGTTTGTACAAATTCTTAACGAAGCGGAACGTTAAGAACAGCAAACTGTTTGAGGACATACTTGCCCGGAGTTTTTGCTGTTTAGTGCAGCAAATTTAAAAAGTTGTAAAACTAATCCAAGTCCAGAGCGTGTAATGTAGCTTGACCAGAACGGGTCTTAGCTATTTTTGTCCTTCATTTTTAAATGATGCTTTTTTCGGATTAAGTGTGACCGAGAATTGTTGTCTCAGTTTAAATGAATTTGTTTTTTTAAACTATAGATCGTATACTGATCTTTATTTGAATCAATTTCAATCCAATAATCTGCATTGGGAATATAATTTTTAATTAAATTTTGATATATGGGATATTTTCCAGCGGCTGCCTGTGCTTAAAGCCCATTATTCTGAGAGTCTTGATCCATTTCATGTGAAGGATGCTGAATAATAAAAGGAGATCGACCATGACCATGCAACAAAAAATTATGGGTCCGGTTATCATATGTTCTTTGCTGGTACTGGGCATGTTTCTTGTTACCTTGTATGCCACATCCAATCAAAAGGATGATGGGCTGCTCATCAACTTGGCCGGTCGCCAGCGGATGCTGTCCCAGAAAATTACCAAAGAATTTCTGATGTTCACTGAAAAATCCCGGCAAAGCAAGAGTCTTGATAAAGTATCCGCCGACCGGGTCAGGGCTAGCATTCAGGTTTTTGATATGACTTTAAAGGCTTTGATCCATGGTGGAGAGGCACCCCTTGATTTGGATCTTGCTAAAACCAGGTTCAGACTATGTCCCAGGGCCCAAGAACCTGCATTGTCTCAACTTCAACTGGTGAATAAACAATGGCTGGTGTTTACCAGAAATATGGAGTTGATCCTTGAAGGAAAGGACAAAGACAAGACCCTGACCCAGTGGATATTGTCCAATAATGTGCCCCTTTTAAAAGAAATGAACAGGGCTGTGGTTATGATGCAAAGGCAGTCTGAAGCAAAAATTAGTACATTGTTGATCACACAACTGGCAGCCGTAGGCATCGGGTTTATCGTGATCATAGCATCAATATTTATAATTATGCGTATCGGTAGAACCCTCAATGAAATTACCTTAAGTCTGAATTCAGGTGCCAACCAGGTTAATGACGGGTCTGATGCTATTGCCTCGTCCAGCACTTTTCTGGCTGATGGTGCCTCTTCCCAGGCGGCTTCCATTGAAGAAACTTCATCTACATTAACCGAGCTTGCATCCATGACAGATAATAATGCCCAGAATGCAAAACAAACCAATGTCTTGATGCAGGATGTTGAAGCTGTTGTGACATCTACCAATACTTCCATGGAAAATTTTACCGCATCCATGGAAGATATTATAAATGCCAGCAAGGAAACTTCTAATATTATTAAAACCATTGACGAGATTGCCTTCCAGACTAATCTTTTAGCCCTGAATGCTGCGGTTGAGGCAGCCCGGGCAGGAGAAGTCGGTGCGGGGTTTGCTGTGGTAGCAGATGAGGTGAGAAGCCTTGCCATGCGGGCGGCAAAAGCAGCAAAAAATACATCTGGCCTCATTGAACAGACCATTCAGAACGTAGATCATGGTGGAAAATTGCTGGCTTCGGTTAATGAGGAATTTGGCAAAGTTCTTGGTAAAACCAAGGAAGCAGTGTCCAGAATTGCCGAGATTGCTTCGGCTTCGGAACAGCAGTCAGAAGGGATTACACAGATTACCAATGCCGTATGTGAGCTGGATGATGTGGTTCAGAAAAATGCGGCTACAGCGGAAGAATCTGCCAGTGCTTCCGAAGAGATGAGTGCCCAGGCCATGCAGCTTAAAAAAATCGTAAACGATATTGTGGCTTTGACAGGCTCTAGAACCCAGTGAACCCCATGAATGGATAGAATATAGTTATTTTTGAAGACAAGATTGTTCCATGGACATTCCCGGGGAATTGTCTAAAAAAACAAAGTTTAAAAAGGGTTGGCATTTTATCTGTCAACAATTTGTTTCAGGCTTTGCAAGTTCCTCTTTTCTATCCATAAAGGGCCAGGGCATTTTTACCCAAAACCTGTGCTTTATGGGCAGCTGTCATGCTTGACTTGTCCATGTCTTTATAATACCTGTCCGGTGTGAGCATGGGAAAATCCGTGCCGAAAAGAACCTTGTCGATGACACCGGCCTGTACGGCCATGTCATAGATTTCAGGATCATAGAGAAATACTGATGCTGCTGTATCATACCAGATGTTTTTCAGGTTTTCTTTTACTTGTTTTTTCATGACATGGTAGAAAAAAATTCCCCCTCCCCAATGGGCCAGGATAATTTTGTTATGGGGAAAGGTGCGGGTTAAAGTATCGATCTGTTCCAGGGTCACCGGGGTTTTTCCAGGGTATGGATATCCTAGGGGTTCATTGGTGTGGATCATACAAGGAAGATTTCCATGGGAGCGCAGGGCCTCCATGACAGGTTCTAAAAGCGTGAGGGCTGTTTGATCGATACCGGAAAGATAAAAGGCCAGTTCTCCCACCCCACAAAGGCCTCCATCCATGCAGCGGATTGCCTCATCGGCAGCACCTTTCCAGGATAGATCAAAACAGGCAAGTCCTTTGATTCTATCTGGATATGCTTGGACGGCTTCAAGGATATAATCGTTATTTTTTCTGGCCAGGTCCGGGTTTTTCCAGGGAAATCCACTGGTAACACAAATATCCACCCTGTGGGTATCCATGGTTTCAATTAGTTCACAAATTGTTGCAATTTTTGCCCTGGGTGAGTTATAGAGCAGTTTGAATTCAGGTTCGTTATCAAAAAACAGGGATCTGTCGTTTTTTATCTGTTCCGGAAAAAGATGGGTATGGGAATCAATTATCATGGCGGTGCATCCTCAAAAGAATGGGGTGAATAGATATTGAAAAATTATAGACGGCAATATATACTAAACTCTTTATTTAAACAAGGTAAGCAGTTTAAGGATATGGTATGAAATATTACCCCGTTTTTCTGGATGTGAAGGATCGTGACTGCCTGGTTGTGGGTGGGGGAAAAGTTGGTACCCGGAAAGCCCTGGGACTGTCCCGGGCAGGGGCCAGGGTCCGGGTGATCAGTAAAACCTTTTCCCCTGGGCTTGAAGCTGTGGAAAAAACCGGTATTTTTCTGGATTGTAAACCCTATGAAACTTTGGATCTGGAAAATATTTTTTTGGTTTTTGCTGCCACGGACAACAGGGAACTGAATTTACGGATTCAAGAAGATGCAAAAAAACAAAAGCTCTTGTGCAATATTGCCGATGTTCCCGTCGAGTCGGATTTTATCCTTCCTTCTGTTATAACGCGGGGGGATCTTGTGTGCGCTGTTTCCACATCCGGGACAAGTCCTGCTCTTGCCAAAAAAATCCGCAAGGATCTTGAACATATGTTTGGCCCTGAATATGGGCAATTTCTTTTGCTCATGGGCAATATTCGGAAAAAGTTACTGGAGGAGGGCCATGACCCCGACTCCCATAAAAAAATCTTCACTGCCCTGGTTGAAAAAAATTTACCTGGTATGATCGCTGCCGGAGATGAAACCGGGATAAACTCGATTTTAGCTCAATTGCTTGGCCGGGGGTACGTTTATCAAAGTCTTGTGTCACAGGAGCAATAAATGCAATTACAATTGGTCAGTATCGGTAGTGTCATGTTGCAAATAGCTACTTTATTGTATCTTTTCAGTATGGCAGGATATCTGTGTTTTTTGTTTGTTCAAAAGGACAGAATTCAGAAAATTTCTTTTTCCCTGGTGGCGATAGCCGTTGGAGTTCATTTTTTCAGCATAGTCGTTACGGGGTTTGCGGCAAAAGATCTGCCGGTGCAAAACATGGTGCAAAGTCTTTCTCTGGCGGCCCTTGCCTTTGGCTGCATGTTTTTATACTTTCAGTATAGATTTAATCTTAAAATTCTGGGTCTTTTTGCTTCCATCTTTTTGTCCATTCTTATGCTGGTGGTGATGTTGATTCCTGACACTCCTGTTGCTTCCAATGAGATTTTAAGGGGATTTTGGTTTATTGCCCACATAGTCCTGATTTTTACCGGGGATGCTGCCCTGGGTCTTGCCTGTGGTGCTGGAATTCTTTATCTGCTCCAGGAACAGGGAATCAAGGCCAAAACTCCGGGTTTTTTCTTTAAGCGCCTGCCTTCCCTGGATTTTCTGGATGATGTCAGTTATACCTGTATCACCACAGGCTTTACCCTGCTGACTTTTGGGTTGGTTACAGGATTTATCTACGCAAAAACTGTATGGGGGCGGTTTTGGAGTTGGGATTTTAAAGAGGTGTTTTCCATTGGCACTTGGCTGGTTTATGCGGCCCTGCTGCATTTTCGTTTCCATGCCGGGTGGCGGGGCCGCAAATCTGCCATCATGACAATTATAGGATTTGTGATTATTATTTTTACCTTTCTGGGAGTCAATATTTTTCTGGGCGGGCATCACCAGGAATTTACCAAATAGCGAAAGAACCATGTCAAATATTTTTTTAATCGGTGCAAATCATAAAACAGCTCCTGTGGAACTCCGGGAAAAATTGTCCTTCACTGCCGAGGAAATCCTTGGGGCTTTGGAGTATTTAAAAACCGCCCCCCATATAAAAGAAGGTCTTGTTTTTTCAACCTGTAACCGGATGGAAATCTTGTATATACCGGAAGCAGGCGACCAGGTTGAAGCCATGATTCAATTTATTTCCCAGCATAAAAAGATCGCAGTTTCTGAGTTTCGGTCTGCCCTGTACATCCATGAGGGAGATGAGGCCATAAGGCATTTGTTCCAGGTGTCTTCCAGTTTGGATTCCATGATGGTGGGTGAACCCCAGATTTTGGGTCAGATCAAGAAGGCCTATGTTGTTGCTTTGGAAGAGGGGGCTTCCGGTGTCCTGCTTAATCGGATGATGCATAAAGCCTTTTCCGTTGCCAAACGGGTCAGAAAAGAGACTGGTATCGGAGATAATGCGGTTTCTATTTCCTATGCAGCCATAGAACTTGCCAATAAGATTTTCGGTGATCTTTCCAGCAAAAGTGTGATGCTGCTAGGAGCTGGAGAAATGGCGGAACTGGCGGTTGAACATTTGATGTCACATAATGTTAAACAGATTATTGTGGCCAACCGAACCTTTAAAAATGCCCTTGCTCTTGCCCAAAAATTCAAGGGTCAGGCTATCCAGTTTGAAGAAAGGGAGGAGGCTCTTAAAGATGTAGATATTATTATCAGTTCAACCGGAGCTAGGGAGTATGTTCTTACCCAGATTCAGGTAAAACGAGCCATGAAAAAAAGACACCATAATACTATCTTTTTTATCGATATTGCCGTGCCGAGGGATATCGATCCTAAAATCAATAAGGTGTCCAATGCCTATGTCTATGATATTGATGATTTAAAGAGCATCGTTGAAACCAATATTGCCCAACGGGAACAGGAGACCATCAAGGCTGCGCGATTTGTAGAGGAAGGCGTGTTGACCTTTAGAAAATGGATGGACAGCCTTTCCATCGTGCCCACCATTAAGTCCATTAATGATAAGATGACCACCATCGTGGAAATGGAATTTAATAAGACCATTTCTTCTTTGACTCATCTGTCCTGTGAGGATATAGAAGCCGTCAGACGTATGACCCAGGCAATTGCAACACGGACCATTCATGACCCCATTCGATTTTTACGAAATACCGGGGATCACAGGGATGATTCTTTATATTTGAATGTAACCCGGCAATTGTTTGGTTTGGATATTCCCGAGAAGGACGGTTAGAGTGTATTAAATTCTTTACTTTTTTAACAAAGATGGTATAATAAATGTTTCTGACGTTCTAAGGACCTTTAAATGAAGGACGGTGATCATGAAAAAACGAGATTTGGACTTTTTTAAAAATTTTTTGACCGATAGGCTTGCTGAGCTTGTTTCCCATGCCGATGGTACTGTAACCGGGATGACAAAGCCCAAGGAAAATTTTGCTGATCCCACGGACCGTGCATCCCATGAAGCAGAGAGAAGTTTTGAATTACGTATTCGGGACAGGGAACACAAATTGATTAAAAAGATTAAGAAGACATTGATTCGAATTGAAAATGGTACCTTTGGTCGATGTGATACCTGCGAGGAAGACATCTCCCTTGAAAGACTTAAGGCAAGGCCGGTTACTACTCAGTGTATTGATTGCAAAACCCGTGAAGAGGATTTGGAGAAAGCACTTGGAATATAGTAGGTGGTTTTAAGTTCGTTGTGATTGACCTTCATATACATTCAACCGCTTCCGATGGGTCTTTTTCCCCTCTGGAAATATTGACTTTGGCACAGGATGTCGGAGTCAGGGCCATCTCTTTGACCGATCATGATTCCATTGCCGGAATCAAAGAAATCCTGGATAATATTCCGTATTTTCCCATGGAGTTTATTACTGGAGTTGAAATTTCCTGTGAACCGCCATTAGCTTTTAAAGGTATAGGCAGTGTTCATTTGCTGGGGTATGGCTTTTCCATTTATGATAAAGGTCTGAATCAGGCTTTAAAGCAGGCGGCCAGGGCCAGGGAAGAGAGAAACCCCAGGATTATTGAAAAATTAAATGCTTTGGGTTTTGATATCAGTCTGGCCCAGGTGGCACAACGATTTGGCGCGGCCCAGACCGGGCGACCTCATATAGCACAATTGATGAAAGAAAAGGGGTATGTTAAAAGCTTCCGGGAGGCTTTTGATAAATATCTTGGTAAGGATAAGCCTGCCCATGTGGATAAATTTAATATATCCTGTGAAGAAGGGATTCAAATTATCCTTGATGCCGGTGGGTTGCCGGTGTTGGCCCATCCAGGCCTTCTGGAATTTAAAAAATCCAGGGGGTTGGAAGCATTTGTTGATATTCTGACCGAATTTGGTCTCCAGGGCATTGAAGTTTTTCATACAGATCATGATCCCCAGAAAATAAAATATCTTAAAGATCTTGCCCTGGATAGAAAACTTCTGATAACCGGAGGATCGGATTTTCACGGTGGTTTTAATCAGGGTGTTAAGCTGGGTCATGGCAAGGACAATCTTAATGTTGAATATTGTGTTTTCAGGAATCTGACCCAAAGGCTTTCCATTGTAAGATCCCGATCCCGCCTGGATATTTTGGAAAACAATATTGATTACCAATTTACTGACAGCTCTCTGTTAGATAATGCATTGTGTCACAGGTCCTATTTGAATGAGAATCCTGGGAGTTGCAGTTCCGACAATGAACGCCTTGAATTTCTTGGAGATGCTGTGCTGGGGCTTTGTATCGGGCACATTCTTATGGAACAGAGTCCTTCAAAAAAAGAGGGGGAGTTGTCAAAGCTTCGATCAAATCTTGTCAGTGAACCCGCCCTTGCTGATATGGCACGCAGTATAGATCTGGGACGATTTATCAAGTTGGGTAAGGGAGAATTTTTTTCCGGTGGTCAAGATAAAAATTCTATTCTTTCCGATGCCTTTGAGGCTTTGATTGCTGCTGTTTATCTGGATGTAGGATTTGAAAAAACCCATGGTATAGTGAAGAGGGTTTTTGAAGATTCTATTCAAAGGGCATTATTTAATTTTAATACCATGGATTATAAAAGTTCGCTCCAGGAGTACGCCCAGGAAACTTTTGCAACAACTCCCCAGTATACAGTTGTCAAAGAAATTGGCCCTGATCATGATAAGACGTTTGAGATCTGTCTGGAATTGGTTGATCTCAAGGCGACGGGGATTGGGAAGACCAAAAAGGCGGCTGAACAAAATTCTGCCAAAAATGCTCTTGAACTAGTGCATCGTCAAAAGTTATAGGAAGGGGTATGGATAATCCCCTGGTCATTCCTGTTTTTATTCCCCATTCAGGTTGTCCCCACCAGTGTGCTTTTTGCAATCAATCCATTATTACAAGCCAGGCAAACCCTTTGCCTTCTTCAAGGGAAATTGATGAAATTATTGGTCAGTACTTGGGATATAAGGCCGATCGTTCCCGGGTGGAATTGGCCTTTTTCGGTGGTAATTTCCTAGGTCTTCCTGATCGAGATATTGTTTGTCTCCTGGAAAAAATTAGGCCCTATATCGAGAACCAAACCATTCACGGTATTCGTTGTTCCACTCGACCGGATACCATTACAGAACAAAAACTTGATTTGATTGCTCCCTATGGGGTCTCATTGGTTGAATTAGGAGTTCAGTCCATGACCGATGTTGTGCTTAAACGAGCCAATCGAGGTCATAATAGCTTCCAGACAAGAGTGGCTGTTTCTTTGTTAAAGGCCCGGCAAATACAGGTGGGGGTTCAGGTCATGACTGGGCTTCCAGGAGATACAAAAGATCAATTGCTCCATAGTACAAGGCAGGTTGCATCTCTGGAGCCGGATATAGCCAGGATTTATCCTCTGATGGTTCTTAAGGGCAGTCTTTTGGCTCAATGGTATAAAGAGGGTAGTTATATCCCTTTGGGTCTGGACCAAAGTGTTCATTTGGTAAAAGAAATGTTTAAGATATTTGAACAGGCAAATGTGAGAGTTGTCCGCATGGGTCTCCAGGCATCTGAGATGATGGAGGATAAGACTTTGGTATTGGCAGGGCCCTGGCATCCGGCATTTGGTCATCTGGTGTTGTCTGTCCTGGTCTATGATCAAGTGTGTGAAAAACTTGCTATATTTTTGAAGCTTTTCCGGGAGGATCGGGTGCAACACCTTCTTCTTGGGGTTCATCCCCGGTTTGAATCCCGCCTTCGTGGAGATAAAAACAGCAATTTAGAGAAATTGGGTAATGCTTATCCAGAAATTATTTTTTCTGTTCAAACCAATGACCGGCTTATGCACGGAGAGGTGGATATAAAAAAGGGTGTTTTATAGGAACTGATTTTTGGTTCTTTTTACATGCCTTCTTTGAAAAGGTCCTCTGATCCTGATATTGCACCGGGTTTTGGGGTGTACTCTGTGGGGAGAGTGCCTTCCTTGAAACATTCAAAAATAGTCTTTTTAGACTCTTCTATGGGCAAAAGTCCGGTCTTTGCATCTATTTTGGCAAATACTATCCCTTCGGGTACATTAAAAGTGCGGGTAGGTTTGCCCTCCAAGGCGTTTTGCATATAGGCCAGCCAGATGGGGCTCGCCGCCCTGGAACCAGTCTCTCCCTTGCCAAGGGGTGCTTCCTGGTCAAGGCCCACCCATACTCCCGTGGTGTACCTGGGGGTATATCCCAAAAACCAGGCATCAAACAAATTGTTGGTGGTGCCTGTTTTTCCGGCCACCGGGCGTTTCAATGCCTTCATCCGCCGTCCTGTTCCTGATTGGACAACGCTTTCCATGATATTGGTCATGATATAGGCGGTGCTCATATCAATTACTTTTTTTCGGATGAGTTTGGAGGACTCCAGCAGGTTTTTGTCCCGGTCATAGATCTCTGTGACAAAAACCGGCTCAATTAAATACCCAAGGTTTGAAAAAACAGAATAGGCATTTACAAGTTCAAGGAGGGATAATCCAGACGAGCCCAGGGCAATGGATAGATCGTGGCTGATATCCGAGGTGATACCAAGTTTTCGGGAATAGTCAATGACGTAATCAATACCGATATCCTGGAGAATTTTAATGGTTACTACATTTCGTGATTTGACAAGGGCGTCCCTGAAAAGGGTGTCTCCAAAAAATTTTTCTTTGTAGTTGCGGGGTTTCCAGACAAAGTTTCTCTCCATATCCTCAAAAACAACCGGAGAATCAACAATCATGCTGGCAGTTGTGTATCCTTTGTCCAGGGCAGCAGCATAGATGATTGGCTTGAAAGCAGAGCCTGGTTGGCGCCGGGACTGATATGCCCGGTTGAACTGGCTGTTTTTGTATCCTCTTCCACCAATCATGGTTTTGACATGACCGGTTTCCGCTTCAATGCTTAATAACGCGGCCTGGGCAACGGGTTCTTGATACAGGGCAAATTCATATTCTTGGTCTTCCACCACTTCATTGATAACCTTAACAAGGATGACATCCCCTACTTTAAAGGCCTGGGACGGTTTTTTTACGGTTGTTTCGTAATAGGCTATTTTGGGGTTGGGTTTTCTTGCCCAGGTCATGGTGTTTAAATGGATGAGGCCGTAAAAGTCTCCGACTCTGACGTGGGTTACTTTGTTTTCATCATCTACAGAAAGGACAACTCCCTGGTAGATATTTTCTTTTTCAAGAAGATTGCTATTGATTTGTTGTGCCAACTTCCGGGAAAAGTTTTCCACCTGAAGGGCGGAAATATTTTTGAGAGGTCCCCTGTAGCCGGTTCGCTGGTCAAGTTCTGTTAAGCCTTTTTCAACGGCATTTCGTGCAATTTTCTGCAATTCAATATTGACGGCCGTGTGGATTTCAAGGCCTTGGTTGTATAGGGCATCTTCGCCATATTTTTTTTCCACATATCGACGTACATGTTCGGTATAATAGGGCACTCTTTCGATAAACCAATTTTTTCGAGATTTGATATCCAGCTTGATATCAATGGCATCTGTCGCCGCAAGGTTAGTGATCATTCCTTCTTCTTTCATTCGATTCAGAGTGTAAATCTGCCGTTGTTTAGCCCGGTCTGGGAATCTGAAGGGAGAGTATCGGCTGGGTGCCTGGGGGAGTCCTGCCAGCATGGCGCATTCTGCAAGGTTTAGGTCTTTTGTATGTTTGCCAAAATAATTTTCAGCGGCTGCTTCTACTCCATAGGCACCATGCCCAAGATAAATTTGATTCAAATAGAGATAGAGGATTTCGTCTTTGGTGAATTTTTTTTCAATCTGATAGGCCAGCATGGCTTCTTTGATTTTTCGTTTATAGGTTCTTTCCGGGGTCAATAAAAAAGATTTGGTCACCTGTTGGGTGATGGTGCTGCCTCCCTGGACAATGGAGCCGGCCCTGAAATTTTTAATGAATGCCCTGAGTATGGACTGGAAATCAATTCCGGGATGTGTCCGAAATCTTGAGTCTTCTGCAGCAATAAAAGCGTTTGTGAGATTTTTTGGCATTTCGGAAAGGGGAATGACGATTCGTCTTTCTTTGTAAAATTCTCCGATTTTCCGTCCGTCATCGGAAAAAACATTGGTAACCGTTGCAGGGCGGTAATCCTTTAAGCTGTTAATCCTAGGTAAATCCTGTTTCAGATAGATAAACAGACCGATAACTAAGGTGCCTCCGAGGATCATCAATATGATGATGCCGGCAAGGCTCCATTTTAAAAAAGTTAGAATCAGGCTTTTTTCTTTCTTTCTTTCTCTTTGTTTCAGGACTTCGGATTTACTTTTTTTGTTTACCATAATGCCTTGGGATTTTATTAGAATTGATTGTTTTTAATTGCTTATTATCAGAAAATTTCTCATATGGCAATAAGAATGCCTGCTTGATCCTATGGTGAAGTGCTATACTTTTAAAAACACCTTGTATTTTTAAATCAATTTTATTAAGTAAAAAGGTATCAACGATATTATGAGCAAATTTGCGATGAATTTTGTTTCTAAGAAAGGGATCCTTTTATGTACTCACAGCTCAGAATTATTGATCCATTCACAAGTGCTTCAGGAAATGATTTGCCCCCGGAGAATTTAGTCAAAAAAAATAACCATATGATTTTGTTCCCCATGATACTGTGGTTGATATTGATGTTGGTGGCTTATGCTCCATGCAGTGCTAAAGGGTTGATTGATTACCAAGGTGTGACCGGATTTTATGGGCATAGTGATTGGACAAATATCGGACCCGCCCCTGCGGATAAGTATGAATGGTCTAATATCAGTTATTTTGTCGGAAAAGATTTCAAGTCCTGGCTGTCAGTGGAAACCTTATTGGGGCCGGGATATATAAAAACTGATAATTTTGGCGATACCAGTACTCTGGAATGGAGAGTGTTGTTAGATATACATAGTAAATATCTATATTTTAAGTTGGGTGCTGGTGTTGCCTATCTTTTTCAATCGGAGAATATGCCGGATCTATCCAGTGCTAATTTCTTTTCGATTGTTTCCTGTGGTCTGGGGTTTCGTTATCGTTTTGGTGAAGAGAAAAAAAAGGGTCCTGTAATAATGTTTGGTTATTCAGTGGAGCATCTTTCTGATGCTTTCAGTGATGGCGATGACGGTGATACAGGATTGAATCTTGGTGCAATTAACCTTGCTGTTTCATGGAAGTTTTAAACGTCTTTAACTCAATTTTCCAGATTGATATGGGTATTTGAGATAAGTATAAAATGTATACTGCCTCGATAAAGCCTGGGTTACCCCCAGGCAAAAGAGTATGCAATCATTCAAAGATAATTTGATTAAAATTTTTTATTTGTCCGGCAAATTCTTCTAAATTAATATTTGCATCACGCACAACCAGGCATGTTTGCATGCAAGCTTGGTGTGCAGCATCCAATTCTTTTTGGCTGTCCGAGAGAAATAAGACTTCGAAAGCCCCATATTCAAGCTCTTTTAATATATATCTATAAGAGGATGTCTTTTCTTTCGCCCCTGTGGTTGTATCAAAAAAACCGGTGAATAAAGGGGTTATATCTCCATACTCTGTGTGGCTGAAAAACAGTTTTTGAGCAAAAACTGAGCCCGATGAAAAAATATACAGGGAGAGTCCTTTTTTATACCATGCCTGGATATTTTCCATGGCATCCTTATAAACATGTCCTTTATACTCCCCGTTGCGATACCCAAATTCCCAAATTAATCCTTGAATAGCTTTTAATGGAGTTATTTTTTTATCCTTATTTGTCCATTGAATGAGGTGTTTTATTTGTTCTTCGGTGGTTAATTTTTGTCCGACAACCTCATCGACATCACATAACAACCGTTTTACCTCGATATCATTCTTGTGCTGATTTATATAAGATCTCAAGTGGTTGCGGGCATAGGGAAATAAAACATTCTTTACGAAAGAAATTGATGAGATGGTTCCTTCTATATCCAGAAGAATTGCTTTTATGGAGTTTATTTTCCTTTTATCTTGCATATATTATGGGGTGTGGTTAGTAATTGTTGGTGTTTAAGTTCCAATAAAAATTCAAACACTTCCAGATGCCTTAACGCTTCGTTTAAAGAATTTCCCCACGTGTACAGCCCATGTCCCTTCAAAAGATATCCATAGATTTTACTATTGGTTTGTAAATAGGATAAAATTTTCTTTGATAACGATGAAATATCTTGGGAATTATCAAAAATGGGAATAGTGACTTTTGATTCATGGGTATGTATATCACGTAATCCTTTCAGAATTTCGAATCCCTGGATAACTAAATGGTCTTCTAAAAGCCAGGATAATAAAGACGCAGGCATTGAGTGTGTGTGAATAACGCAGTTAATTGTTGTGTCCATTTGATATAAGGTGGTGTGTAAAAAAGTTTCTGCTGAAGGAGTTTTGTTTCCAGTATGTTTTCCTTCCAGATCGACTATCATGATATCTTCTTGTGTTAATTGCCCTTTATGTTTACCCGATGCAGTAATCGCAATAAATTGTTCTGAAAGTCTTATGGAAAGATTGCCTGATGTCGCTGGAACCCAACCTTTTTGATTAATATATCTACCTTTTTTTATGAGTTCTAAACTTTGAATTTTGAGAGCATTCTTAAGAAATTGTTTCATTTTTACATTCCTTAAAATTTTTCGCCGGGGAAAAATTTAACTTTTTAATAAAAAAAATAGGATATAAAATAATGAAGTATGCCAGAGTATAGAATAGGAACTTGCTTTTTGTCAATGGAAGTACGAATACCCAAATTCACCACCTATTTTTTTGTACACCCGTCCAAAGGTAATTCGGGGGATTTTTTTTAGGGCGGGAGATTACTTTACCGCTTGAACAGC
>JAAELK010000013.1 GCA_024226935.1 Desulfobacteraceae bacterium
AAAGGGCCTTATATAATATTTTTTTTTTTTTTTTCAAATAAAATTTGATTTATTAGTACTTTTGCAGGGCTGGCCAATCGAATGGATGAGATATGACTCAGGGAATGATATTATACCATCGACTTGACCAGCCTTCTTTCTTTAAAAACTGGATCATCGAGTTAAACTCAATAAATAAATACAATCTCTTTTTATATAAACCCTTTGCCTTGCAGACAAAAACTTAAAATAAAGACATCTAAAAAGGAGAATTAATGGATATTGAAACAGGACACTCCATGTGCTATAACCAGGCCCAAATGTCCTACCAGTCCTGACAATACTTAATTTAAAGGAGATTGCGGCCACCATGGATTTTGGTTTTAAAGATGCAGATCCGGCCCACACAGGCTTTCAATTTCTTGAAGATCTGTCCACCGCCTATTGGTATTCCCAGGTGCTGTTCACAGCCCTTGAGCTAAACTTATTTTGTTTTATGGATCAGGGCCTTTGTTCAGTGGATGAACTTGCCAAAGAGTCTGAATGCCAAGAATTTGAATTGACCCGGCTGCTCCGGGCCATGGATCGTATAGGACTTGTCACCTGCCGGGAAAATAGTTGGTATAACAGCCAGGTTTCCTCCATATTCCTGGTACCGGGAAAACCCGACTATATGGGAGATTTTTTTCTTTACAGGCAGTTTATGCACCCCCAATGGGAAAAACTGACTCAAAAAGTTTCAGGCAAAAAACCAAAATCTGTTTCCAGGCTATCCTATAAAGAGCGTAACCTTGGCTATGTGAAATCCACAGATACCCTGGTCCAACAAAAATCAAAGGAACTTGTCCGGCTTCTGGGCCCTGAAAAAATCACAGGCCCCATACTGGATATAGGAGGAGGAGCCGGCAGCCTGCTCAGGACCCTGCAAACACTTACTCCCGGGACCTCCGCAGTTCTCTTTGATATTCCAGAAGTTATTGAAGCGGCCCATACCCTGTACCCCGATGAAAAGGACTGGGAAGGGATCACCCCCCTGGGAGGAGATTTTCGAACCCACAAATTTGAAAACACATTTTCCCTGATCTGTATGAGTAATTTCCTCCATGCCTATGGACCTGATGAAGCCAGACAATTGCTCTTAAAAGCTGTCAGTCTTCTTGATAACGACGGTCTTCTGATCATCCATGATTATTTTCCCGACCGGAAGGGGGCCATTCCCCAGAAAGGTGCCCTCTATGACCTTGCCATGATGCTCAACACCTTTAACGGGGTCTGCCATGATAGTTCAACTATAATTGAATGGCTTGAAACAACAGGAATAAAAAGCGTTGATATCAAAGATCTGTCAACAGATTCCGCCGTGATAACGGCAAAAAAAAAAGGCTGCCTACAACTTCCGACCAATCCCTGGACAGATCTTGCCATGGAACTTGAATTTGATGCCATCACCCCCATTGCACCCACCGATGTGGTCACAGCCCCCTGGGTGAATGCCAAATGCCAATTCGGGTGTAAGGGATTTGGTAAAAACCTTCAATGTCCCCCCTGGGGTATGGACCATCACAAAACCCGGCAATTGCTGGACTCCTACACAAAGGCCTTTTTGGTCAGGGGAGCCCCACCGGGCAAACAATTTCATAAAAATTTGCTGGAACTTGAAAAAAAGGCCTTTCTAAAAGGATTTTACAAAGCCTTTGTCTTTGGAGCAGGGCCATGTCCTGTCTGTCCCCAATGCCCTGGGAGTGGAGATTGCCGCCATCATGACCTGGCCCGACCCTCCATGGAAGGCTCTGGGATCGATGTTTATACAACCATTGCCAATGCCGACTGGTCCCTTTCACCGGTTAAAGAAAAAGGGCAATATGTCACCTATATCGGTTTATTTTTAGTGGAGTAACATAAATGAAACTGTTAATGGTCCAAGTTCCAACCTCCCACCTGGGAGCATGTGAAAAAGTATACCCTCTGGGGCTGTCACGACTCTCGTCCCTGGTACCCCGGGAAATTAAAAAGCGAGGGTTGGATATGAACATCTGCCAGGACCCCTGGGCTGATTTAAAAAAAATCCTGGAGACCTTTGCTCCCGATGTGGTAGCCCTGTCCTTTCGCAACCTGGACCCCCTGGCAGGCCACCAAACATCGTATCTGTCTTCCCTGAAGACTGCGGCACTCCTGGGCAGAACCCTGGTTCCAGAAACAAGAATCCTGGCAGGGGGACCTGCCTTTTCCCTGTTTGGAAAAAGGCTGATGATCGAGATTCCCCAGATCGATATAGGCCTTGTGGGAGAAGGCGAATTGGTATTTCCAAAATTAATGGGGCCGGGACTCCGGAAAGATAAGATCCCCGGCATCCTGTGGAGAAACAAAGATCAGATAATTTCCAATCCTCCGGGACAAAAAATATCCATGGACGAACTTCCTGAAATGGATACAAAAACCTTTTGCCCCAATGATTACACCAGGGCCAACACCTATGTGGCAGCCATGGGAATTGAAGGCAAAAGAGGATGCGATCTCTGGTGTGCCTACTGCCTCTATCCTTTTCTCGGGGGCAATTATATGCGAATTAGAAACCCTTTAAAAATCGTGGATGAAATGGAGATACTCCATAGGGAGTTTGGTATCCAAATATTTCATTTCACAGATTCAGTGGTCAACCGCCCCCCCGACCATTTTGAACAGCTATGCCGGGAACTTATCCGTCGAAAACTAAAATTAACCTGGACAGGTTTTTTCAGGGAGGACAATCTCACCCAACAAAACCTGACCCTGGCGATGAAAGCCGGACTTATTGCCATATACTTTTCAGCTGATGCCCTGACCAGCCGGGGTCTGAATCTGTTAAATAAGAAACTTACCCCCGAAGATATTCTTCTGGCAGCCAAACTGACAGCCAAAAACAAGATTTTGACAATGTGCCATTTTTTAGTCAATCTACCGGGAGAAAACCAAGAAGATATGACAAAAGCTGGCAAAATGCTCGATCAACTCCTTAAAATCCATGGCCCTGCCGGAAACCTGGGGGCAGTTATTTTCAACCATGTGAGACTCTATCCCAAGGCCCCTTTGACCCAACAACTGATCCGGACAGGAGACCTTGATTCCGAGACAGACCTTATGTATCCGGTATATCACAATCCTGAAAGGTTCAACCATATTCTCCACGAATTTGAAGCCCGCTGTCATAGCGCCGGAGTTTTTTCCAGACTGGAACTTGCTCCCATACCCAACGGTCCGCAAATCAAAGGCCTAAATATTTAAAGAGATGCCAAAATGAAAATAATTGTCCTGGAACATCCGAGAATACCTTCAAAAAAGCGGTTTAATGATATTGCCAACACCCCATTATGGTCCTGTTTAATGGGGGGCTATGCCGCAGCCTTCCTTGAAGAAAAAAAATTTAACACACTTTTTTGGGACCATGCACAGCCCAATGCCTCCTTTGACTATACGATGGATAAAATACTTACCATTAACCCGGATCTATTATGTGTCAATACCGTCTATTTCTGGGAACACACATCAAAATTATTTGAATTTTTTTCCACCTTGAAAAACCAGGGTTTTTCCGGTCATATTAATCTATTTGGTTTTTTTCCCTCCCTGGTTTATAGAAAAATTTTACACCAATGTAACCAGGTGGACTCCATTGCCGTGGGAGAATTTGAACACACCCTGGGAGAACTGGCCCAGGCCCTTGAAAAAGAGCAGTCCCACAAAAAAAGTTTAGCCCTTGAAAAGATTGAAGGTCTTGCCACAAGCTCTTGTCTTTCCGACAATAAAAACAGGATGAGACAACCTGAAAAAACCCCGGATATCTTTGCCTTTCCCAAAAGAAATTCCCGCAAGGGAACCGCAGCCGTTTTAACCAGCCGGGGGTGCTACAACCATTGCAGTTTCTGCCCTGTTCCCTCCTTTTATAACCGGGGAAAACTTTGGAAAGGCAGGTCTCCTGAGAATATCGCCGATGAAATACAACAGCTTGTAAACCAGGGGGTAAAAGATTTTTATTTTGTGGATCCCAATTTCATAGGCCCTGGAAAATCAGGAAAAAAAAGAATAATGGACCTCATGGACCTTTTAAAGCCCATGGAGATCAAATTTGGCATGGAGACAAGACCCCAGGACTTAGATGACACCATACTTGAAAAACTTGTAAATTCAGGGTTTAAAAGCCTTCTCATGGGTGTGGAAAGCGGTTCCACTGCTGTTTTAAACCAGATCAACAAGAGTTCCAAGACAATCACAGCTTCCCAGGCAATTTCATTGTGCCGAAAATACGGGGTTGAACCGGAGATCGGATTTCTCATGTTTGTCCCGGACAGCAGCCTTGAGAATCTTCTGGAAAACATGGATTTTCTCATTAAAAACAATCTTCTGGACCGACTGGACCGCACGGCAAACCTGTTAAGCCACACCCAGATCGTTCTTGCCGGAACCTCGGGATATGACAGATTTGAAAAAGAAAACCGCCTGGAAAAAATGGGGATATTCGAATTTGAGGCCGAAGTGACTTTCAAGGACCCAAGGGTTAAATGGGTGGCCGATCTGATCACCTTTGCCTGCCACACCCTTTTAAAAGATATGTCCGACAGCCATTCCCCCATATTCTGGCAAAATGAAAACGAACAAATCAGCCAAAGGGCCAACACATTTCTGGTGGATCTTGCCTTTAACCTTCTTTCCCAGGCCAAAGATCACCAAAGACACCAGGATCATACCCAAACCGACCCACAAAAAAAAGAGATCCTTGAGCAGATTTTTGCCATTCTCACATGAAAAAAATCTTATACCGACTTGCGTTTTTTCCATGGTTATAACCATTCAATCCCATGACAAATAACCAAAAGCCATGGGGTTATTTTCATAAAATTTAAGCACAGCAAGATCATTATCCGGATTTATTTCTTTAAATTGTGTCTGTCGCCACCATTGTGCATTTAAAAGGTTCTGCCTGGCTTTTAAATGAATGGATTCAGACACACTCACCATGGGTGTTTTCCAGGATACCGATTCATTAGAAATATTGAAAACACAATACCTCATGGGATGGGAATTTAAGGAAGGTACAATAAAATAGTTCACACCGTTTAATTGCGTAAAATTCAGCCCCGTATGCCTATGTCCTGAGATAACAACCGGAACAGCTTTTGAATGTTTAGATAAAACAGCTCTCACCTTGACATCATTATCAATGCAGAACCATTGCTTGGGACCGCCTATTAATTCATCTTTCGACCATCTTACAAAATTGTGGTGCATATAAACAAGATTCAGTTCATCTGCATGATCCCTAAGCTGTTTGTCAAGCCATTGCAATTGTTGTTCAACAAGCACCCCTCCCCATTTTTCAGGATCAAGGGGCAGACAGGCATCAAGCCCTATAAGACGAAGACCTGGCGTTATCTGATGGGCATAGTAACGCTTGCCTGAACTATCATAACCATGTCCGTTAAAGAACTTTACAAAATCTTCCATGGTCAGATAGTTGAACTCTTTTCTGCGGTTTTGTGGATTAGCAGGAATATAATCATGATTCCCGGCAATGACATAATAAGGCATTAGTAATTTATCTAAAGATTTTTTGACAATACATGCATTTTCCAATTCACCGTCCAGCAGCAAATCACCGGCAACCAGGACAAAGGAAAGATCTTTTTCCTGATTGATGTCCGCCACGGTCCTGACCAGACATTCTGTGCTGACCCCACTCATTTTCATTCCATTTTTTCCATTAATATCAAGGTGGATATCGGAAATAACGGCGAACCTGACAGGATCAAAAAGAATATTGGAGGGAGCTGCAAAAATCCTTGTCCCAAAATTCATGGACATTGCGCTGGTTATAAAAGACATTCCCCCTAATTTAAGAAATTGCCGCCTTGATAAATAATTCTTTTTCATCTGCTTTTTCCTCATAATCTATTTTATTCTACCTCCTCCTACAATAGGGGCGGCTTGAATTCAAGACAAGATTATAATTTTCGGAAGGTTTTGCTACACCGGTTTGGTTCATTATTTAGTTTTATCCCATATTGATTTTTTTCTTGCTTTTTTCTCTTTTTTTCTAATATCTATACAATAGTTCCTGAACCAACCCCATTAACAAGGCAGGTAAATATGCAGAATAAAAAATTTACTCCGGTTATGGAATATATCAAAAACAGACCAGAATCACGGTCCATTTCAAAATCTGCAAAATTCCAGATACAGACCTACAAAAAAGGGGATCTTGTTTTTTCCAAAGGAGCCAGGGGCTATGCTGCATATATCATACGCACGGGCGGCGTGGAAATTTCCGTCCGGGGTGACGGGAAAAAACTGGTAATAGCCACCTTGGGGGAAGAATCTGTTTTCGGAGTAATGGCCCTGATTCTGGGAAATCATGTCCGGACAGTCACAGCAACGGCCATCGAAGATTCCCAGGTGATCAGGATACCAAAAAAAATCTTTGATACCTATATGAAAGAATCCCCCAAGGTGATCTCCTCTTGCCTGGTTGCCATAGCCCGTCGCCTCCATGAAATTACAGCCGATACCTCCAACAGGCCAGAGACTCTGGAGAGCATCGCCCGCATACTGGACCTTCTTCATATCCATGACCGGACAGAACTTTTTTATTCAAAAACCATAACGGCCATTGCGGGCATACTTTTAAAGGAAGAAGAAGAGATCATAACCGATCTTACCATAATGGAAACCTTTAGCCTGGTTGAGATAAAAAAAGACAATTCAGGAGAGAAGATGATCACCCTCATGGGGGGAAACAAATTTTTGGAAAAGTCTCTGAAGCTTTTCAAAATCCTTGGGGAACACGGGTATGACGATACCCCATAGACTGCTATGATTTCAGCCCATCAAGCCCATTGGAATTATATAGCTCTTTGCCCCAGCCTGGATTATATTTCAATTCTATAAATTTTTATATATTTCTTGACTAAAAGCATTTTTCCATCCTATCCTGATATAAACATTTGGAGACTGCCATGCCAGCCATTTTGAAACAAAAATTATTTGTAATTTCAGTAAGTTTTGTTTTCTTAACAGGTGCGTGTTTCGCTGCCAAGACCATTAAAAAAACAGACGATTTTGCCATCGTAAATTGGGGAACCACCGAAGGTATTCATCGTCTGGAAGAATCAAAGTACAAAATTGATTTTTTTAAACTGGCCAATAACTTCGAAGGACAAACCAATAAAATATTTTGTGGACCAACTTCAGCCGCGATTATTTTAAATTCGTTAAGAATTCGAAATAAAGCTCTAACCCTCCCGCAAGATAAAACAGGTTCATCAGGATATCGCGTACTTCGCATCAACAGTAAGTATCGGTGCCTTTGAATTATAATGAAAATTTTAAGTCTTGAAATTAAGGAGTGGACA
>JAAELK010000014.1 GCA_024226935.1 Desulfobacteraceae bacterium
CAACTATAATTCAATTTCTACCTTTTTAGTTTAATATGGATCAACGTTGTAATCCATAAAAACAAGTATAGAAGGAAATAGCATAAAACCAAATAGTTAAGTCAAACCGGAACCGTTTTGGAGGGCTATGCAAATAACCCCGCAAGGAAAGCAAAAAAATTTCGGAACAGATTCGAGAAATGCTTTGGAATGGTAATATTGCTGGGATAACCAAACTTGTCATAGAAAAATTAGGCAAGAGAAAAAAATCATCAAAAGCTGCTTTAAAAAAACTGAACTCATATTTTGGCGATCAAACTAAATTTCAATATAAAACTTTCAAGGATAAAGGGTTGCCGACTGGTAGTGGTACTGTTGAAAGTGCTATCCGGCGAGTTATTAATCTCCGTATTAAAGGAGCGGGTTTGTTTTGGGATCGTAAAAATGCGGAGAATATAATTTTTTTACGTTCAGTAGTCCTAACTGGTAAGTTGAAAAAAGTTTGTCGAAAGGCTTTAGGGGTAGTTAGGCAAATGTTTGATAATAAAACACTTGAACCCTTGCTATTGGCTGCTTAGCTGATGTTACTTTTTTGTATTGCACCCGATTTTGCTTGTCTCTATTACCGATCATAGATGGTATCCCTCCAAATTTAGGCATCGTCACGAAATATATTGGGTGTGAGGGTAGAAGTCAAGGTAAAAGAGAGCCGCCGTCACTATGAAAAGTCATAGTGACTGCGGAGGAGAAAAAAGCGAAATTGTGGTGTATAGCGATCCAGAAGGGAAACTGCTACGCAGCAACTTCCTCCACGCTACGCGTGGGGAAGTAGTTAAGTAAACCGCCGAAGGCGGTTTACTTAACAAAGCAGCAATGACATTGCCGCTATCAAATAGCATTTTTTATCCATTATACACTTGTTAAGCAATAAATATATTGATAACATTTCATATAATTTACTAATTTCCTTAACTATACCAAACCAGATTGAGCCTTATGATTCAAGGTGTAGACACCTGGGTTAAAGGTCCAGCCTTTTTCACCAATTTAAAGGATCCCCCGTTAATGGCGTAATACCGAACCTCATATTCCCCTATTTTCGCATCCGTTGTCGTGCAAAACACGTTTTTACCTTTCTTAGCCTCCTTTTTGTTCCCATTCAAATAAGCATCTCCCCCCACACTTGGTGACTCATATAGCCCAAACCAGTCCTCCTTTCCAGGATCTCCGTTGATTTTGCATCCAATCTCGAACTTCCCATCCTCTCCGACGGCCAAGTATAGATCATTCACTATATATTCAGGATATTGTTCGAAGTATTTCTTAGTCGCTTCTTGTGCTTCATCGACCATGGCTTTTTGCCGATCCGTCGTCATGTTAAATTCAAGTGTGTCAATCCCCTTAACAGGCAAGTGGCAAACAATGTCTTTTTCTGCCGATACAACGAAGTTATCGTTGCCTTCCATTATAGTTTTCCATAAGTTTCCGGCTAAACTGATTCCGTCCGAATCCTGCAATCCACCAATCATTTCTTCGATTCCTTTGATAAATAGCATCAAGCCGCTAGACGCGACAGGTTGCACCCCTGGAATTACCTCGTTGTCGTCCAACATAAATCCAATCGTGGGACAGTCGTTCATAAGCCTGGTATATTCCGATTCGCTTATATCTGAATCTTTCATTACAGAAATGATCTCTGGCCCAGCCGATGTAGTTAACCGTACAGCGAAGTTTGAAAGTACCCCCCCATCAACTATTTTGTGTTTATATAAATTTCGTTCCCTATAAAAGCCAAACATTTTTTCCCACGTCACCGGGGGCCATACGAAGGGAATGTTCATAGACATGCGTACTGCCATGGTAACAGGCAATCTTGGAGCCGTTCGATGATTGAGTACCAATAATTCTTGTCCCGTGACGTCAGTTGCACAAAGAGATAAGTCCACTTTCGTCATTTCGTAAAATCCTTTCAGGCTCACCCCCCCAAAACACTGGTTCTTGGCCTCTAACTTATTCTCCAACCAGGAAATAAAATGCTGTACCGAGCAAGCGCCTCCTAATTCAACAGCTGAAATAATCATAAGAATCCAATCCCTAGTTTCTCCGTGGGTTGCACTCTCCAATATCGCCTTTAGATTGCTTCCACTTTCGAAACCTTTTAAAATTTTCTCCAATATCTCCAAAGATTGGTGGTATGAACTATTGTTTAACCATTTTTCAAAAGCTTTCAAAACTTTAACAGTCACTGAATTCCCCAAAACTGCTGTCGGTATTTCATCAATGGTGGGAGGGGCCAGAAACATGCTGAATATTGACTCCCCGTCTGTCGATTTTTCACTAAGCGCATCCCACATTTCCGATGGTGTGTAACCCGCGGCCATCAATGTCGCGGTGATCGCCCCCGCTGAAGTCCCGACTAGTTTTCGAAATGTATGATTCCTTTTTTCAAATTCCCGAAAAGCCCCTACAAAAGCGGCTCCTTTGGCCCCACCACCCTCAAAAACTAAATCATATTTCATAATTATCCTCCTATAGTTTAATGTTTGAACAAATGATGGCTTCAGTAGGGGGAAAGGGGTATCAAACGCACAAGAGTATCATTGGTAAAAACAGATATTTATGATGGATTGCTACAAATTTAGAAGCGAAAATCCCACCCACCAATTTTAAACAGAAAATATGGTAGGGAAAATATTTTCTCTTTAA
>JAAELK010000015.1 GCA_024226935.1 Desulfobacteraceae bacterium
ACAGTTATCGGATGAGAGAAGAGAAACAATAATTATAATTTAGCCGGGCTGGCAGTTCAAAAATAGTGATCTGTCAGTCTTTTTTAACATACATTTTTAAACCAGGGACTTTATGACATTTTCACACCCCCGCCAACATCTATAAAGTTCTTTAATTTTATTAATTAACATAATAAATCCTATATTCTTTTTATTTCTAATATAAACAATCCTAATTATTTATATAATAAGATTGTTTATATTAAAAGCAATCCTATAATGGGGTAGTGGAAACGAAGCTGCCTTGAACGGCAAATTGGGGTTTTTCAGGACATCGATCTGTTTTTGATTTTTAATGAAACCCTTGGGTCTGATAATTTGTCATTATGTAAACTTTTTGGGGGAATGACCAAACCCTATGATGGATTTACCCTAAATGTTTAATGGAACCCGTCCCACTGCAAAAAAATGTTCTGCCAATTTTAATGTTTATACAGATCTTGAACAACTTTAAGAGTATCTTTAAACATTAGCCTTGCATCATCAGAATTTACAGTTTTTGATCCATGCAACAATGAGCTTGTTGCTTTATAAATGGTTTTAACACTATCTCGTAATCCACCTTGAGTGCATTTATTAATGAGTTCAGAAGGGTGATATTCATCAATATCAATTACTTTACGCTTATTGAACTTAAGAATTCCCTTTCTTTGACACCTATACCGTATGGCGATTTCCAGTATAGTCCGACATATTCCATAAACTGCATTATATTGCTGAAAAGCATAGCACTCACGAGCTTCTGAAACATAAATGGTTAGAGAATCAGGTATAGAAAGGCCGACAATAAGTGATCCTATATCGAAGAGCCCTTGTACATACTCATGATGGCTAAACCAACGATAAAGATAATCTTGCATGTCGTTTAATTCATCAAAATCAAGACTATCATACACAAAATCATCATTAGAGTTGGAGGCTAAACTTGTAAGAATCTTATCCGCTTCAAAAAGATAATCTTGCTGAATTTTAATCAAAACGTCTTGAGCTGCACAGTCATGAACGGTTAATACCGGAGTATCGATTAAATAAGTTTTGATTTTTTTCTTTAAATCAGAAAAGGCTTGAAGTGCGATTGATAGTTTTTGGGCATCCAATTCTACTATAAATTTAACCACTTCATTATTTGACCGTTTTAAAGACAAAGCATCTTGAAGAATTGACCCTTCCATATTTCCCTCCGAGAGATTTTTAAGCAGAATAAGTTATTATAGGGCTCTGAAGCCCACTGGAACTATTTTGTACGCTAAGCCTTATGTATCTGATATATTAGTATTTATCAAACACAAAAAATGAAGTTATTTTGAAGAATTTAACAGATAATATCTGTAAATAAATCAATTTATAGGTAAAAACGTGCTTTATTGTTCCTTAGCGTACGTTTTGGTTCTATTGGGCTTCAGACCCCCTTAAGCCTCAACCGGCTCTGATTATACGTTAATAGGCTTGGAATAATTCTTTTATTAACGTATGATGTGAGCCGAGAATTTATTCCAAGCCATCACATTTAGGGTACATCCGTCATGAACTATCGCATAAAGCATTGATAAAATAAGCAACCCATAATTTTCTATCCTCCAGAAAGAGAAGAATCTTTTGGTTGAATATATTATCTCCCCTGTGATACCAACGGTTTCCTTAAATTCTCGTGACGGATTCCCCCTAAATGTTTAATGGAACCCATTATTAAACGACCCTATCCATAAACGTCTCAAATTTATCGGCAACAGCAAACCCGACGTTTTCATCCAGGGCTTTGAAATGTTTTCGGCCACAATCTATTTTGGCCTGTTCAGCAGGCCGCAGCATATCTACAAACAAACTTCCCTTGGTTTCAACCACAAAGTATAACTTTTCTTTATTATCCCGGTTCACCAATACAGCCCAGTCAGGATTATAACTACCAAGGGGGGTATCAATCTTAAACCAGCTCGGCAACTTGGCATACACTTTTACATCTTGGTTTTGCTCAAACGACTTGGCAAATTCAGCTTCTATATCTGAATCATAAACCACATACTCATAAACGGATTTCTGGCTTTCCTGCATATTTTTGTTGAGGTAACCATTAAGTTCCTCGTTTTCGAATAATTCCTGGGCATAAAAATGATCAGTACCAATTTTTTCATATTTAATTCCGCCAACAATCACATGGCGCATTTGATTGTTAACTATGGCACTGACTTCATCAATGAATTTTTGTGGATTATTTTTAAAGTCCTGTAGGCGTTCACACCTGGTTAAAATGGCAACCAGGGTTTTTCGTGTCAGGTGGGTCTCATTTTGAAGAAAACTGATAATGTCCGGCAATTGAAAATCTTTGACATCGTAGACATGTCTACTTTCCTGGCCTTCACCACCTTCAATCCCTCCTTTCAACATTTTTACCTTGTCCTTTGAATAGATAAATTTTGTTTTGCCAACAATCAAATGGTCCTTAATATATTCGGAACATTTTTTTATCAATTCCTCCACATCAAAATCTACCCGGAAAGTGGTTTTATATTTTATCCGTTCCCAGAGTTGTTTAAATTCCTCTCCCAGATAAACCGCCTTGTTTAGATTAATAGATTCCTTTTTACCCGCATCTTTGATATTCAGGCTGCCTGTTACTTTTTTCAAGGAAGTTGTGATCTGGCCTGTCAGCTCTTTCAAGTCTTCAGGTAAATTAAGATTATTTTCTTTTAAGTCCTTACGCAGGCTGTTTTTAACTTTTCCATTTTGGTCAATATAGTCTTGTTCCAAAAGATGCAGCCAGATTTTTTCAGAAGTTCTGGTTCCTAAATATTCAGGGTTGTGGTTTCCATCTTCAACGACAATATTGGAAAAGGTATGTTTTTCAACCACCCCAAAGCGAATTCCCTCCTCGTCTTCAATCTCTTTTTGAAGCTGACGGACAAAATCATCATAGGATTCATTAGCCATTACAGTAAGGGTATTGACGTCGAAACCATAAACCCTTTCTCCTTCCTGGTTTACCGCAATGCGCAATCCTCTTCCTATCTCCTGGCGCTTTTTCATGACCGAGGCGGTTTCATTCAAGGTACAGATCTGGAAAACATTGGGATTGTCCCATCCTTCTTTCAGGGCGGAATGGGAAAAAATAAATTTCAATTTAGAACCAAAACTGAGTAATTTTTCTTTATCCTTCATGATCAACTCATATGCCGATCCATCGGCAATGGTTGTTCCCGTACCTTTTGATTCTTTATACAGGTTTTCTCCTCTGGTATCTTTTTTCTTATCAACGGCAAAATACCCGTTGTGAACCTGGCTTGGCAATGACTCAATATCCACTTCATTAAAAAGGGTATGATACCTGGGTTTATAAATCAGTATTTTATACTCTTCTTCAAAAATCTGTGCATATTTTCCTTTCTTAGGATTACCATCCTCATCATAAAACCTATAATTGGAAACTTTGTCGATGAAAAACAGGCTCAAGACTTTTATGCCTTGTTTATTTAAACGTAATTCTTTTTCCAAGTGTTCTTCAATGGTTTTTCTGATCTGTAACCGTTTATATTCATCAAGGCTTACGTCCCCAACGGATTGATTCAGTTCGATGTTTTCTGGCTTGCTGGTAAAATCAATATACTCTTTGCCTTCTTCGCAGTATATTTCATTGATGATATACCCTTCATATAGATTTCTGCCCTTTGAAAGCTCATACAGGTCATCCCCAGGACGAACCCATTTGGTTACCCGTTTCACCCTACCTCTTTGCATGACATCAAATTCGATTTTGGCCGTGATTGGACTTTGTTTGTTCTTTACCTCCAGTAACCTGATATAGGCCTTGTTATGCCCATCTTTCACATTTATACTTGCCACTTCAATCTGCTTGACCAGCTTTTGTTCATAGGCATCCAGGGAATCCAATTTGTACATCAAATTGTACCGATCCTTATGGGTTGCAGAATACCGTAAGCTACAAAGCGGGTTTAATGAGGAAATGGCCGTTTTTGACTTGGGTGTGTTGTCCACGCTCTGGGGTTCGTCAATAATCACGATGGGGTTGGTGTCTTGAATAAATTCAATAGGTTTTGTTCCGTTTAAGCGATCATTGGTCCTATGAATGATATTTGCTTTGGTTTCCTTAGAAGGGTCGGTAAAACTTTTACGGAAGGCATCTATATTGATTACCATGATTTGGATATAGTCGCTGGTGGCAAAATTTCTAACTTCTCCCAGTTTCTGGGAGTCATAGATAAAATAATCATACTGCACATTCTCATACAGCCCTTTGAAATGCTGTTCGGTGATCTGTAACGACTTATATACCCCTTCTTTAACGGCAAGGGAGGGCACTACAATGATAAATTTAGTAAACCCGTATAATTTGTTCATTTCAAAGATGGAACGAAGGTAGACATAGGTTTTGCCCGTGCCTGTTTCCATCTCCACTGTAAAATCCATTGAGTCAAGCGAGTCTGATTGTTTTAATCCTTGTTTCAGTTGCATTCTTTGGACATTTTCAAGCAGTTCATCGTCAAGGAGTTCCAACCTGTTTCCAATGCCTAAGTTTGACTGGGTTTTAAACAGATCCATCGTCTCAGTGGTTTTGATAGTAGGCACGGAGAAATTAACTTGACGTATTCCCTGCCCTTCAAATACGCCTATAACAGAATTGATAGCATCTCTTTGATAGTCAAGATCTGGATTAAATTTTAGTTTCATCCGGTGGCCTCCCTACAGACTCTTAACATCTTCAATTTTATATTGTTTTAGAATCTGAATGGCGTTGGTTTTGACCACATCAGTTTTAAACCCGTTATCTTTGAAAACCACCCGCATGATTTTAGATTTAAGCTCTTTTTTAAGTTTTCCAATGCCTTCCACCACATCAATGGTAATATCCGAATCAAGGCAGATCACCAAGGCTCCAAAATCTATAATATAAATAGTTTTTCCTTCAATGATTTTTTCTTCAATAGGCCCGGTCAGATCAAAACCGTATTTGAGCTGCAATTCATATAAAACATCATCCTGGGTTCTGTCTTTTTTAATATTTTCAACGGAATCAAAGAGTGCTTTTTCAAGGTTGTCGAAATCTGCATCCCAGGGTTTGATATTGGAAGAATCTAATTTAAAAACTTTATAACCCTTGCCAATAAAGGAATTACATTTTTTAAGGCTTGCTGAGACTTTGTTTAATCTGGATTTTCCAAGATCTGCAATTGTTTTAACGTTTGGTTCGTCTTTCGGTAGCGGCTCTGGCAATTGCACAAGAATGAATTTACGGTTTCCTTTATCTTCATGATTCTGGGCTATAACAGCGTGCCCCAATGAGGCACTTCCTGCAAAAAAATCCAATATGATTTCATTTTTATCAGGTGTTGATGCTATTTTTAGCAAATGGCGAAGTAATCTTGTTGGTTTAACAGAATTAAGGACATTAGCTGTTTCATTAAACTCTGCATATTTAAGAAGTTCTTTTTTTGCTTCTTGAGTGTTACCAACCTTTGTGTGGAGCAATAGTGTTTGTGGTACAACGCCAGCCTTTACTTCAGAGATAAATCTCTTCAACCGGGGCATGTTGTTTTTATCTTCTCCCCACCAGATGCGATTGTCAGCATCAAGTTCTTTAAATTTTGAATAATTTTGTCTCCAATAACGTCCTTTTCCTGCACCAAATTTTTTCCCTGTTGGACCAATTACATCATACTGCCCTTGACCATAAAAATTTCGTGCGGTCAAATCACCACTTGACCATATTCCTCGAGGGTCTTCATCTGGATTTTTGTATCGAGCTATGGCTTCTTCACTACGGGGAAGTAATTGAGGAGACCAGACATCTTTTCGTTTTGCATAAATTAGAATGTAATCATGATCTTCTGAGAAATAAGCTGCAGTATTTTTAGGAGAAAATACTTTTTGCCAAATAGCTACTGCTACAAAATTATCCTCTCCAAAAATTTCATCACAAATTTTTTTTAAATTGCTCTGCTCATTATCATCAATGGAAATAAAAATAACCCCATCATCTCGGAGAAGATTTCTGGCCAGTTTCAATCTTGGATACATCATATTGAGCCAATTGGTATGATACCGACCAGATTGCTCACTATTGCTGGAAAATTTGCATCCTTCATCGTCAATCTGTCCAGAATATTTTAAATAGGTATTAAGATTGTCTTTATAATTATCCGGGTAGATGAATTCTTTTCCTGTGTTGTAAGGAGGATCAATATAGATCATCTTGATTTTTTTATGGTAGGATTTTTGGAGCAGCTTTAATACTTCCAGGTTATCCCCTTCAATAAAGAGGTTACCCGTGGTCTCCCAATTTTTACTTTCCTCTTTACAGGGCCTTAGGGTTCCTGTAGAAGGGGTCTGGGCGATTCGGCTGGCGCTTGATTTTCCATGCCATGTAAAATTGTACCGGTCTTCTTGGGTATCTGTATAATCACCCAGCGTTTCTTTGAGTTTGTGAAAATCAATCTTATCTTCTGTGAAGATTTCAGGAAAAATTTCCTTTAGTTTTTCAATATTTTCCTGGACAATATCTTTGCTGCTGCCGTCGGTTTTCGGGTCAAGTGTTTGAATTTTATGTTCCGGCATACTATATCCTTGATTCATATTTTTTTATCTGCATATTTAAATCCATCTTACGGCTAAATTGGGTTTCTTTTTTTAATTCGGACCGCAATTGAGTTTATTGTTGTTGTTTCAACCCGTATATCTCTCTTAATTCTTCAATTCTGTCAATATCTGGTTTTGGTGAACCCATTATATAGTTCCCACTGACCAGGGCACAGTTAAGGGCAACAACCCTTTGGAGAAAAAAGGTATCCCAATCGTAAAAATGATTAAAGGCCTTATTCCAACAAAGGTGGGTAAGATTAAACCTTGGGACGAAAACTCTCATAGAGGAATACTTAAATAGTGTGTCTGAATCTGTTTATGGACTCAGACTCCTTACTGTCCACAAAGGTATACAATTTTAGACACTGCTCCACCAAACAATTTCCCCTGTATCTCCGTGTCCATGAAAGCCATAAAATCAAATTATAGACATATGCTAATAGTTTCTTAAATAATTATTGGCATATGGGGTTTCATTAAACATTGGGGTAACCTTTATATAAAATTTAAATAATCCAAAGGAGAGAAAAAAGACCCCTTTTTATTTTTTTTGTGCTTTCCTGGGAGCAGATCCGTCCACACATCGATGTGACGGTGGGGTCTTTTTGAATAAACGATGATTCAACGTAATACTTTTAGGCCACATTAATGAAATCCAGAAAAC
>JAAELK010000016.1 GCA_024226935.1 Desulfobacteraceae bacterium
CTGATTTTGCTACTTCCTCAGCGATTTTTTTACCATATTTCGAATAGTATGCTACCATAAAATGGTTTGAGTGTAACCAAAATTAAGCACACATTTTTTCCTGTACATTAAAAGTGTTATATTCATCGGGGAAGAATTTATTATTTCTGGCATTCCCGGCCTGAGTAATAAAAAACTCCCAGTAGTCCTCCCAATCTTTACTTTTTGCCACTGAGCGTAATCTCAGAATCGACTCGGCGCCGTTAATACTCCATCGGGCTCCCGATAATTCCATTCTGTCACTGACTACATGGCTGCACGCCGATTCAACAACCCCCGAACCTATCGGATAGCCTTTTGCCATATACTCATCATATCTCATATACGGCTTATTGTTTTTCAGATAAGTTATCACCTTCTTAAATTTTTCCAATTGGAATTTATTCCAGTTTCCGTTCAGCATTTCCGTCTGCAGTTCCATGATAAAAGAAGCAACTTTTCCCTGCAATATAAGCAGCAATTTTTCATATACATATTCTTTCGCATCATTGCTGCCTTCTTTATACATAATATGAGCGATCAGCCATACGTATTCGGTGACATGAATAATATCAATGATGAGAACTTTGTTTTTAATGTTTCCGAACATAGTTTTAAAAATAATCCACAGGTACTTCATTCCGTCCATTACGCAGATCAGCGGATTTTCTTCTGTAAAATCCTCATCTTTTACTTCATCATAAATCTCTTTCATCACTTCTTTCTTAGGCTTTTCGACGCTGGCAATGTACCTGACATTCTGAGCCTTTTCCACCTCTTCTTTATCTTCTTTCTTATCAGGATAAACCAGATTGGTCGCAACTTCTTCGGGAGTCCGGATGTTCGCATTGATGTTATATTTGGCTCCTACCAAAGCTTCTTTTTTTTTCTGTCTTTTTTCTCCCTTGCCCAGTTTTGCTTTTATTTTTGCAGCCTCTTTTTTAATCATCGGAACCCCTTTTCCATCGAAACTGACTACTGTATAATCTTCTTCTTTCACCGGCTTAGGAAGATTATTTTTAAGATCATAGTAATCTTTATAACAATCCGAACTTTCATCGGAAACAGTTTCCAAAGCCGAAACGTAAAGATTCAGACAGAAAAATTTCTTAAGAAGTTCGGATGCTTTTTCATAAGATCCGTTAATATTAAGCAAATTGGCGCATTCGGATAAAAAATATGAATAACAGCGTGCAGGCAGATTCAATGCAATGTCCAGAGGGGCGAAACTCACATCGCCTATATGATAAAGATAACGAACTACTTTCAGTTTGCCGAAAATCGAGAAGTACGTTTTCTCACTCGTTCTCCCTCTCTCAGCAGTTCCCTGTGCTGTTTCTATTGTCTCTCCGTAATTACCCTCATGGTGGCTTGCAAAGTACAACTGCAGGAGAAGGTTCCCCAGTTCCATTACTTTCCTGAAAATCGACTCTTCCATTTTGTGGGCTTCCTGATTTCCTCCTTCGAGAATATGAGACACAATCCGGTCGAACATTTCCTTACAGGCTTCTTTACATTTTTTTATATCAGATGACTGTTCCTTTTCTTTATTTTCGCTGACTGCACTGAGATTTGCCATTTTAACCATCCTTACTGTATTTTTTTGTTGAAATAAAATAATTTTCTGATTATAATATTATAAAAGGCATGGATGATCAATTATAAAATTTTAATTTCTGTTAATAACAGATTATTTTTATATTTCAAATAAATAGGTATTGATCAATTTTGGTTACACTCAAATCATTTTACCGGGATCAGGGCAAAAAAACTGCTGATTCGAACGCACCTCTCCTTCCTTCGGAATACTGAAAATCCCGAAACGCAGAAAAGAAAAGCTTCATAACGCCTTGTAAAGTTAAGCCGATCCCAACTTTGTCAGGCTTTTTTCTTCAATTTCCTCCTTATAATATAACTGAAGAAACTTCTTCAGATTGTAAGCAGTCTGACACAGAAGTGACCACATCCGATGTC
>JAAELK010000017.1 GCA_024226935.1 Desulfobacteraceae bacterium
CTTACCGGAAGCTATGACGGAGGATGAGTTTAAGACTTTGCTACCCCACCAAATTGAAAAAGAACAAATCACTAATCCTGTAAACTGATTTATATCACATCTTATCTATTTGAACAGATGGGGTTAATAAATCGCTTACGTGATAGATAACTACGGCAACCTGACAAATATGGAGTATGACAGTCTTGGGCGTAAAACCTCCATGGATGATCCCGACATGGGTCACTGGTCCTATACCTATGACGGCAACGATAATCTGCTCACCCGCACCGATGCCAAAAACCAGACCATCACTTTTAAATATGACTCTCTTAACCGTGTAATCTCCAAAACCTATTCAACAAGCGACCCGGCTATCTTTTACACCTATGACAATCTTGATATCTCCAACGGCCGGGGGCTTTTGTACAATACTGACAATGGACGGGTCACAACCACAATAAACGGTTATGATACCGGTCAGAATGTCCTTTCGGAAACAAAAACTATAATAGGAGCCCCCAAAACCTATACAACAAGCTCCACCTATGATCTTGTGGGAAGACCCGTAACAACCACCTATCCCCAAGGGTTAAGTGTCACCAACATCTATATTCCAGGTACCAGTTTGTTGGGTGAGGTAAAAGGCTCCGATGGTATAAGCTACGCCAAAATCGGTGATTACACCCCCGGGGGCAAGATAGGTCGTATCGATTATCCCAATCATACCTATACCAAATATGCCTATGATGATCTGTCACAACACCTTGTCTCCATTAATACAAACGGGACAGGCGCCACTCCCCCCGTGCTGGAAAACTCTTATTCCTACACCCCGGCAGGGGATATTGCAGGCATCAACGACAATTTAAACAAAATCAACTATTCTTATACCTATGATAAACTCCATAGACTGACGGGGGAAAATAATACCGGCAATACACCGGGATTAAGCTACGCCTACAACGCCATCGGTAATATAATTTCAAAGACCCACGGCCCCAACACATTAAATTATAACTACGCAAGCAACGCTCCCCCCCATGCCGTCAGCAGTATCAAGATGGGAGAATCAAGCTACACCTATTCCTATGATGCCAACGGTAACCTTTTGTCAGGACCTGATTTTACCAACCCCCTGCAAACCGGAACCCGGACCATCACCTATAACGCTGACAACATGCCCCAGGGCATCGATCACACCACAAACAGCACCAGCGTAAGTTTTACCTATGACGGTGATCTGCAACGGGCCAAAAAAAGCGTCACCAACGGTGCCACCACATTTTACGTCAATAAGTATTTCCAGGTAACCAACGAAAACAATACAATAGAACCCACCAATTATATCTTTGCGGGGGATCTCCGCATTGCCCAGATAAAGGGCAGTACAAATTATTATTTTCACAAGGACCACCTGGGCAGCTCCACCCTCATGAGTGATGCTTCCGGCAATAAGGTAGAAACCACCCAATACCTGCCCTACGGCGGAGAAAGAAGCCACACAGGCACAAAGGTCACGGACTACAAGTTTACCGACCAGGAAAAGGATGATTCCACAGAGCTTTATAATTATGGGGCAAGGCTCTATGACCCAGTGGTTGGGGTATTTATCTCGCCTGACACAGCCCTCCCCAACTTTTCCGATCTTGAAAACGGCCGGGTCTACGACCCTCAGAGCTTTAACCGCTACGCCTATTGCCGAAACAATCCCCTGATCTACACCGATCCGAGTGGACATTTTTTTGAAACAGGATGGGACATATACAATGTATCTATGGGAGTTGCATCCCTGGGTAAAAATGTATATTCTGGGAATTACTGGGGTGCAGCCGCAGACTTTGTAGGATTGCTTATTGATAGCACAGCCGCAGTTATACCCGGAGTTCCAGCCGGATTCGGAACGGGCCTTAAGGCATTACGCACAGTTAATACAGTTATTGATGTTGTTGATATTGCCAATGCCAACTGGGCAGAGAAGGAGAAAGAACCTGAAAAGACTCCTAAAAAAGGAACATACTCAAGACCTTCGGGTTACAGAAAAGGAGTTAAAGATAAAGCATGGAATGATGCGGTAGAACCTTCTACAGGAAGGGTACGTGATCCTAAAACTGGTCAATTTATGAGTAAAAACAAGTCTTGGGATATGGGACATAAACCTGGATATGAATTTCGAAAACATCAAAACAATGCTGAAGAAAGAGGTATAAATCGTAGACAATTTTTAGATGAACATAATAAATCTTCTCATTATCGACCAGAGCTTCCAAGTTCAAATCGAAGTCATGCTGCTGAAGATATGACCAATAGGTATTTTGGTCCTTAAAGGAAAAAAATGACAAATATATCAAAGGATAATAAAATTATAGCTGAAGTATTGGTTCAGGCGTTTGAAGGAAAACCAACTGTTCGTCGTTTTTTAGATGAAAAAGGTAAACAGTATGTTGATATCTTAACTTGTTCTGATCGACCAGAAAAAGGAGTCTCATCTTATTCCACAATTGGATTGTCTGATACTCCTTTATTAAAAAATGGCTCTGAATATCCAACACGAATAGAAATTATAGGGGTTTGTGGTACGGCTTTCTCTGGTTTTGATAATGTTCTTGCGACAACGGCCTTTTGCATTATCAATTCAAAATGGTTTTGTTATCCAGGAGCTATTTTTCCCAATGTTTTGTCGATGTATGACATTTCATCTACAATGCGGCATTTCATATTTGTACCGCCATTTTTATGGGAAGATAAATTAAAAACAATAACTATTGGAAATAAAACTATTGCCTGGTTATTGGCAGTCCCCATTTCTGATGAAGAAAGACAGTTTGCTGAAGAAAAAGGATCGGACGCCTTAGAAAATTTATTTGAAGAAAAACAAATAGATATTTATGATTTAGAGAGAGCATCTGTGGTGTAATGTGACAGTTATAAAATTTAAAACAGGATTATAAAAGATAAAGGGGGCTGAGTGTGATTATCCAGCCCCCGTTTTTTCATCCATTTATAAAGATTCGGTAATGATGTCTTATACGTAATGCCATCCATCCATAGGGCTCCTTTTTATTAAAACCGCCTACTATCATATCTGATTTCAAATTTTGGGTAACATTTGGGTAACATTTACCCGAAAACATGTTACCCTAAGTTATTTTATGTATCTGTTTGCTTCTAATCGTTATTGATCGATAACCTATCGAAATTAAAAAGAATATATATTAATATCTATTTGAAAACATTTGTTTTCTTTTGCATACATTTACCCTAAAAGAGGACTCAAAATCCTCCGGGCGCAAGCCCTTGCGAGTTCAAGTCTCGCCTCCGGTACCAGTTTTTAAAAAGGGTTTAACCGTTTTGCGGTTAGACCCTTTTTTGTTTTGAATGTTTTTACTAACAACCCCATGGCATCCCTTCTGATATTCTTTCATTGTTACCACAACCCCGTCTTTTGGGTTGAAAGCAAGGTCGTAGTTGGAGAAAAGGATATCAAGCTGTTTCAGCACGATGAGTATCGTTTCATCTTACTTTGTAAATTTCGCTATAGCTGCTTCAATATTCGTCAACTTGGCCGACTGCTCTGCAATTGCTTTTAAAATTAATTCTGTAGATATTTTAACCCCTTACAAATCTCTTCTTAACCGTTTTCGTTTAGGTGCTTTAACATTTCACCTTATGCCATCCTTGATGCTTCTTTCAATCATCAACACTCAAGCCGGGTAACTTTTTTATCCCTGAGTCGTTGATTGTAATCCCTGATATCCACCTTGATTTTCAGAATATCATGTCTTGAACGGTTATCAATTATGAAAACCATCGCAGCCTTAAACCGTTTGATTATTTCGGACCTTTTGACCCTATATCTGGCTTGTGTCTTGCATTCACTCCATTAGACCTCTTTCTTTTCTGAAAGGTTTGTGGGGTTAAACATGAGTAGTAAATCAAAAACTATTGTAAGAAGCTGATTAATTTTTCTCGGGAAAATCATCCGAATTTGACGTTTAAGTTGAATAAAAAACTGTCTTGACATTGGGGTCCACTATACTTGATACTGTATTATAGTTATCTTCCTAACTGAAATGATTATAGAAAAAAGTGTTCCATCTGTATTAAAACTTTATTCTTTATCACGACAACGGCAATGACCATGAAAGATCAGAATATGTCTGAAAATTCAAAGTCGTTTTTATCAGCTATTATGACAGCGATAATCATCTGTATTCTTTTTTTTATCCTGTCTTATGCACATTTATCTTTAATGCATCAGGCATTGCTCGGAGGTGTTCTATTTATAGTTATTGTTATCACTGCGAAGACGAGCCAATATTTTGGCCAGGCCGGACGAATTTTACTTATGATGCTCTGTCTGTTTTTAACCCTTCGATACTGGCTGTTCCGAGTAACGGTAACCCTAACGTTGAATGGCGTATTTGATTATATATTTGCTCTAATACTTTTTGCGGCAGAGACCTATGGCATACTGATTTATCTCTTTGGCATGTTTGTAAATGTCTGGCCTGTTGACCGGAAATCTCCAGTTCTACCTGAAGACAAAGGCCTGTTACCAAGTGTAGATATTTATATTCCGACCTATAATGAACCCGAGGAGATGGTTGAAATTACTGCTTTGGCCAGTACCCAAATTTTATATCCCAAAGAGTTGATAAATATTTACATTTTAGATGATGGTGGGACACTTCAAAAGCTGACTGACCCGGATATAAAAAAGGCTGAACAGGCCCAAAAAAGGGCTGAACATTTAAAAAAGGTTGCTTCTGACCTCGGTATTTTTTATGCCACCAGGGATGAAAATGTATTTGCCAAGGCCGGCAACATTAATGAGGTGCTGATGAGTTGCGAATGCCGATTAGATGAAGATGCATTCGATAGAGTATCCTGTATTAACGCTGGAATTGAACAGGGTTGCGGGGACCTGATCCTTGTCCTGGATTGTGATCACGTTCCTGCCAGAGACTTCCTGGAAAAAACAGTCGGTTTTTTTATTGATGACTCCAAACTGTTCCTGCTTCAGACGCCCCATCATTTTATAAATCCTGATCCGCTTGAAAAAAATCTGAATACATTCAGGAAAAATCCCAGTGAAAACGAAATGTTTTATGGTGCCATTCACCCAGGACTTGACTTTTGGAACGCTTCTTTTTTCTGTGGATCAGCCGCAGTTCTTCGTCGAAAGCATTTGATGGAAGTTGATGGAATTGCGGGAAATTCCATCACTGAAGATGTAGAGACAGCCTTAGACCTCCATGCCAGGGGATACAACAGTGCCTACCTGAAAAAACCATTGATTATCGGCCTCACACCCGAAACCTTTGCTGATTTTATCATACAGAGAAGCAGGTGGGCCCAGGGCATGATTCAAATTTTTATTCTGAAAAATCCCCTTCTACAGAAGGGACTAAGCATATCTCAGAAAATCTGTTATTTGAATTCAACCATGTTCTGGTTCTTTGGTATCGCCCGCATCATCTTTTACCTATCTCCCCTGATGCTTCTTTTTTTCGGGCTGAGAATATACAATGCCTCTATATCCCAGGTTCTGGCCTATGCTGTGCCTCATCTTTTAGGAGCATATATCCTATCTAATTTTCTGTTTGGCAAATTCAGACACCCGTTTTTCAGTGAATTGTACGAAACCCTTCAAAGCATTTATCTTTTACCAGCAATTTTTTCAGTAATCGCTAAGCCAAGAGCACCAGTATTCAAGGTGACCCCCAAGTCCGTGTCCCTTGGAGAAGATTTTTTAAGCCATTTGGCGCTTCCATTTTACCTGATGCTGATAATTTGTTTTGCCGCTTATGGATTTGGCCTCGTTAAAATTATCAACTCTCCGGAAATGTTGGATTCAATCCTCATCTGCCTGGGCTGGAATACTTTCAACATCGTCCTTTTACTCTCCTGTTTAGGGGTTGTATGGGAAAAAAAACAATTTAGAGGTAAACACCGTTACCCTACAGACGAAAGCATTCAAATAGAATTTGCAGGAAGCTTTATTCATGCCAGGATTACAGATCTATCTATATCTGGAGCCGGCATTACAATCTGCGAACCTTTACCGGATAACCATCCAAATTCCCTGGTCATCCATGCCACAGACAGCCAAGGGACAACATATCAACTGCCGATGAATATTTTGAATGAGTCGAACACAAAGAATAAGATTCGGTTGGGATGTTCGTTTGTCCGGCAAAACCTTCACCAGTTTACCCAGATTGTCAATTTTGTATATGGGAACAGCTCTCGATGGAAATTTTATGGAGAACATGGCCGCAGGAGAGGAATTGGCACCCTGATCGGGTTTGTTAAAATACTGAGAATAGGGGGATATGGGTTGGTGTCAAACTTTAAAGGTATCTGGACCATCCTGCATCTTCGTTTAAGGGGATATTATTTGCGCATCAATCCATGGATCAACAAACGAAATGAGGATAACCTATGATTAAAAAATATTTCGCCGTTTTATTTGTCTTTTTATTCTGGATTCCGGCAGCAATTAACGCCAAGGTCATAACTATACCGTTAAAGAATGCCGTACAGGTAGATACCATCCGATTAATCAATACATCCAGTAATACAGACCGATATGATTTCAAGCTGCCAATCCCCCAAAGATGGCAGGTAAAAAATGCCCGGCTCACTTTCAGTTATACCAATTCATCAGCATTGATCAAAGCCCGATCAAAACTATCCTTCCTTTTTGAGAAGATACCCCTGGCACAAGTTTCCCTTGATCCGCTGTCTCCTAAAAATATAATGACTGTTACCATCCCGGGGCATCTTTTGAAACCCGGTTATCATCCATTTGGGTTTGAAGTTTCTCAACATTCAGTTGAAGACGGATGTGAAGATCATTCTGCTCCGGAACTCTGGACAGTGCTGGAATTAAATACGGCAATGCTTGAAATTAACTACACCCTTAAAAAAATACCCTTGCGCCTGTCCGCTATCAATGATTTTTTATTTGATTCCAAAAATCCGAGGGCTCCCTCATTAGGACTTCTATACAAAGATCTCGAACCTGATATTATGAAAGCCATATCCCTTAGCGCGGCGGGTATTGCTATCCGATATGACTACCGTGCAAGCCGTTTTTTTTCCAGTGACACAATTGAGAAAGGAAGAGACTCTATCATCATTGCCACACCGGAGAATGCCCGATCTCTACTTGGATCTTTACCAGTTCCGAAACAATTAGATAAGGTAACAGGACCTCATCTGAGCATTCATTACCTCCCGGTTGATGATGACAATAAAACTGACACCGCCCATGCCCTGATCCTGGTATCCGGTCGAACAAATGCCGAAATTCTGACGGCTGCCAAAGCCTTTTCCTTGATTTCTCTACCGCTGCCGGATACCCAGAGCTTGCAAATTCAAGATATCCAGGTGCCGGCAATTGAACCCAATACACACAAAAATGGTTTGTTACCCGGGTATATGTATTCTTTTGCAAGTCTGGAATTTGCTTCGACAACTTTCAAGGGCATGAATCCTGTTTCCAAGGGATTTAATTTCTGGATTCCCTCAGATAGTCATTTGACACCTAACAGCCAGGCTATTTTGTCATTGAACCTGGCCTATGGTGCTGCCATGAGAGAAGACTCTGTGTTAAATATTCAACTCAATGGAAAATTTGTGGCCGCTATTCCATGTAATGATCCCAAAGGAGGAACCTACCAAAGTTATAAAGTCAGGTTGAGAATGTCCTCAATGAAACAGGGTTTTAATGAAATCATATTTGCCCCCAAATTAACTCCTCTAATCATGGATCAGTGCAAACTGATCCAAACGGGAAATCTAAGGGTTACCCTTTTCGGTAATTCCACCTTTATATTACCTGAAGTGGATCAATGGATTGAAATGCCAAACCTGTTCGCCTTTGTCAGGGATGGCTTTCCCTTTTGCAAACAACTGGATATGAGAGACACAACCATCCTTATCCCAGACCGGTCCCGATCTTCATTTATGGCGGCTGTGAACCTTGTGGCTCTTGCTTCTCAGAAATCAGGTTTTCCACCCTTGAACTCTAAATGGGCGTTTAATTTTGATAAAATTGAAGACAAGGATATTATCATTGTTTCAATTGCAGATTCCCTTCCAGAGCAATTCCAGAGAGCAGCACCATTACAGATTGTAACCCCCGGTCCGTTCAAATACCCCCATCTTGGCCGGGCAAAAGGAATTAAAACAACTAATACAGAAGGCTTTTTTTCAACGCTTCTCCCCCCAAGACAAACCCATATCACCGATATTGCTATCCGGAAGTACGAGCTAATTCTGGTATCAGCTGCGCCGGTTCTCACCCAGGGGCGTGCAGCATTAATGGAATTTCAAAGCCCCTTTAACCGGGATCGTACCATATTGGCCCTGACCACCCACACGAAGGCCGATATGAAAAAGGTAGCGGACTCTTTGTGGAAAACAGATTTTCAGGCATCCCTGAAAGGGGATACTGCATTAATCGATCTAGTATCTAAAAACCCTGAAACATTTTCTATCAAATTAGGCAGCAGTTATTATCTTGGGAAGATTTCATCAATTCCTCTATTGGACTATTATGCTAACACTTATCCTTTATGGTTTATCGGGGTTGTCCTTTCGTTATGTATTGTCCTTGCCTACTTTATTTACAGGTTGTTGAAAAAAAGAAAGCAGAGGAGATTCTCAGATGAATAAATGGTTCTGTTCGGTGTTAATGGTCTGCGTTGTTTCGATCTCGCCGGTTCTTGCGGATGAACCAGGATCCTGGGAATTTTATAAACAGATATTTATCACGGGGGATGGGCGGGTCACCGATTTTTTCCAAGACAAATCCAGCCACTCTGAAGGACAGGGTTATGGGCTATTGCTTTCTGTTTTTCACAACGACAAGCCCACATTTGAAAGCCTGTTAGCCTGGACAAAAAACAACCTTATGATCAGAAAAGATTTTTTATCTGCCTGGCACTGGGGCAGACAATTGAACGGTCAATGGGGAGTAACGGATTACAACAATGCCACGGACGGTGATCTTCTGATAGCATGGGCATTACTTGTTGCCGCTGAAAAATGGGAACACACTGCCTATAAGGTTCTTGCAATGAATATTTTATCGGATATCAAGGCAAAACTTGTGGTGAAAAAAAACGGTCGAACCCTTCTTTTACCTGGTTTTCACGGATTTGATTCACCCGGTGAAATTGCCTTGAACCCAAGCTATTTTATTTATCCAGCCTTTGAGATGTTTGCAAGGGTAGATGATCCGATCTACTGGAAAATGATTTTTCAGCAAAGCTTTGATATCTCTTTTCAAAAAGTATTTACCCGTTTCAGGCTTCCTCCAGATTGGTTGATCTTGGTTGGCAAAGAGATTAGAATTGATAAAGAACGGAGTAAAAATTTTGGATATGAGGCCATCAGGATTCCTCTCTATCTGGCTTTGTCAAATAAAAAGGCCTCCATGGATGCCTTTACGCCACTCCTCTCTTTCTATGAAAAAACACAATTTTTACCCAGTGTTGTAGATCTTGTTGACAGCCAGGTGTCTATCAATGAAGCACCAGCTGGATTTTTTGCTGTTTTTTCCCTGTGCAGTCGATTAATGGGTAAAACAGCATTGAGCAGACAATTGATGTCAAAAGCTGAACAAAAAATTATCCATGAATCCCAGGACTACTATTTACACTCACTTTATCTGCTGGCCAGGACAAAAACAAAATCATGAAAAAAATACATCCATATATCAGGGTGCTCATTCTATTCTGGCTCCTTTTTTCTGTAGTGCCCTTAGCCAATGCTTCATCTCAAATTTTAAATGAAAGACAAATCCTGGGCGATGGCTGGGTTTTATTCAATGCCGGTGATCTGGACAAGGCTGAACAACAGTTTCAATTAATCAAAGAGTCAAAAGATAGTCATATTCGATTCGATTCTCTGTTAGGACTGGGATATATCCGTTTAAAACAAAATCATCTTAAAGCCGCCCAGGTGATTTTTTCAAATTTAGTAAAGCAAAAGTATAACCTTGAGAAAACACTTCCAGCGCTATTACAAAGTCTTCATGAAGGTTCAGAACAAAGGTATGGCATTGCCCATAAAATTCTTAATTTAAACCCCTCGGATGTGTTTGCATTATCGGTTGTGGCATGGCACTATTATCATAAAAAAAAATATCCGCAAGCCCGGACATATTTTACACGCCTGCTCAAGATAGCACCTAACGACAGTGGGGCCGTGATAGGCCTTGGGTACAGCCTTTTGCATCAGAATCAGCATAACCGGGCACTCCAATTGATTGAACAATCCCCTTTGGAAAAAAACAAAGAGATTATAGAACTCAAACAAATCCTGCTTTCCCAGATGATTCAGGATTCATTGGAAAAAAAGGATATAGCACAAGCATTATCTCTTTACCAAAAAATAACGGATATGGATTCACCCTTGTTTATACCGGCTGTATCCCATATAGCGACACGGCTGCTTGATACCCTTATGATAAATGGAAATAAAAAAACGGCATGGAACCTGGCTAAGCAAATGGCAGACAGCAAGAACGAGGTTTTGAAAGATGCTGCAACATCATTTTTTTTCACCCATGAGTCAGCAGTCTTGGCTTCACAAACAAAGAATTCACCAGACGCATGTTATTACAATGCCAATTCACCACACATAGAAGGCTTTGCATACCACTTTCATAGGTCCGGTGATCCGGGTACTTCCCAACTGGATGAAAATATCTTTCCTGCTTCTTTTGTCCTGCCAGTTGAGTCTGGACAGGAATGGAGGGGATCATGGGTATTCAAAACTCTGGACAGCGGAACGCCAAAATCGTCCCGGACCGGAAGCTATTACTTGAATGTAAATGGAGACCGTTCTCTTGCATTTCTTGGCAACAGTGCTGATGTTCAGCAATTTTTTTTGGGGTGGAAAAAAGAAGGGCATCTCCCTCTCAATCTTCAAGTAGGTACAAGTCCTCTGAACAGCGATGTAAGCGCGACCCCGGTTTTTAAATTTAAAACCAGGTTATCGGACTTCAGGATAGAAGTTCATCGTGAAAGCATTGAAGAATCTATCCTTTCATATGCGGGTTTAAAGGATCCCTATGGCCGTTCAGCCTGGGGGCGGGTGACCCGCAATGGAAGTGTCATCGGTAAATCACTTGCCCTGAATGATGACTGGTGGTTCAGTTCCGATGCCGGGTTTGATCTTTACCGTGGAGAAAGTGTTGAGGACAATCACAGTTGGCAGCTGGACCTGGCCATTGGACAGACAAGTACCTGGAAAAAAATATGGGAATTTACCTGGGGAGGGTACGCTGCCTACAAACATTTTGATAAAAACTCTAATTTTTTTACATATGGTCATGGTGGATACTACAGTCCGGAATATATCCTTTCAGCAGGTCCACTGTTCAGATTAAAAAGCATTGAATGCAAAGATTTTTGGATAGATATACAAATCTCGCTTGGATGGATGACGGAAAAAGTACATGGCAATGCCTATTATCCCTTAAAGGATGTCTCCACGAGTGGTTTATCATCCTCGGCTTTAAATGATTTGAATGGGCAGTATGATGGTAATTCAGAAGCAGGGCCAACCGCTTCCATTCAGATGGAGGGCTGGAAAATGCTCAGCCCCCACATAATTGCTGGTGTGTTTGGCGCTTATAATCATTCTCCGGCATATGATGAATGGCTACTTGGATTTGGGGTTTCTTTTAGCTTGAAACCTTTGATTGCATTCTGGGACAAAGAACCGTTTCAAGACAAATACCAGTTCCGAAAAGTCCTTTATTAGGCTCTATTGCAAAAAAATTATGGTTCATCCGATTAACGCGTACTTTTTTCTATGAAGATCAAAAAGCTTCAATTTGAAAAATTCAAAATCACGATATCCATAGGCCTGCCTTTTCATAGTTTTAATTTTGTTATTGGTTCCTTCCAAAGGCCCTGTTGAA
>JAAELK010000018.1 GCA_024226935.1 Desulfobacteraceae bacterium
CCATTCTTGTACGGCTAATACAAAAAAATAGGAAAATGGTCATGTCCACTCCTTAATTTCAAGACTTAAAATTTTCATTATAATTCAAAGGCACCGATACTTACTGTTGATGCGAAGTACGCGATATCCTGATGAACCATAAATAATCTCTCTGTTTGGTAAGTTAATATTATTAAATCGTTTTATTGGTGTCTTAACCCGACTTACACGTTTTCTTGCTGCCTCAGGCGAGATGTTCTCCGTCTCGATTAATTTCCTAACAAGTTCAGATGACCTGTAAGGCCTTTTTTTTAATAATGATTCAATAAGATTCATAAAATATTTGTCACACCGCTCTATTTATAATTTAAGTACCTTACGTTAATATTACCATTCTCTCGTTATGGCATATAACTACCTGAATAAAAATAATATATTCAAAATTAATTGCTGGTTTAGTATTTTAAACACTGTCACAGCTCTTGTATTTGTTTGTTTCCTCGCTTAGAGGTTAAGCACCCAAATCACCGGCCCGCGTCGGGTAGCCGGGGACTGTCGCCAGTCCCAAGCTCGCTAAGAACCGGATATGAAATTTTCACTTCATCCGGCTCAAGCATTGATAAGGCATCTTTCAACATCCGGCAGTCAAGAACAGCCTTCACAGTAAACGGTTGTGTACGAGTTGTTTTGCAAGTCAGTACGGCTGTCAGTAACATCGCTGCTGCTATCAGCCACACCAATACGGCTATTGCGTTCAAGTCGTTTCACGATTCTCTCTCCTGACAATAAAGCCAAGGGCTTTATTGTCATTCGGGGTTTACACAAAGCCATTACTGGTAATGCAGCAGGTTAGATCAAGGTCCAACATTATTAAAAGCGACTTCTTGTCGCAACCGTAGTATTTTGCTTGTTTGAATTAAGTATGGTGTCTTTTAAATTTAAAAGTTTCAGTTAATAATGGAAAACTACAATTTCATTTTACCCAAATTTTGATTTATTTTGACCAACTCTCCTGGTATCTTTTGCAACTCAAAGGCAGTTTTAAGTTGTTCCTCAGAATAAAGCGGTGTATTTTTGTACATTTCCGCATCGAGTATAAATTCATGCCTATAAACTTTACCTTGTGCATCCTGAAATTCTATTTTCCCAGTGTATTTATGGCTTTTCTGCATATTGCAAAAATCAACATGTCCATCAACCGTTTTTGAGATACTATGCCCTGGGAAAAGAACCGGTATGATAGAGATCTCTTCTGAATCTCCAAATTTAATTTCATTTCCTTTAGAATCAAGTAATGGTTCATTCATTTTGAGTTTGATTTTATAAGCAGTTGATTGACCTGAATTTCTCACCCGTAAAAGCATGAGGCCATAACGACTTGTAGTGTCGAAGCACGGATAGGGATATGGCCGAAGCCTATCTTCTTCTAATTCGACAACTCTTTGCGCATTCCATGCAGAAATTGCGGATGTAATCACAGCTAAGGCTGCTGCCAAAATTGCCCATGCAGCTTCTGAGAAATTTTGTTTTGTATACAGTAATACAACTACGACACAAACAGCTGTCATCGTGGCAACAATAATTAAAAATCGAGTAATAATTCGAGACATTTTCACATCCTTTTCTTCTGCTTTTTTTAAGAAACCAATCTGACTGTGGTTGCATATCCAAATAGAGTTGTTGGGTTATATCGCAGAGGGGTCTCAATTCTGGGAAATTAGTTGATTTTGTAAAGGTCTTTTTTTTAAAAAAACCGGCGTAGCTCCGCCCTATCGGTTACATCCCTTATACCTATAAAAAGTTTGTAACGAAATGATTTTTACGGCACCTTGTCTATTTACACAAGGCTGGGAAAAAAATCAATCGTACAAACTTTTGTTTTTCCGCGGCTGGGTTGGTACCAAAACAATTAAAATCCAAATAATACATAAAAAAATTATATGGAATTGCCTTGACTTTGGGGTGTCCTGGCTTGACAATACTGAAATATATTGGTTAACTATACTAGTAAAATTTCTATCTAAATTTGAAGCGATTGGCTGCTATCTATCGGATTTTTCTTTTCCGGGTTTTTGAATCAGGGTGGCGGGAATAACAAGATTGTCGGGAAATTAAAATCTGTCTGATCAGGAAAGCAGTCTCCATATAAATACAAGGATCAGGGTCCTGGGTTTATGGAAAAAAACAAAAAAAAAATAAGGATGTCCAGGGTAGTTCCCCGTCTTGTTTTGAGTCTTGTGATCCTTGGGGTGGGATTTGTTGCCATGATCTATTTTCAATCTTTTAAAAAATCCCCCCACCGGGGTTTGATAAAAGAGCGGGTCCTGGAGGTGGATGTGAAAAAAGCTGAGCCCCAATCGGTTGAAACCAGGTTAAAAGGTTTCGGGGTGGCCCAGCCTGTGACCCTGGTGGAATTGTCCGCGGAGGTGTCAGGAAGGATCATCTATACCCATCCCGGGTTTAAAAAGGGCAGGATTGTTTTGAAAGACGAGGTTCTTTTCAAGATAGATCCTGGGGATTATATTGCTGAATTGAACAGCCTTAAAGCTGGCTTGGAGCAGGAAAAAAATCTTCTTGCTGGGATTGAACAAGAGTTTAAAACTGACAGGTTGCGGGTGAAAACCATTCGGCGTACCATGGATCTTTCCCGGGCCGAGTATAATCGTGTCCGGGTTCTTTTAGAGGAAAACAAAATTGGAAATCGATCGGAACTGGATCAGTCGGAACAGTCTTTGAACGATGCCATTGATAATTATGATCTGATGCAATTGTCCCTTGCCCTGTATCCGGTTCAAATCCTGGAGGCCAAAGCCGGAATCGCATCGGTATCAGCTGATATGGATAAGGCTCTGGCCAATCTTGCCCGGTGTACGGTAAAAGCACCTTTTACTGCTCGAATTACCGCCGTTGCCATGGAGGGTGGGGAGTATGTCACAAAGGGCAGCCAGGTGGTCACCCTGGCAGATGATTCATTTCTTGAGATTGAGGTTTCCCTGGATGCTATCCAGGCTTCCAAATGGTTAAATTTTGTGGAAGAGGGCCCAAGGGATCTGTCTGGCTGGTTTCCAAACCCGAGTCCTGTTCTCTGTGAAATTTCCTGGATTGAAGCCAAGGACGATCTCTTTGACGGTGTGGTGGAAAGGCTGGTGGCCTTTGATCAGGCATCTCGCACCATAACCCTGGCTGTAAAATTTGATCCTTCCCAGGAAACCTGCAAAGATTGCTCTCCCCTTGTGGCAGGCATGTTTTGCAGTGTCAGTATCCCGGGTAAGACCATTGATGGTTTGTTTTCTCTTAAGCGTTGGCTGGTCAGTACGGATAATACCGTTTATATTTCCAGGGAGAATCGTTTGAAAACTGTCCTGGTGAATAAGGTCTATGCAAGCGGTGATGAGGTGTTTTTATCCGGGGATATAACCCCCGGGGATTTATTGATTATCACCCGGCTGGTGGATCCCCTTGAAAACAGCGCCCTTAAGATCATGAACAGGAAATAAAAGAGAATGGAAAAGATTCTTGGCGCCTTTGCCAGAAATACAGTCTTTGCCAATATTGTCCTTGCCACGGTGGTGGTGGTGGGTGTTATGGCGGCTTATTTCATGGTAAGAGAATCTTTTCCTACCATGGAAAGGGATCGAATTTCCATTTCTCTTGCTTATCCCGGGGCGGACCCCGAAGAGGTGGAAGAAGGCATTAGTCGGAAAATCGAAGAGGCAATTGAGGGGCTTGAAGGGGTTAAAGAGTATTCCACTATAAGTTCTGAAAATGTTGCCACAGCTTCCATTGAAGTAAAAAAAGGGTATGATACCGGGGATGTGCTGGAAAATGTAAAGACCAGGATCAACGCCATCGCCACCTTTCCCAAGGATGCGGAAAAACCCGTGATCAAAGAGTCGATTCGGAAAAGCCGTGTGCTTACCCTTTATCTGGCTTCTGATATGCCGGAACGCCGGCTTAAGGAATGGGGGCAAAAGATCACCGACCGGATAAAGGAGTTGGGAAATGTTTCCCAGGTCTCAATGTTTGGTGCCAGGGCCTATGAAATTGCCATTGAGGTTTCTGAAGAAAAGCTTTTGCAATACAATCTGACCTTTGATGATGTGGCCGATGCTGTTCGTAATTCCAGTGTGAACAGGTCCGGCGGTACCTTGAAAACAATAGGTGAAGAGATCCGCCTGCGAACCATGGGGCGTAAATATACAGGTAGACAACTTGCCAAGGTTGTTGTACAGGCACAAGAATCTGGCCAGATAGTGACCCTGGACAGGATTGCAACCATCGTGGATGGGTTTGAAGAAAATCCCGCCAGGGCCTACGTTAACGGAAAACGTTGCGTGTTGATCATGGTTTCAAAGACCGATGAGGAAGATGCCTTGAATATTTCCTGGGCTGTTAACGGCCTGGTGGATAAAATAAAAAAGCAATTGCCGACCAGTATTGAACTTCGGGTATTATATGACAGGACCACTTCTCTGAAAGCCCGCATTAATCTTTTGACCAGAAACGGAAGTATGGGGCTTGTCATTGTTTTTGTACTGCTCTGGGCCTTTTTAAACACCCGGCTTTCCATCTGGGTGGGCATGGGGATTCCTATTTCCCTTGCCGGGGGCCTAGGAGTTCTCTGGGCCATTGGTGGCACTATCAACATGATTTCCCTGTTTGGCTTTATTCTGGTGTTGGGAATAGTTGTGGATGATGCCATCGTGGTGGGAGAATCCATCTATGTTCACAGAAAACAGGGTAAACCACCTCTGAAGGCTGCCATTGAAGGAACCATGGAAGTTGCCATGCCGGTAACAGCAGCAGTTCTTACCTCCATTGTGGCTTTTATTCCCCTGGGGTTTGTGGAAGGTACCATGGGTAAGTTTATAGCTATTTTGCCATCTGTGGTGATCTCATGTCTCTTTATTTCCCTGATCGATTGTTTTATTTTGTTGCCGGCCCATTTAAATAATTTGGATGAAATTTTGGTCCCGGGCCGGGGGCAGGGTATTGTCGCCCGGATTAACGGGTTTACAAGTCAAAGTATGGAATGGTTTGTGTTGAGGGTATATACCCCTTTTTTAAGCCGGGCCCTTCATTTTCGATATCTGGTTTTATGTACTGCCATTGCCGTGTTGTTGACAGTGATCGGCATTGTTAAAGGCGGTCTTATAAAATATTCGCTTTTTCCCCAGACCGACGGATATGTGATCACAGCATCCATTGCCTTTCCCGAAGGAACTCCTGCTGCCATGACCGAACTTGCCATGGTAAAGATTGAAAAAAGCCTGAGAAACTATGCAAAGGGGTTTAAAACTCTGACCGGGGAACCATTGATCAAGCATATGTTCACCTTTGTGGGGGCATCCTCCGATGGGATGACAACCAGTGGTCCCCATGCAGGTATGGTCCAGGCAATTTTATTGGAATCGGAAAAACGGGGGGTTCACTCCAAAGATATCCTTTTTGCCTGGGAAGAAAATATCGGCAGTATTCCGGGAGCCGAATCTTTGACTTTTCAGGCCCTGGGACCTGGGGCAAGACGTGCTCCCCTGGCTTTTGAAATGCACAGCGATCACGTTGAAACCCTGGTGGCAGCCACGGCCATGCTCAAGAAAAAACTTGGGGAATTTGCGGGGGTTTACCAGGTTAAGTCGGACATGAATAAGGGTAAAAAAGAGTTGCGGTTATCCCTTAAACCAGAAGCCAGGAGTTTAGGAATTACCGTGGCAGACCTTGCCTCCCAGATAAATTCAGGGTTTTACGGCAATGAGGCCCAGCGGCTCCAACGGGGGGAACATGACGTCCGGGTAAAAATCAGGTATACAAAATCCGAGAGAAGCTCCCTTGAAGATCTGCAATCGATCCGGATCAGGACCCCAAAGGGGGAACAAGTTCCACTGAGATCTGTTGCCCATATTGAATTTGAACCGGGGTTTTCCGCCATCCGTCGTACCAACGGCAAAAGAAGTGTTCTGGTTACAGGATTTGTGAACACGAAAATTACCAATGCCAATGAAATATTTGAGGATCTGGGTAAGGGTTTTTTAATCACTTTAAAGGAAAAATTTCCGGATCTGCTTATCCTCTTGCAGGGAGATAAAAAAAGATCCAGGGAATCCATGTCAAGCCTGAAAATAGGCTTTCCCATTGCTCTTATGGGTATTTTTACCATTGTGGCCACCATGTTTCGTTCCTATCTTCAGCCTTTTATCATCATGGTTACCATCCCCTTTGGTGTTATCGGGGCTGTTCTGGGCCATATGGTCATGGGATATAGTTTGTCCATGATGAGTCTTTTTGGCATGGTGGCCCTGACCGGGGTGGTGGTCAATGATGCCATCGTTCTTGTCGAAAGGATCAATGAAAATTTTGCCAGGAATATTCCGTTTTTTGAGGCTATCCTCCGGGGCGGTTCCCGGCGTTTTCGGGCTATCTTTTTAACCACCCTGAGTACAGTTGGGGGGCTTGGTCCCATGCTGTTGGAAACCGATCTCCAGGCTCAGTTTCTTATTCCCATGGCCATTTCCCTTGCAGCCGGGGTGTTGTTTGCTACTGTTCTTACCCTGGTTCTTATTCCCTGTCTTCTGGTGATTTTCAATGATTTCAGGTTGGTTTTTCATCGGGTGCTACGGGGAGTATGGCCAGAATCCAGGACCTTAATGGAGCCCTCATCCCGGCGATATGATCATCTGAAAGCCAAGGGGTCAAATTGAAATCAAAGGAGTTAAATTGAAATATCGATATTTGCTTATTGTCGGCCTTTTGTCTGTCATGGTGGGTTATGGATCGGCACTGGCAGGTCAGATGACCCTGGATAAGGCCTTTGAAAAAGCCCTGGCTGCTAATCCTACCATTCAGGCAATGGTTCAGAGAATCAATCAGTCCAGGGAAAGGATTATCCAGGCAAAGGCCGACTATTATCCCCAATTGTCCCTGGGGGCATCGGTGACCCGGAATAAGTATTCGGATAATGATATTGCAGCAGGTTCGGTTACAGCTTCCAGCCAGGAATACTATGAAGGGGCCATGTCCATGGAATGGATCCTGTTTTCCGGTTTTTCCACTAAATACACGGTTCTGGCTGCAAAGCTTGATCAGGATCTGGAAGAGATGGCTAAGACCGATGTGATTAGAAATCTTTTATCTTCGGTGGCAGCAAGTTTTCATGCAGCCCAATTGGCCCTGGCTAATCAATTTATTGCATCTGCTGATAAAAGCTTTTATGCAAAACAACTGGAAGATGCCAGAATTAAGCAAAGGGCGGGCAAGGGATCCTATAGTGATGTTTTAAATCTCAATACCCGCATGAACCAGGCCCAGATTGAGATGGAAAAATTTAAGGCCCAGTTTGATGTGGCCAGGGCTGGTCTTGCCGGCCTTCTAGGAGAAAGTATAGAGGTCCTGGATCTGCCTGAACCTGTCTTTCCCAAGGTTGAGACTAAAAAAGAGATGGAACCACCGGAGGTGACAACCATGGTGGCCTATGCCCTGGACACCCGGCCGGATCTTGGCCAGTTAAGGCTGGCCTTGGAGATTGCCAATGCCGATATTAAGACTGCAAAGGCTGTATTTTTTCCACAACTCAGTCTTAATGGATCCGTGGGAGCAGACAGAACTGGCAGCGGCAGCTTTGAAAGCGATGATATTGAAAACAGTGTAAGTTTGTTACTTTCTTATCCACTATTTAGTGGCGGCAGCGACAGGGCTGCCCTGCAAGAATCCAGATATGTCAGTGCCGAAGCTCGAATGGACCTTAAAAATCTTGAAAACACAGTAGTGGCTGAAATCCGTCAGGATTGCTTTACCGTTGCAGGAGCCCAGAAACAACTGCGGCTCTATCGTGAAAATGGCAGCCTGGTAAAACAGAATCGGGATATGGTGGAAATAGAGTATCAATATGGGAAAACCGGTCTGGTAACCCTTAATGAGGTCCAGAACAATTTGATCCAGACCCAGCAAAAGATTGCCCTATCTTTGATTTCCCTCCGCCAGGCCTGGTATGAACTTAAGTCTTCTTCGGGCTCCATCTATGAAGCAGGTAATTGATTAGATTTTATTATTTATATGAAACTCCAGATATACTGGGCGCAAGTTTCAATCTTTGTTGTGGACGGAATCAAGGGTGAATTTCCTGGTCCGCCCATGGCGTTTCTTGAAAATTTTCAAAGCCTTTTGCCACCATGCTTGGGATGAATTCCGTGATATCGTATTGTGCAATATCGGCCTTGTAAAACGGGTCTTTTGCCAAAATAGTTTCGAGATCATCCTTTGTTTTAACATTGGACAAAATAATACCACCGGTTCTTGGGATTTTCTTCCCCGATGCAATAAAATTTCCATTGGCATATTCTTGTTTTAAATAGGTGACATGGGCATCAAGATATTTGTCCACTTCTTCGAGTTGGCATTTGTAATTTAAAGATATGATAAACATTAGTTTTGCTTTTTTCCGGTATTATAATTTTAATTGCTTTATCTATAGTGCTCTGATATTTTTCATATATATATTGCCTCTGTCTTTGTGTCTATATTGATTTCTTAAAAAAGATACTCAAACAGAGGTTTTTAAGTGTGGGCATTCAAATTTATGGATTTAAATTATGGATTTTAACATCCGGGAACAGGAGTGGGTAAGGTTTTATAATGCCCTTCTGGCGTGATAATGGACAATGCCGAAAATAAAAAAATGATTGAACAGGAAAATTTTTCTCCATGTTAAAAATATTAATGGTGGGAATCGGTGGGTTTGCAGGTTCCATTTGTCGATACCTTATCTATGAAGCTACTCTCTTTTTGTACAAGGGAGCCTGGTTTCCCCTGGGAACCTTGACTGTTAACATTTCCGGCTGCTTTTTTATTGGTTTTCTGGGGGGGCTGTCCGAAATCCATGAGATCTTTACTCCCGAGATTCGTGCCCTTGTTTTTATCGGATTTTTAGGCGGATTTACCACTTTTGCCTCTTTTGGGTATGAAGTGTTTTTTCTAGCGAGAAATGGTCAGACCGGGGCTGCATTTGTGAATATGAGTCTCCAGGTAATTCTGGGACTTACGGCCGTGTGGGCAGGGTTTGCTCTATCCAAATTTTTCTAAAAAAACTTAAGTTTTCATCCTTATATGGAAAGGACAGGTTAGATTCATACCAGGGGCAGTGAAATGACAAAACGTGTCCATTCCCCTTCCTTGGAGGTTACCTCGATATCACCGCCATGGTCCTGGATAAATCCGTAACAGACAGACAGTCCCAGTCCTACCCCCTGGACACTTTCGTTTTTAGTGCTGAAAAAAGAGTCAAATATTTTTTCCAGGTGCGTGGGTTTGATCCCTGTACCCGTATCCTCAATGGTGATTATGAGCATATTCGAACTGATCCTGGTACCGATTGTAAGGATCCCGCCTTCGGGCATGGCATATATGGCATTTGAAAACAGGTTGATAAAAACCTGGCGTAACTGGTCTTTGGATGCAAGAATTTTCCCGGGGTTTTTCATAAGATTCAATACAAGTTTAATGCTGTTTTCCCTGAACTGTTTTTCATAGAGTAACAGCAGTTCATCCAAAATCGTAGTGATATCCAGTTCCATCTTGTTTTTCTGATCTGGCTTTGAAAAAGAGAGCATCTTTTTGAGCATGTCTGCCAGGCGCATTATTTCCGACAGGGACATATCCAATAGTTTGCGCCGCTTATTGGTGGGAGAAATTTCTGTTTTCATCAATTCAAGGGTGTTCATAATCCCAAACAGTGGGTTGTTCAGCTCATGGGCGATCTGGGAAGTCAGTCTGCCCATGGCAGCCAGTTTTTCTGACTGGAGAAGATGCTGGCGTGCCGCTGACAATTCCCGCTCGGTCTTGAGGCGCTCCTTCAGGTCCACAAAAGTGATCACGGCTGCCTGTTCATTTCTTTTTTCATCATAAATAATACTGGCGGACAGGTTACCTTCCACCATCTTGCCATTTTTCCTGGTAAAGGTGAGAGGATAAGAATTGAGTCTCCCTTTTCCGCCGTGCCCTCCCTCCATCATCATCTCCATGATTGTTTTAAATATTTCTTTGGAGTAGACCTGCTGAATGCTCATTTTTCCGATCACATCCCCGGCCAAATATCCAAATATCTCTTCAGCCCCATGATTCCACAATTTTATTTGCCCTCCCATGTCCATGGCCATGATGGCATTGGTTGAACATGAAATGGTTTTGTCCAAAAAATCATAGGCTTCCCTGATTTGGTTTTCAATGAGTTTTCTCTGGGTCTGGTCCACCACGATTCCTTCATAGCCCAGGCTGTTCCCGGCTGTGTCATACCGGACATTACTGGTCAAAAGGATATGGAGGATGTGGCCATCGCGTTTTCTCCACTGGACCTCGTAATCCACAACCTGGCCTGTTTTTTCTATGTTTTTTGTGTACTCACGTCTGTCTTCTGGTTTTAGATAGACATCCGTGGCAAGATTAAGGGAAAGAAACTCCTCCTTGTTCTGGTATCCCAACATGGCTAATAATGCCGGATTCACATCCAGAAATTTACCCTCTTTGCTGCTGATAAACACTCCGCATCCTGCGTGTTTGAAGAGTCGTTGATAGCTTTTCATGGAGGATTTGAGTTTGGCGGACTGTTCTACACTGAGGGTAATATCCCTGTAGACAGAAAGTTTTGAACGGGTTCCATCACGGTTGGTTATGGGCATTTCCGACAGGGCAAAGTTTTTTCCAACGGAGTCCAGGTAAACTTCACTATGATGGGTTTCATTATTTTTAAAAATCTCGTCGTATTTACACCAGTCGCAGGGTTTATCGGAATGGATCAACACCTCATAACATTTTTTGCCCACACCGTCACCGAAGTGGGTTTTCATGAAACTATTCATATACTCGACGATAAAATCTTCGCTGATGATATAGATACCTTCATCAAAGGCATCCAGGGCATCCATCAATCGTGGGGTATGATCGCTCATGGAAGACTCCTTTTTATACGAGGTCAGGCTTGATTTATTACATTGTCCTGATTTATTATATTGTCCTGATTTATTATATTGTATTGAGTTACTATATTATATTGATAAGTGGTATCTTAACCTGGGAAAAAATGCAATCACCTGGATTTGATTCCGGGTGTATTATGGCAAATTATTAAGCTTATTAGAAGCTGCCCCCCCCCTAAATTAAAACTATTTGAGGGGGCAGCTTGTCTTTTTTTGTACAGAATCTTAAAAAAACCGGAAGTTATTGTTGAGTCTATTTAATTTATTTATATGAAACTCCCGATATCAGGCGTTTCAATTTTTGTTGTGGGCGGAACCAAGGGTAAAATCCCTGGTCCGCCCATGGCGGTTATTGTGTTAATTTAAGCCATTTTGTTGACGGAATGCCACCTCTTTTTCCGACATCATCCATCCCGGATCATCCATGGGAATAGTTATGGAATCGATACCAAGACTTTTTTTGGTATTGAGGGTAAAAACTCTCGGGGTTTCAGGTTTTGCGAGAGTTGTTGAAAGGCTTAAATTATAGGGTCCCCAATCATCTTTGTACTTATCATAGATGATTTTATTTCCATCATCATCAACATAACCTATATTAAGCCATTGGGTATAGGTGGAAATCGATGTGGCATTGTCAAGTTGCCCGGTCATATAAAAGAGCCTGTCGTCATAGGGATTCTTAAAGGTTGCAGTGTAGGGAAATGAAGCGGTACTCTGGTAGACGGTTCCCTTCATTGCATATATGGCCTTGGCAGGAACGATAAGGGAAAACACCGAGGTGTTAGATACTGTGGAGTTGACCGAGGTGGTCGCCCCTACTGTTTCAGAATAGGAGTTTGTGGTTGAATAGGACCACTCCGCCGAAACTTTTTGAAA
>JAAELK010000019.1 GCA_024226935.1 Desulfobacteraceae bacterium
GAATCCTATAATGCTCTTTTTGATGCTGAAAAATGCGATATTGCCCCAAAAAACACATATAATTGGAATGAAATTGATGAATTTCCAGTTGGTTAGCTTGGTCCGACCCAGTAACTGGAATTAGGGAATTAGGGAAAATTGGGTCGGACCGAGCCAACTATCAAATATTAAAGAAAAACTATGTTGATTTTGGCTCTGAAAAGTGGCTATAATCACTTTTTTGGGGTCAGAAAGAGCGTTATTGGTTATTGGAGTATATAAAGCAAATGGCAAGAGCGAACCGTCATTATATTGCCGGATATGTATGGCATTTAACCCACCGATGCCACAAAAGAGAATTTCTGCTCAGATACGCTAAGGATCGTCACAGATGGATGCAATGGCTGTACAAAGCTAAAAAAAAGTATGGCCTTGTAATATTGAATTATATGGTCACATCAAATCATGTACATTTACTGGTTTATGATCATGCAGGTCGTGATGTTATTCCCAAATCGGTTCAGTTATCAGCCGGGAAAACCGGACAGGAATATAATCACAGAAAAAAGAGAGTCGGTGCATTCTGGCAGGACCGTTATCATGCGACTGCCGTGGAAACCGGTGAGCATCTGAAAAAATGTATCGTTTATATTGATCTGAATATGGTACGAACCGGAACTGTAAATCATCCGTCCCAGTGGTTATGGTGCGGATATAACGAAATTCAGAAGCCAAGGCGAAAAAACATTCTGATTGATTACGAAAAATTAAGAGAACTGGCCGGTTTTGATTCTTTTGATATTTTTCAGGCTGCACACAGAAAGTGGGTCGGTTACTCATTGGCAAATTGTGAATGCAGACGTGAAAGTAAGTGGACAGAGAGCATAGCAACAGGCAGCAATACATTCGTAAAGAGAATTATGTCCCAACTGGGTACACAGGCAGGAGGACGCAAAATTACTGAAGCAGAAGAATCTTTTCAAATTTGTGAGGAAGCTGAATCCTATAATGCTCTTTTTGATGCTGAAAAATGCGATATTGCCCCAAATAACACCTATAATTGGAATGTTTTTAATGAATTTCCTGTTGGTTAGCTTGGTCCGACCCAATTTTCCATTACCCAATTTTCCATTTTCCC
>JAAELK010000020.1 GCA_024226935.1 Desulfobacteraceae bacterium
AGTAGCGACACAATAGCAAAATTTTCTCATGGGTGAGAATGGGCTTCAATGACCCGTCGGAACTCATGAGGAGATTTTGCGGTGAAGCTGAGAAATCTTTTTAGGAAAAGGCGACAACTTGCTTGACACACACCGATATTGGATTTATCATTCATCGTCATGGTGTTCTATATGCCCAAGAATATGGATTCAATGATCAGTTTGATGTATATGTAGCAAACGGTTTGGCTAATTTTGTTGAAAACTTTAATCCTTTAAAAGAGCATATATGGTTAGCCGAAAGAAACAGTTCCATAATTGGCTCTGTTGCGATCGTTCAGTGTGAAAAGGAGATTGCGCAATTACGCTGGTTAATTGTCGAGCCGACAGAACGAGGAAAAGGAATTGGTAAAGACCTCGTTAATGAAGCAGTCTTTTTTGCAAAAACACATGGATATAAAAATTTTTTTTTATGGACAATTGATTTTCTTGATGCCGCGAAACAACTGTATGCAAATGCTAATTTCGAATTAGTTACGACAAAAAAAAATAAAGTATGGGGCAAGGAGTTGATTGAAGAAAAATGGGAGCTTTCTTTCTAACCCCGTATATAATGTGGAGACATTTTGCTCGTAATCAGGTATGCCAAAAACCTGAAATAAGCAGATGGGGACGGGATCAAAAACGGTAAAAAGTTAGAGCAAAGAATTTAAGGCCCAAATTCTTAAAGAGTGTATGGAAACCAACTACCATTTATAGTTTCTAAACTATTTCCATTGAATCTCCCTTCATTCATGGGGTAATATGCCCAGGGCTCTACGTGTCAGTCTCTTGATCATTTGTTGATAGCTTCCATCTTTAATCATGGAGGTTAAGGCGGTATTAAAATCATCTATAAGTTTCTTATGATTGGGAAGTTTTTTTGATAGGGTGATATGCAGCTCTTTTATTTCAAATGGATTTTCAACGATTGTCAAAGAGTCTTGTACCTCTTTTGGCATTACAGCGATGGTCTTTTGGGCATTGAGCTTTTCTTCCATGGTAAGATCGATTCTCCCATTTGCAAGTTTTTGCAAATTTTGTTTAAGACTTTTTACAAAGGTTTTTTGAATCTTGTCGGATTCGATTTTTTTTAAATAACCATAACCTATTATCACTCCAATGTTCTTTCCGTAAAGATCTTTGATATTATTGTAGACGAAGGGATCATTCTTGCGTTTTATTAGAACTATGGCTGTGTTTATGTAAGGTATGCTGTAAACCATGGTTTTGGCCCGTTCTTTTGTGAACCAGGCGATGGCAAGGCCATCCAACTCGCCGGTTTTGACAAGAATCTGGGTGCGTTTCCACGGGAAAAACATAAACTGAACCTTATGGCCGGCTCGGTTGAATATTCGAGTGACGATTTCAGATGCAATTCCATAATTTTTTAACTCTTTGCCCATGTAGGGAGACCATTCGGTTCCCCCCATTTTTAATTCTGCCGCACCCAGTGTGCTGTTCAAGAATAAAAAAATAATAACTATCAAAGCATATTTCAATTTCATTGAACCTACTCCTTCGATGATTTTTTTATTATCGGGCTTTGGACCCGCGGCGAAATAAATAACACTGAACTGACATGCTATCAAAATTTATTATATCCCCAATCCACCACCTAAAAAAAGAAAAACCCCGTTGCGCTTGATGAATCAAGCAGATAGAATGTTTTCGACCAAAAAAACCTTTCATCAACGGGGTGCAACAGAGTATGTCACAAGGCGTGTTACCATTCAAGTATGAA
>JAAELK010000021.1 GCA_024226935.1 Desulfobacteraceae bacterium
AATATGTTAAAACCTCTTTGTATATTGAATGCCACTTGCCTGAACCAGATATCAACATGATTTTTGTCTATGGTTGTAAACCTAGCCCTTTGCCCGTTATCATGAAGATGGCTTAAACCGAAATACTGTTCAACTATATATCTGACCTTGGATATTCCTTTGTTCCTGCCTATCTCTAATTCGGTCAGTTTGGCGTTTTTTCATCCTTTCTCATAATGCCGTCTTTAAAATGATTCATGGTAAGAAACTCCCGATTGGGAGCACCGGCATACCCTTTATCTGCATATACTATCGCAAGTTTATGTTTGGTATGACGGCTATATAAAGTGCAATATGCCAAATAATTGGTATCATTTACTGATGCTCGGCTTAAAACAGTTGTAAGCACAAATCCATGTTTTGCATCAACTGATGTGTGCTCCTTCAGGCCATAATAATGTTTATTATTTTTTGTTACCCAATTAGATTCAATGTCTCTTGAAAACTTTAAAGGCTTACCATTCTTATCAAGCTTACCTTCTGGAGTTTCACGCCTTACTTTTATTTCTTTCAGCTTCTTATTACTTTTGGGGCTGCTGGCTGATTTGACTATCCGGGCATCAATCGCAATCCCTTCATTAATGGTCAAGCCCTTAGCTGCAAACTGATTGAGTATATCTCCTACGATTATATTAAATTTACCTTTAGTGAGTCTTTTCCTTGCTTCGATTCTTCTTGTCTCTGGATGATTTTTCAAGATCAGAAAATGTTAGATTTTTTTGCTCTGATTTAAAGCCCATTTAGAATTCCTCTATTTATGCTTTTTGATTATCTTTTCATAGCACAAACAAAGCAAATATTCAATAATTTTAATTGGTTATATAAAGAAATTCGAAGTATTACGTATGATTAATTTCAATTTTGTAATAAGTAATGCCTTTATGGTTTGAGTTAATCAAAGGTCTCTAATTGTCAAGTTGGCGTTTTTTTCATCCTTTCTCATAATGCCGTCATTTAAAATGATTCATGGCAAGAAACTCCCGGTTGGGAGCACCGGCATACCCT
>JAAELK010000022.1 GCA_024226935.1 Desulfobacteraceae bacterium
ACTCACCCATTGAATGGAGGCTTCCAGCTTTGCTTTTTCCATATTTGGATTACCCATACTGATTCCTAGAATACATTTGTCGTTATTTACCACCGCATCTTTTTTCAATTGTTTAGGGGCTACCGATTGGATGTGTGCTTTATACCGTCTCTTATCCATTTTTGCTCCTTTAATTTCACTGACTTATAGTAAGTTAGGAATCAGTGGGTAAAATTAAACATTGGGATGAAATCCGTCATAGGATTTCGCCCAATTGTTTAATTACACCCCACTATATACGGGATTAGAAAGAATCAGTAATTTCACCTATATCCAAAATCCGGTTATAGATGCGAACATCATCTATTAAACCATCAAAATAAGGCACAGAAGGAAAATCATCGTTTGTACAGCCAATTTTTATAGCCATACCTTTATCAGAGAAAGTATCAATGTTCCAGCTGTCTTTAGTGGCTTTTAACTCTCCATCAACATAGAGTTTAACTGTATCAACACTACATCCACTATTGATCTGACCAATAACAACCACATGATGCCACTGGCCGTCATTAACAGCAGCACCAGAATTTAAAACACCAACCCAGCCTACATCAAACTGTAATGTTCCATTGCGGACAAAAAGACTTTTACCACCCCGAGCCCAGTTGCCAATCAATGGAGCCTTTGCCATGATGGTTCCATCATCTGTGGTTTTAATAAATGCAGTCCATGTAAAATCACTGTTAAAAGAATGATTTAAGTCTGCATAGAGATAGTCATCAACACCATTAAATTCAACGGCATAGCTGCCTTCAACTCTATCTGTAGAAAAAACAGGTTCATTAACAGAGGTTAGGTGATTATTACCTGAATAATCCAGCAAGTCATTATTAAATAACCAGTTAGTAACGATCTCATCTTCTTCTTCCTGCCGTATATAAGTTTCATTAAGAAAAATAAAACCTGTAACCTCCACAGTTTCATCTCCATTTTGATTCAACACCAGTGTGAAATTTTTTCCCGGGTAAGGGCAGTCATCAGTTGTAAAAAGCTGTTCATTTTCTAAATCAGGAATTAGGGTCCAGCTTATTTCAGCTTCGTTTGTCCATTTTAATGAATCACCATTGAGTGATATTGTGCCAATATGCCAATTATTTGCAGCAGGTTCACGAATATACTGTCCCGGAATATCATTAATTATCAGGTCAGTGCCGCTTGACTCATCTGTTATTGCAGTAACAGTATCAAATGGATCTGATCCGTCAGGACAAATACTATAAACAGCAATTTCATATGTTGTATTATCGGACAAACCGGTAAGATTATATTCTGTAACTGTTAATTCAACTTCTGCTGTTTCCCAATTTGCAGCACCTGTTATTCTATAATAGACATTATAACTATCAGCACCTTCGTCATCCCAGGAAAGGAAAATACTGCTTTCGGAAGTATCTGTTACGATAAGTTCCGGTGCAGTACAATTACCCGTATTAGGAAGCAAATAGTTAATTATCATCTGTTCAATTTTCGATGGATTTGCACCGTATATCCTCGTAACTTCCTTTCCATTTACCACACCCAGCGAAACGGGTAGATCGGATATTGATATTACTAAAGAAGTCCCCAGGTCTTCACATGTATCCATATTAATGCCTACCACTTTTACTGATCCATCGTAGTCTTGAGAGAGAGATTCTATATGTGGCATTAACATTATCGAAGGTCCGTTTAATGGGTGCCAAGCATAAACAAGAACAGGCAGTTCTGATTCGATCACTTCCTCCAAATAATTTGAATCACATACATCAACTACGTCGGCTTTAACAATTGCCCCTCCATAAAAAATAAAACCCAATAAAAAAGAAAAACCCAATAACATCGACGTTTTTTTAAGCATAAGAAATTCCTCCTTAAAGAGATTATTGGCACACTACCCCTATAAGCTATCAGCAAAATATGAACCAAATTTTAATTTTTAAATTTTAAATTATATCTATTGGAAATAAAAAGAAAAATTAGACTTCAATCCAATATAAACCATCATAATGAGTGTGCATTTTTATATAAAAAATGTGCTCTTTCTATATAAAAAATGTACACTTTCTATTCAGGCACGCTCTAAGAAATATTTGGGATCATAAACCAAAAATGAAAAATGGTTCATCCGATTAACGCGTACTTTTTTCTATGAAGATCAAAAAGCTTCAATTTGAAAAATTCAAAATCACGATATCCATAGGCCTGCCTTTTCATAGTTTTAATTTTGTTATTG
>JAAELK010000023.1 GCA_024226935.1 Desulfobacteraceae bacterium
AAGCAACTATTGCTTTCTTGTCTTCCGGTGTAAGTGCTTTGCCTTGAGCCATGTCAGCGCCCCCTCTTTAAATAAACTCCGGGAGCGATCATACTACATGATTTTTGCAAAAGTATCAAGTCATATGACCAGCACTATAGTCTTACAAAATCAGCTTCTCTGGGTTGTTCAAATATATCACCGGTGCGGTCTAACATTATGAGTAACTTTTGACCGTTTCTTTTCCAGTTCCCCTGTGTCTTATCCTTGAGTTTAAATTTGTGTTTGTGAACCCAAGTTTTCAGTGCGTGGCCATCAAGATTGTATTCGCCTCCTACCATTCCTCCCGGTGTTTTTTTGCGCACGCCAAAAATCGTTACAGATGATATTATTATATCCATCAATTCAAGCAGCATGAGTTCTCCTGAATTTAAACTGTCTGTTTTTCTCTGTAGTTTGTTTAATTTAGTATCATGCATTATCGTTTGTATTTTGGGGTTATTGCTGGTGTCTTCGTCATCGCTGGAGAGGGCGTCAAGATCAAAGCCAAACTCTAACTCGGAGTCTAAATCAGAATCATTGTTTGTAACAATTTTTGCTTTTTTTTCTGGAATTGTTTGCCAGCCTTTTTTACAGTCATAAGCAAATTCAACATCAAAGTGTTCTTGGATGAACAATTTTAAGTTAAAACGGTCATCTATGATTTTGTTTGTTCCATCACTATTCTTCCACTTTGTCGTCCAATGTACGGTTTTGGAATTATCGAGAAAATACCTTTTTATAATGCCTTTCCTGTCCCTTGGATATAGTTTACCCGTTTGGTTGCGCTTATCTGCTTTTTTTAAAGCAAAATTGCGACAGGCAGACCAGGCAAGTATTCGGTTTTGAAAAAGTACCGGCGCCACCTTGAAAAACTCAGAAAGGGTGGTATTTCTTGTTGTCAAAATCTGAATATGGCTGGCATTGACCAATTTTGCCATCCATTTTGGATTAAGCAGAATCTGGAGGGGAATGGGCCAGCTTAATGTGTAAAAATTATCGTCGTTTTTTGGCCTTCTTACAGTTGAGGTGGTGTGGGGACCTAAGGTGATATTTTCTATACCCTGGCCTGAATGAATAATTTGTTCAGGTTCGGGTAGATGGTCGACTTGTCCAGTATCCAGGAGTGTCATAGCTAGTTGACCTTTGGCATCGTTCATATAGTGCCCAAAGGGGGTATAAAAGTAAAATTCTGATTGAAAAGGCACCCTTGTTGTTCGCACGATATTCGGAACGCCGCTATGTCGAACAATCCTAGTCTTCTCATTTTCTGCTTCCCATGTCCCATGTCCGGTAAACACACATATTTTTTTTGTCATTATAATTTTCTTTATATTCCATGTAAATATTCGGGTTAGTAAAGTTTTTATCAAATTTTTAAAAATAGTTCGGGACACGAGTAAAATGATTTGATATTAAAAGAAGTATGAATGTTTCTTTTTACCAACAATTACCGCTACAACCCTTGAGAATCAATACT
>JAAELK010000024.1 GCA_024226935.1 Desulfobacteraceae bacterium
CACTCTTTCAAAACGTGTTGACAGTATCAAAGATGTTTTGATTTTAAGCTTGCCAAGCAATGAAGATTTGAACTGGTATCATTGATACTCTGAACATTTTATGACAATTATCCATAGGATAATAATCCTTAAGATTTCCACCATAATGATTTTGCCAAAATATCTTTACAGGGATTAGAAATGTTGATACAAATTTTTGCCAGTAGTTTTTTCGTGTATACTGGTCGGAGATCATTCAAATTTATAAGATATACAAGTCCGTATAAGTACTAATTATGTGTCTTCAGAAATTTAGGAGCCTCAAATGAAATATTCCATTGTTGATGGTAAGAAAGTGGAAGCACAGCCGAAATTAAGAGGGGTTTGTAACTATTGCGGGTCTGAAATGATCGCAAGATGCGGGCGCCTGTTAAACAGCGTGCAATAATGACCCCTTTTTAAGAAAAACAGCGTCGAAAATTGACCCCCCTGATATAATCACTTCATGACAAAAATCATGGAGGTCAGGAGGATGTTAATAGTGGAAACGATAGCTAAAATTCGACGGTATTATTTTGTAGAGGGGCGGAGTATCAAGAAGATAAGCAAAGACCTGAATATTTCCAGAAATACAGTCCGTA
>JAAELK010000025.1 GCA_024226935.1 Desulfobacteraceae bacterium
AACACGCCTTGTGACATACTCTGTTGCACCCCGTTGATGAAAGGTTTTTTTGGTCGAAAACATTCTATCTGCTTGATTCATCAAGCGCAACGGGGTTTTTCTTTTTTTAGGTGGTGGATTGGGGCCCCTGTTTTTTTTTAAAACCACCACAGGATTATCCGGGGAAGCATTACCAGAAAAACGTTAAAGGAAGTTGAAAAAATTTGGACCTATGCAGGCAAAAAATATCTTGAAATCAAGTTAATGGAGAGGCTCAGGTGTATCGGATCAGAGCACTCCCCTGGAACTCAACAATAGATTCATCATCTTTATATTCATCAGCTTTTTTGGGTTGAGAACTATTTACCCAATGTATCGAGTCTTGCTTTGATGTTATCATACCAGCCAGTATTTTTGAAAGATCCCGATACGCTATTGAGAAATTTTACTTCTTTCTCTTTACTATTGGCAAATTTTTCAAGGGATGGTGAATGGTGCTGTGGAGTAATAAAATTAGAAATATATCTTGGTTTACTTGTGCCGGGGACTCCGTCTATCAATCCACTTGCAAAGTAATAAAATTGTACTTTATCAGGGTTATTCATTTGATTTTTATAACTGACATCTTCAAAATCAAATTCACCCAGGTATCTCATTGAATTTTGTTTTAAATTTACAATTGTTTTTTTTATCATTTCTTCTGGAAAATAAATATAGTATTTAACATTGGAATTTGCACCAACTCCTTTTGCAGCAACGGCTGCATAGATACCAGGTTCCAAATTAAGACAAAAAGAGTCTATATTATCCATTTGAAATCCAACCATTAAAGGTGTCTTGTTATAGTTTGAAGTAATGACTTTTTGCTTTTGTAAACTATCATTTTCATCATCGAGTCGAATAAAAAAGACATTGGTTGTGTTGATGGATTCTTTTGTGAGAAAAGACGCTCTGGCATTTAAACCGGCACTGATGGATAAGGCAGAATTATTGTTCATTGTACTTTGTGGAATCTTGCCGGCACAACCGGCAAATAACACAGAGAGTGTAAATATTGAAATGACGGATAACAATAATGTTTTTTGGTTCATCCGATTAACGCGTACTTTTTTCTATGAAGATCAAAAAGCTTCAATTTGAAAAATTCAAAATCACGATATCCATAGGCCTGCCTTTTCATAGTTTTAATTTTGTTATTGGTTCCTTCCAAAGGCCCTGT
>JAAELK010000026.1 GCA_024226935.1 Desulfobacteraceae bacterium
AAAGAGCAGGCCAGGAGTTCCCATCATCCCTTACATTCTGATCCATACCATCCAACACCATGCCGGAGGTCATAACAGTAGGGTCAAACAATTCTCCTTGCGTCTCTTTTATTTTCATATTATCCCTATTGCTCCTTATTAGTCAGACGATTCCGGTGCCGGTAAGCTTATAGTCCAAACGGTAACAGGCAGCTTATAAGATTCAATTATTTTGCGAACCCTGTGGTAATATTTCCAATCCTTTTCTTTTTCGATGATCAAAAGTATGCCTGGGGACTTGCCGGTCATAATTGAATAGTGCAATGCCTGCCCGATACTCTCGGCCCATTTTGGAGCAAAATCCACCTCAATGGAGTGAGTATCAGTCAAGCAGTCACAACGGGTCCTATCCGATAAAACCTGTTCTGTTTTGCCCTGTTTTTCGGCACACCAGATATTTTGATAATATTTTTCCGGATACAGGTGTTTTGCAAAAAGCAAGGCCGGGGTTAAGCAGATAAGAACGATTAAGATTGTGATTTTTCTCAGTATTTTCATGTGCTTTCCTTTTCGTTGAATATGATTTTAGAGTGCTGCAAAATCCAATGATAAATTGATCCACTTCCCTTCCGGTCCACTCCGCTTGTATATCCTGAAATATGATTTAGATCCGGCCACCTGGAGACTATCGGAAATTAGCTCCATGGCTTTTAACCAATCCGGGTCCTTTATTTTTAGACGCCTGAGAGCAAGTATACGTCGAAAATTAATCTTACCCTCCTGATTAACTGTAAAAGCATCATTGATAAGTGTTTTAATCTCTTCCCGCCCATCCTCAGTCCATTTATTGAAACAACCGTCAATAATCTTTTTTGCAATTTGCAGCCGTTCATCACATGACATATATTCACTGATCTGGACCTGGACCATGAAGTTATGATCATAGCTATAAAGTTTAAGGTTCCCCTTTTTTCCACCGTATTTAACATCGTATTCAGCGGCTGACAACTCAACAAAGGCATCCACTTCGCTTAATGCAATTTTCTTAAATCGACTCATTGCCTCTTGAGTCTTATTAGCTTTCGCAACCAGATCCACCACAAGATCATTTCTAAGCTTATCAATTTCTTTCACCTTACTGATCGGCATCAAACGTCCCAGGCCGTCCTCCATATATGCTTCTCTATTAAATGTATTCATTTGATCATGCTCTCCAATTCTTTTTTTAGCTGACGTTTCTGGTAAATTACCATCATCTGGACAAGTTTTCTAAGTTCCGGAACTTCAAGCCACTGAGCGGTTTCAATATCAAAACGCCTTTTTGAGATTGCATCCACATACCTCCAGGACTTGCCCATATCCAAGATAATGGCTTCAAGTTTTTTGATGAGCGGCTGTTTTCTGTTGGGCAGGTTGCTAACCTTACGCTTTGACCTGGTCTTTGATTTTGTCTTAAAACCAAGCTGCTCAAACTGATTCATGACGATGGAAAAGGTTTTATTATTAAGCTTTTTTGATGAAGTAACGCTCACGCTTGAAAGCAAATCATGGTATTCTTCGTTGCTCATACCAACCTGGGATTTTGCGATGTGGATGACGGCTTTTTTGGCATTGCTAATCATTGGATTCTCCTCAAGTTTTAACTGATTTTTGTTCGAATAAATCCATCTGTAATTTTATTCTTCCCTTTTATTTTCAAGCTTGGGCATGCCATATTTTGCCGGTGCCCAGTTTGCAGCGGGGATGGTTGCCTTGTCTCCACACTTGGGGCAAGGACGCCCAGTCATGGAGGATTCAAAAAGATTGTTACATTCAACGCAAAATAACATGGTTAAAAAACCCGGCCTTTTTCGTTTACTTTTAAGTATGTTCATACAATCTCCTTTGTTGACAATGCCAGCCTTGGCAGCTAACATTGTCAATGCGATACGGGTTAGTATTGCGGGTTCGGCCTGGATCAAGATGTTGCTGCATCTTCCAGGCCGTTTTTTATTTGCTCAACAAATTTAAGAGCCTGCTCACCAGCCTTATGATCCCTGATAGCAACCCCTGAACAGATCAGGCGGTTTAAATTGACCGCCGCCATGACAAGGGGGTCTGGCTGAAAGCTTGCAATATTTGGCTGATGGGATTTTTCTTTTCCTTTAGGAGTCAACCGCCAGAGCTTTTTCGGGCTGGTTCCGACCTGACGTTTGGTTCCATGCTGTTTGATGTATCCGTCCGCACGAAACTGACGAAATCTTTTATACACATAGGATGTGGTTGAATCTGCTAATTTAGCAATATCCGCCGCCGTAAAGACAGGGGATATTTTCATGGCTTTCCAGATCTTGTCTTTCAATTCTATTCCTGGTTTTTCAACATAATCAGAAAACTGATACAAACCGTGTCCCACACGCATCAAGTATCCCTGGCGTTTCAATGTTTCAAACGCATACACAGCCTGATCAATTTTTAAATTTAGTGCTGCCCGGACCTCTTTTTTACTGATAGTACCATTCACAGCAGCATAGTTTCTGACTGCTTCCGTTATGTTCATTTTGACTCCTCTGGAGTGGGTGCCAATCTTCTATTGGGCAAGCTCTCTATCATTTCAAGGGTGACATCCTGGGTCTTGTTAGCCCTTGTTTTACGTTCAAGATCCACCATTAAGTGATACAGCATTCTAAAACTTCCTTTGCATCGCCTGACCAGGTCATTTGCCGCATCGGGTTTGATCTTTAACTCGGCTGCTTTCAGCCCGAAAAGCATCACATCTTCCGTATTTACAGGCTTAAATTCAACCACCCTTGTTACCCGTTCCCAGATCCGTCTTTTTGATGTTAATCGCCCATAAAGACTTGGCTCTCCGATCAAGACAATTGGGGTTCCTGTTTCATCATGGATATCTCTTAAATGTTCGATATTGGTCATGGACAAACGATCTGCTTCATCAAGGAAAAGGATCTTCGCGTTTCCAGAGTTACCAAGTTCCTCGATCAGGATTTGTTTCGCCTGCTCAACTCGGTTTGGCTGCATTCCGTTGATTTCAAAACATATTTTTGACAGCATCGCCCTGGGCGTCCAGCCTTCGAATACCCGGATATAGGCTGCGCCCTGGGTTCTGACACAATACGTTCTGGAACCTTCGGTTTTTCCCCGTCCGGCATATCCCCATGCCACCATTAATCCAGGTTGTCCCTTAACCGTGTCCGACACGACATTTACAGCTTCATTGAATGCCGTTACATTTGATGTCTGAATAAAAACGTTCTTCACTTTGCTTCCTCTCTGTTAAGGTTATAGATCAATTTCAAATCAACGAACCGCTGCCGGTAATCATCAAATTCAGCAAGAGATTCAAAGGTTTTCATAAAAAGTTTATCTTCTGGCTCCAAGTCATGCCCATGTTCATGGATAAGCTTGAAACACCATTCATAATGTTCCAGGTCTGTATTCCAATATTTTGGCCGGGGGATCTTGGGTTGGCTGGCAGCTTCCTGTTCGGCTTTTTCCATGATCAATTCAAGCCGCTTGGTTTCTTTTTGGGAAAGCAATTTTGATTCCTGCTTCATCGAACTTGAATTACTCTCCGGTAGAATCGGTGTTTTTTCTTTGATGGCAGCAAAAGACAACACATTAAGGCTGTCAGGTGCCCGCTTTGTCACGCCCAGGTCTTCAAGCTGTTTTTTGGTATTTTTGGCAAGCCTTGCCTGACGTTTGTTTTGATATGTGACTTGATCAACCGATACCTGATCACCAAAAAGCCGGGCAAGGGGATGGCAGGCTTGTACTGGATAAGCTTCCCCAAGGAAAATGCCGTCCATGGTGTAGCACCAGATTTTACTCAAGTCTGCCGTATCCACCATGGCTCTAATAGGTTCTTTAGCACTCAGGTTATGCAGGCAGTCTGATTCATAATCAATATCCCACAATGTAATCCGACATTTGCGGGGATGCACTTTTTTACGCCATAAAAAATCATAATTTAACTGTAATGGATCAACACCTGGCCCTCGGTTGGGTAAAAACATATCCTCCGGTGGGGCAGGAAGATCCTTTTGGGGTTGTTGTGAGTACCATTTAAAATATCGGTCAATGATTACGGCAGCTTCCCTGATAGTGGGCACCCATCCTTGAGTCCTGGCTTCATGCCACGCTTTTTGAAATTTTTCGTTACGGCTCATCCATGGCGGCTTTGTTCCAATGCTGTCCCCGCAATATGATGGTACAATAAATTCAAGTTGATCCTGGACCGTTTTAAAAAACCGCTCTACCACTTTTGCGCGTCCATTGTAAGGCTTTGCAAACATCACAGCGGTTCCAACCCGGGCATATAATCCCGTCATTTCTTCAAAATCAAGGTCAACCTCTTTTGCAAAAAGCTCGGATTTAAAGGCCCGGCCATTGTCAAGATAAACAGAATCAGGATACCGTCCAAGGGTTTGAACTGCATTCCTGAAAGCCGCCAAAATTCCCCATTGATTTTCCGTTGGCAGGATCTGCCACCCCACTGGATAGCGGCTGGCCCAATCGAAAAAAACAATCAATGTCATTCGACAGTTCCGACCTGTATCTGGATGCTTTATGAAAAAATTCAAGGTTTTACCGTCAGCAACAAGGCATTGACCAACTTTTAACAGGCTTGCATCCCGGGATATATAAGGGCCGTAATTATCTATATATGCTTTCATGCCGTCCCGGGCTAAACAGATAACCCCGGCATTATATTTTGTGTAATCTCTAAGCCAGCGCCGATATGTGCTTTCATTCACAGAGTCTGGCATATTTTCTTTTTTCAAGGTCATTTTTGCAGCCCGGATGGCCATGATCACCGAAGGCCTGGACCCGTGCAGATAACACTTGAGGAAAATGGCTTTTGCAGCTTCAGACAGTTTCCGGCCTTTATACTTATTGCTGCCGTGTTTTTTCCAACCACCCCTGCCATCACACAACGCGTGGTAATCATCATTGTTATTACGCAGTTTCTTATCCAAGCTCTCAATCGTCTTCACCTGGATTTCCCCAATAACGGAAAACACCTGGGGCAGAAAAAGACCGGCATTATATGCAAGTAAAAACTCTTGGGCAGCACGTTTTTTTTCTCCCCATGGGGCCTGCTCTTTTGCCAGCCGGTGGGCATGGATCAGGTTATATTTTGCCATGCCGATTTTGTTGGATTTTTTCGGAACTGGTGTGTCGCGAATAATGGCAGGCAGATTTGCATTGCCTGTAACAGATTCCCGGACCACAAGTCCTGCCTGGATTTTTACCGGCAACAAATCCCGGATAAAAAACAGTTCACTGCCGCCCTGTTTTTGCTTTTTCATTACCGGCCAGTTGTCCTTGACAGCCTGGAGTCTTACCGCCTTTGTCCCGATATCCATGGATTCGGCGACCTGTGAAACTGCTACCAATGCATTCATGATTGCTGCCTCCTAATCATCGCTTTCTACTATTTTAATAAGGGCCTTAAGATGCTTGGCCACTTCGGTCCGCTTCATTGACTTCCAATCGTTGTTCCGTTCTTCAGAAATAATATCCAGCATCACCTGGTACTGTTTTTTAAACAAATTACTAACAAGCTGGGTGGATTCCACTTTTTTCCTGGTTTGCTCAATGTTCTTTTTAACCACCTTTTTTTGCACACCTTTAGCTGCTTTGGATACAAGGGCGGCAGTCAACTTTTTACCGTCATTAAGCTGTTCAAGCACCAACCCCCATGCCTTGACCTGGTCGTCTGGAGATAGTTTTGTCAAAGGGCGGGTCTGGGCTTCGTTAATCGGCAGGATAATTTGTTGTTGAGGGGAAGATTCTGTTTGAATTTGTTTTTCACATAATCCACCAGGGCGAGTGCATTTACCAAATTCGTTTGGTATTTTAACTCCTTTGGTCTTGTTTGCCATGGCTTTGCGGTGTTCACAATCGGTACATTTTTCTTCGGGTTGGTCTGAAATTTGTTTTGTTTCTGATTTGAAATTGTCTGCAATTGCAGACAATTTAGATTCCAAAAGAGCAACGGTTTCATATCCACCTATCTGTTGATACGCATACCCTTTGCTCAAATCCCAGACTTCTTTGCAATATTTTTCAAAGGTGTATTTTGGATATGCTTCCCGAAATAAACGATTATCTCTGATCTCAGCCAAGGCCCGTCCAACTTCTAAAAAAGTATTAAGACCTTTCTTAATAATCCCTTCACAAACTTCAAATCGGACCTTTTCTTCGTCCATTAAATGGATCGTGATATCTTTGCCTTCTTCAATGAATTCACGCGCAGTCTCTGGCATCATCGCCTCCCTTTGATTTCTTTTTTCAACTTTTTAATCTCGGCAATGTGTTCCTCCAATTTACCCAAGGCCATCTGTCGGATCTCTCCACCGGTGGCAATTTTTGCACCTTCACTTTCTACAAACACTTTTGCAGGTTCCAGGGATTTTGTTACATGGTGGATGGCAAACAGATAATAGGCTGGGATTGGGCATTCCGCAGGTTTTGATAGATAATTATTAAACATATTAATAGTAAGCGGATTACGACAAAGCGGATGATCTTTTTTGGCCTCTTCTTTTGTTCGTCCAAAATATGCGTTAATGAGATCAACGACCTGGTCCCGGCTCAACTCCGATTCATCAATTGCCCTTTTGATCCCGGCTGCAAGCACAACACAGATTTCAAATTCATTTTCTGTCTGTTTATGCTGGGATTTTGGCGGGCCTGCGATAACCTGATTTTGAATATCAGTTCTTTCCTGTAACACCTTTTCTAATTTGCTGGGAAAATCCCAATCGAATTCCATTTGATTCGGGTCTATTTTTTCTTTGCGTTTAGACATTGTTTTTACCCTTATAGGAAGTTATCCTTAATGAAACTTGATATTTAATCTAATTTGGCATAATAATGACTTCATTAGTTCTAATCATTAGCTAAGCCGCTCGATGATTATAAAACCCACTCGTAAGAGGTCGTCCGATCTTAGGAGCAGGTTGATTAGGACGAAAAGTTTCCGGCCAGACTTCTTCCGGAGCCTTATTAAGTGCCCTGGCAATGTGACAGGCTGCTGGAAAGCTTCTGGTGGGATCTTTGATGACAAGGAAAATGTGTTGAGGGGTTACATTAAGATCCCTTGCGAGCCCGGATTGGGAAATTTTCTTTTTTTGAAGAGCCATTTTGATTTGAGCAGGAGTCATGTTTGTTTGCATTTGTGATTCCTTTTTTTTAACGATGATGTTTAACGTTGTTTTTTTAAACTAATAATTAAGATTAATAGTTGAGTTTTTCAACCTTGTCAAGAGGAAAAAGCCAACTAAGTAGGAATTATCAACTTTGTATAGTAAACGCCTAAAATTAGTCCGCAAAGAATCCAATAGCTTAACACAGCACCAGTTAAGTGAATTGCTTGAAATACCTTTGCATAAAATCAAAAGCATAGAATCTGATAAAACCAAAATATCAATTGAAATTGCATTAAAAATAGAAGAAAAACTCAACTTTTCATTCAAATGGATACTAACCGGAGTTGGAGAAAAATTCATTTCGAAAGTTGACCCTGAATCCTCGATTATCAAGGATAATAATTTAAACTTAAAAAAAGTTATTGTTGAACATCAAGATGTCATTAAAAAATTTAAAGACTCCAAAAAAGCAAAAGAATTTAACGAGTTTCTTATAGAAATAGAAGACGGTGACCCAGAAGGATATGAGGGATTATATAAAGAAGCTAAAACTATTTCGAAAACTATAAACCGATTAAAAGAAAAAGATTCTATTAAAAAAAAACAACAAACATCATTTACAAAGAGGCAAGTCAACGGAGACTAAAACGAAAATTAGACAGATGGCCCGATGGGTTTGTAATAACTGATAAAAAAGGAATCATCATTGCAAATGATCAAATTCCTGAGTCTAAAAACAAAGATATATTTTCTTATTTGGCCTCCAAATGGGATAAGAAAATATTGAAAGAGGCAATGGAAGTTACAACAAAAAGTATTCCGCAATCAATAGAGATTTCTGTTTTTAATCAAGATTGCAACACTGACTGTTTTTGCGATGTATATAAAAGCCAATATGGTTATTTTATATCAGGCTGGCAGATTCCACAAAAGATTATACAGTTTCCTCTTCTGGAGAATGCTGCGTGGTAAAGTCGTTTTACACAATATAATTTATTCCGATTCGGACATAGGGAAAGGTTAATAGTATAAGCACCACCATATAAAATTATAATAAAACGCTATTTGAGAGGGATATATGAAGCTGTTTAGACTACCCATCACAATTTTGTTACTATCCATTGTTATTAGCTGCTCCGCTGACCCCATAGACAAGCTGATCTCATCCACCGCCATGGAAAACACAGTATTTCCTCTAAACATATTTGATATCCAAAAACAAACCGCCAAATCAGTTAATGGTGGGACTCTCATCGAAGCCTCTGTGGAAGTGCCCTATGATGTAAAACGAAACCAGGTAAGAGCAACTATATTAGCATCTTTAAAAAAATTAAAAACAGATTATCCAAAAACAGAATGGTTTATCGTTTACCTCTACCCGGCTGGAAAAGAAACAAGCAGAATTCCAGCAGCCATTCATGCTGGCAGAGGAGAGTATGTCCAACAGGAAATCTTCATTAATTATCTGATACCATCAAAAGAAGAAATTCAAAGATATGCCGATAAAAACGCAAAGTCCGATAATTATATGATCTCGACTCCAAAACTCATGAGTGAACAAGAATTTTATAAAGCCGTTGGAATTGCATCCTTATATTACGACTATTATAAAAGTTCTCGTGATCCAAACCTATCATATCAAAAAGCGGCAGAACAATTGGGCATGTCAAAAACAAATGTCAAAGCATATAGAGCCAATCTATTAAATTATTATGGCCTCGGACAAAAATTTGAGGTCATAAAATAACTAAATACTTCCAAGTTCATTTTTTTTTAATAAATGCTGAAACGTAAAAAAGCCCTAAAAAAAGGCATCATAAAAAATAGCCTAAATTAGGGCTTAAAAATAAAAGTTAGAAAAATATTAAGGCTTATACGAATAGATGTGCCTGTTTTAACAATACAATTTAAAAATTAAATTCCTTATATTAATTGCCATAATCAAGATTTTTGAATTATTTTCCTGAGATTGCCATACGTCACACTATCAATCAATTAATATAGGTAAGATCCGCACCGTTCCCACGAATTCCCGTATAATCCCGCACAATCCCGCCTTAAAACAAATACCTGCTTTTCCCTGCCTGATAATACTTAAAAAAAATCTAATTGTAATTTTCCAGGCAATATCAGATTTGAAATATCTTTACAGATATTAGAAATATTGGTACAGGGTAGGTTCATTAGTCTTTTTGTTTATACTGCTAGGATATCATTCAAATTTATAAGATATACAGGTCCATATAATCACTTAGGTGGCTTTAAAAAAAATAATATTGATCACAGATGCCGTAGAAATTAAAAATAACTATGCTGAAATATTGTCTGTTTTGGGGGATATTCCAACTAGGCTCTGTTGATATTTCGAAAGTTAATCATAGAAAATCAGTTTGATAATCTAACAGGAGGTTAAAAAACATGGGCAATAAAACGTACAATAAGAACAAAAAATTTTCTGTTGGTTCGATCATTATCACCCTGACTGTCCTGATTATTCTTTCTATTATCGGTTACACTTCATATGTTGGAGCCGACGTAAACAATTCTGATAAATTTCAAATATCGGTACTTGAAAGAAACTATTCCGATGATTCAAAAAATTTTTCCATTGGTATAATGAATAAAATTAATAGTGTTTCATCTTCGGGATTTTCAAGTATAGAAGAAAATAAGGAAAAAATACTTAAAACTATTGATGAATTTAAAAAATATAAGGTCAATATGGTGATATTTCCTGAATTTTCTTTGACCGGATATTTTTGGGATGAGTCTCAGGAATGCTGGGAATATATGAGAAAAGGGCTGACAAACCAGCACCTGGAATGGTTGGCTGAATTAAAATCCAAACTGGATAACAATTTACAGTATATTGTTATCAATAATATACGATTAAATCCCGAGAATCCTGATGGTAAATTCTTAAATTCTACATATGTCATCGACAAAAAATTTGATTGTATAAATCTGAATAGCAAATCAAATGAACAATCTCGCATATATGATAAAACATTCCTGCCAGGCATTGAAAAGGTCTTCACAAAGTCCGGCAAGAAGGATATTTTAGTCATTGAAACCAAATGGGGAAAATTTGGTTTCACAACTTGTTATGACATGTGTTTTACCCAGATATTTCAAGGCTATGCAATGTTTAATAAGGTCGATGCAATTGTCCAGCCTGCGAGTTGGAGAGGTACATCTAAAAGAGAATATCCGGGTATGAACGTGAGAACCGATCATTATTACGGATTTATCTGGGACTTAATGGCAGCAAGTCAGGCGGCGTTTAATCAAATATGGGTTATTGCCAGCAATGCTGTGGGAACACAAAGTAGAGGTAATTACGAATTTTGGGGTGGTTCCGGCATATGGGCTCCTTCGGGAATTAAATTAATTCAAGCGTCAAATAAATATGAAGAGCTTATAGTTGTTCATAATATTGACATAAAAGAGCAAACCGAATATGAGCATAATGATTTCTTTTACTATGATGATTTTGAACAAATATATGATCCGGTAAAATCTCTCCGAACGTTTACACGGATAAAGAAACAATAAAAAGATGAAGAGGTGAGAAAAATGAATATGTTCAATCCTGATACCTACTGCGGAAGCTATTGCGGTGCGTGTTCTATAGCAATGTACAGCAATACAGGTCGCGCTGATGAGTTTGTTGCCTGCCTCGGAGGTGTGCCAGAGGAGGAATTGTCTTGCGGTGGCTGTAAGTCAGACAACATATACGCTGGCTGTAAGGCATGTGGTATCCGTCGTTGCGCGAGAGAAAAAAGCGTTGAGTACTGCATCGACTGCACCGATTATCCATGCAAAAGCTACAGAACATGGCAAAAAGCGGCAAAGCTCCTTCCACATCTCAATGGAGCTGCCGCAAGCCTGGAGAATATTAAATCTGACGGAGTTGATCACTGGCTCGATGAGCAGAGAATACATTGGTCATGCCCCGATTGCGGCACGCCTTTTTCATGGTACGCTACAGCATGTTCCAAGTGTGGCCGCAGCCTATCGTCTAAAGCGCAAAAGTTATCCGGCTGGAGAAAATTTTTGTGTCGCTTCATGCTTCCTGGGGCGTATCGGAAGGGAAGGGCGGAAAACAAAATTGTTTAACACTTCGTATGCACACGGGCGCGCTGATGCGAAGTATTAACAAATTAAATTTTTTTAAAAATATGTCCAATGAATAAAATGACTCGGAGATCATAAAGTGTTTGTGATATCTGGAAAATACAGTATTAAATGATCTGATAGTTGAGGTTGATTTATAGATTTTTTTATTAGGAAATCACTGAACAAAAGCCACGCGGCTGATTCGAGGCAATTAAACACCGAATGGGGTAGCTTATGAGTTCTGTATCAGTAAGATTTTTTATTATCTCAGATGATTCTGAAATTTTAAAAGTGCCAATTAATAGATTTGAACGCTTACTAAAATGCTCCGATGAAGAAAAAATCGAAAGATTTGCAGAAAAACGTATGCGTGTTGCAGAAATAATTGTGAGGCTTGAGAATCGAAAGCCAATCGAGGTTATAAGAGCTATTTATTATTATTTGCACTTCAATGGGAAAGGCATCATTGATAAAAATAAATTAAGAAATGATGGAAACATAGTTTTTACTGCTGGAATTTCCCCCATATTTACGCAAAAAGAGAATGACAATATAATAGACGCTCAACAAGAATTTGCTAAAAGAAAACGAGATCATGCTGTTTGGTGGAAGCCAGATATGCTGCTTGAACGTAATATTTTAGATGCCTCCATCGACGAGTTTAAGTGCAAACGATTGTAAGAGTTACAGGCCAGTATAATTACTTAGAACCGCAAAAAATATAGTACTTTACTTGATTCTTTTGTTTGTCGCATGGTTAATAACCGCTTTATCGTGGTTCTGTTCAGTGTAATATGAAGACATTGTGTTTTCGTCAATGGTTTCTATGTCTATGCGACCATTATCAGTGGTATCCAGGAATATGATGTTTTTTTGCGTCGTGTTTCAACATACCTATAACTTCTCCATCTCTGCTCCGCACTTGCTTGCTGTCAATATCGAGAACTGCCTTATTCTTTTGAGTCAATGTCCAGTGATATCTGGCAAATAAAAACTTGGAATTATCGAGCTAAGATTGAAAAGTATTATATAATAAAACCTATAGTTTTTTTGATCAGGCTAACATATTGCCCCCAAACCTACCATCTGTTTTTCCATGGATTTATCCAAAACCAAATGGGGGATTTTTTTAAAGTGGGGGTAGTTGCCATCTCCCTAAAAAATGTAACAGTAAACGTACTACAAAGATAAGTTGACCGCCCGGGAGTCAAATCCTTGCATATGTCAAAATAATTTTTCCCCGGAGAATTAGTTGAGTATATTTTTTGTATCTTAGAGTATCTTGGCCCCCTGGGATAGTTTTGACAAGGATAATTATCGTTTGAACCTGGCGCTGGTTCATTGTTGAGAGGGAATGCAAAAGCATAGGCCCTCCCGGGTAAGGCTTAGTCAACCGCCCGGTAGTGTATCTTCCCTTATTTGTTAGGGAGATAAGCGAGTCAAGCGAGGTGAAGA
>JAAELK010000027.1 GCA_024226935.1 Desulfobacteraceae bacterium
ACTGCCCCTGAAGAAAAATTAAAAGGGTTGATTGCAACTTCCCATGGCCTGGTTTTTGGGTTTAATGGCAATACCATCTATCCGTCAGAGGTTTTCATTCCTTATGCGTTTCCAGCAAGCTCTAGCCTTACGACTGAATCGGATATTGTGGGTCTGGGATATACAGGAAGCCTTGTAGTGGTTCTTACAAAAACAGTTCCATATATGCTGATTGGTCAAGATCCTTCAACTCTGACATTGCAAAGGCTTGGGTATCAACAAAAGTGTGTCTCAATGCGCTCCATTGTAAATATTCCAGGTGGCGTAATGTATGCCAGTCCGGATGGCCTTTATAACATAAATGAGGCAGGTGCCGGCGCATTGATTACCGATAAGATTTTTACAAAAAAACAATGGAAGGCACTATCCCCGGAAAACCTTTTCGGTTTTTATTACGATCAGTCCTATGTTGGCTTTTTTTCAGGAACATCGAACGGTTTTATCATTGACCTGGGGACCGGAGAATACAGGGCCATTAAATTGACAGATAATGTTTACGGTGGGGAGTATTCCCCGGATGCAGATCTTTTGTATTTGATTCAGACAAAGGGTGCAGTAAGGGAAATTGTATCATGGGGAACTGGTAATGCCATTGATTATACTTGGTCATCCAAAATATTCGAACATCGATCACGGCAAACGCATATGGCTGGAATGGTTAAAGGGGACTTTGTACCGGGTAATGTAAAGCTCAGTTTTTATGTTGACGGGGTGCTGGCTGCATCCAAAGTTATTGATAATGATAGCCTTTTCAGGGTTAAGGTCCCCGGGGGGAAATCCTTTCAAGTTAAGGTAACTGGTCAAGCAACCATTGACAGGATATTAATCGGCAGATCTGCCATTGAAGTTATAAAGGGTTTTGAAAATGGCTGATCCAAACATCCCAAATATTCCCGCCTCTATCCCGCCTGATCAAATAGCATTCTTAACGGCTGTTAAATCCTGTATTGAAGCTTTGTCCGGACAGGGGAGAAATACCGAAAAAAATAGAGCGTTACGGATTAATGAACTTGAGAATCTTGGTATTGATGTTAATCAGTTTCTAAAAAGTTCTTCCAGAAATCCTTATCCAATAGTGGGATCATCTTCTGATTCTCAAAAAACACCAGATTCTCCAAAAAATTTGGTCATCACCAAGGGGCCATTTGTTCATTCTTTGACATGGACCAATCCTTTGGATTCAATCGTTTCCCATATTGAAGTTTGGATTGCTGAGGAAAGTCAGGACCGGGATCAGGCATGGCTTGAAAGTATTGTGACAGTCACGGAAAAACTAAGAGGGGAAACTGGAATATGCAAGCATTCCGGGTTTGACGTTACCCATGATTTTACATACTGGTTACGAGCGATCAGCTATGCGGGCAAACATTCAGTTTGGTATCCAAGCGAGATTCAGGGCGGGTATGTTGTCACAGGTGGTGAATCAGTAGCAGAAACCATTGAAGAAGTGATTAGTATTTTGGGCGGTGGCCTTTCAGAAGTCTATAATCCTGAAGTTCCTTACTCCTTTAATGATAGATGCAGAACCGACGACGGGAGAACATGGAAAAGCATCTATGCAGACTCTCACCAGGGCCATGAACCGCCTAACGCAAGTTATTGGGAACGAGTTGGTATCCTTATGGTCGGAGAAGTTGATGGCGTTCCCACCATTGCTGTTGATGGTAATCAGGTAGTTGATGGATCAGTGTTAGCGAAGGCTATTCAAACGGGTTCTTTGACTACTGAATTATTGGCAGCAGGTCAGGTTTTTATTGGGCATACAATCAGAAGCAGTAATTATATTCCTGGAGTAAGTGGTTGGATACTTGATAAAAACGGAAATCAGGAGATGCACGGTGGATCTCTTATCATTACAGGAGGGTTCCCGTATTCGAATCTTAACGGCACCCCTTCCAGCCTTGAAGATATTAATTCAACGGAAGGAAGCAAATTAGCCGGGATAGCTGATGGTGCTGATGCCACTAATTATATAGCCATTGCCAATGAAGCCCAGGCCAAGGCGGAGTTAGCCGAAACCGAAGCCAAGGCCTATGCAGACGGTATTGTTTCTGAGGCCGAGGCCCTTGCAATTGAAATAGCACAAATTAAGGCCGATGCAGCACAGGCAGCAGTCTTGGATCATATACAATCTGTTGGCGGTGTACCTAAAGGTGGGATCTGGCAGGGTGAAAAATTTAAGTTTGATTATGACCGTGTAGATAAAGAACAACAAGGTGAAATTTATTGTCACGCAGGTAAATTTATTCATCCTGATGGGACCTCTCATAATACAAATGAAGGCACTCTGTGGACAAATCGTGAAGGCGCTCGCCCGGGGGCGGGACAACTCCTCTATTACCTGATGTATATTGGTTCTGACCCAGATAGATTTGAATGGACATCCTACTCAAATCCGACATACGACTGGGCGTTGGTTAAATATGAAAATGGTGAGTGGAGTACAGATACAAATAACCAGACGTTTCTTCCCTTTATACCTAATAGTAACGACTGCATTATTGCCTCAGTTGTCGAAGATATAGAATCGGGCGGAGGGTTTCTTGATGGGCGTGAGAGCTATTTTTGTCAAATTGGTGGAACAACTCAAGCTCATACTGAAGCGTGGAGTGAACAAGGTGCCACCAATGATTCTAATTGGCGTCACAACAACAATTCCACAATGATTGACGGTGGTAATATTTATACGGGATCAATCAAAACAGACTCTCTTGAAGCTAAAACGGTTTCTGCCGCCTTTTCTTCTTTGGGCGAAATAACGGCTGGAACCGCAAAAAGTGCAGACGGTAAGTTTAAAATAGATTTAGATAATAAAAACTTAAAAGTGTATGACGAATCAGGCACTCTGCGGGTAGAGCTTGGATATATACCATAATCAAAAGGAGGGCAAAATGTCCCTATCAGTAGAAGTCGCAAGATACGAAAAAGGCAAAGAGTTGGAAGCGTTAAGCGTCAATGGTAATACGGCCATTGAGACATTAACAATGGTAAAAACAAACTTGGAAACATTAAAAACCGAATTTGCCTCAACCGAAGGGTTTACAGAAGAAGATATCGCAGAGGTTCAAGAAACTATTGATAATTTGGAGAGTAAAATCAGGTCAAATGTCTCAGGCGAGGTTGGGTAATGAGTAATTATGGATTAAAGGTTAATAACGCTACCGGTAACACTGTCGTAGATATCACTGATAGACTCACCAGATTAAGGTATGCCAGAGAAGTCGCTGCTGGCGCAAGCGGAAGTGTATTGTTAGCAGATACTTCTGGCGCACAAAGTGTCGAGTTATCATTTATAATTGAACGTAAGGTACAGTCGTTGGCCCATAACGTCAATCGATCAGGGAATTCTTTGGTGTGGACAGCCAGACAGTCACCTTCTTACCTGTCACGTAACTGTTTGATTTTTCAGTTTTTGTATACATAATATGTCTGACTACGGCTTAATTATAAAAAACTCAAATAATGAAATCCAGATTGATTCTAAGTATAGAAATCTTTCTATAGACCAATCTGGATCTGTCACAATAACCAATTCAGGAAATGGGTCTCCCTCAGATCTCGACATCATAGATTCTTCTTTGCCACCTCTCTTTGCTTGGAGGCCCAGTACTGCTTATTTCACAGCAATGTTTGATATTGTGAAAAGCGGTAGTAGTTACTGTAAACTGGGTTTGATGGCTGAATATAAGACATCGGCTGCTATCACATACAAAATATATCGCGAAAACCGGATTGCATCTACAGATATATATGGACTCAGGATTTATAACACTTCAAATCAGTTGTGTTTTGATTCGGGTAAAACTTATTTAAAAATACACTCAGTGCATGATCTTTCGTTGGGGTTACCCACCCCTACCAATGAAGTTTATCAGAATATCACCCACGCTGATGTTGTGAACCCCTATTACATTTTAAGCTCCAATAATTCTGTTTTATTAGGACAGTATTTGCACAACCCACCAGTATGGGCTTTAAGGGGCCTCCTGGTGGGTTTAAAGAAAATATCTACAACCGCTGTGAGAGTTGGTTGGTTTCAGGTGTATAACGGCTGGAATGGAAGCGCAAGTTACAAAGATCTTTTTGGAATAAATGATCCTGTCAAGTTAGTTATTTGTTACCCGTAACCCAAAAGAAGAAAAAATATGAACATTAAATTAATGCCATACACCGAAATAGATGGAATAAGGACAATCTCTGACTCAAAAATTAAAAAGCTTTTTGACCGCACGATATGTGACGGGGTGGCTAAAACTGTTTTTTATGAAGATACGATCCAAACCAATGATCAGTTTTTATCAGCCATGAAAAATGAAGCGGTTCTTTTCTATTTGATGATTGTTGACGGGGAAATCGTTGGTTATACATGGCTTAACAGGTTCGAAAATCACACAGCAAGGCAGCATTTTTGTGTGTTTAAAGATTTTTGGGGAAAATCTATTGATCTGGGAAAACAGGTTTTGTCTGATTTGCTTCATATGAAAGATAAGGCTGGTAATTTTATTTTTGATCTTCTTACGGGATTTGTTCCAGCCTGGAATGAACGAGCTATTAAATTTTCTTTAAAATGTGGTGGCAAGACATACGGCAAGATCCCAAAGGCCATATGGAATGACAAAAAACAGATAAGCGAGGATGCTTTCTTTATTTACTATACGAGGGGTTCAAAATGATTAGTAGAGCGGAAAAAGTAATGAAAAAGGTGTTTTTTAAAGGCGGGGGTAGTTCTGGAGACACCTACGATGCTGCGTATAATGCACGAATGGCAGCGATTGCCGAATCTCAACAGGGTATGGCAGATGAATATTTTGAATTTTGGCAAAATAGTTATAAGCCCATGGAAGAAGCTCAAATTAATGCAAACATGGGGATGATCCCCCTTGAAACAGGATTGGCAAAAGAAAAAATTCAGGCAGAAAGTGATTTGTTGCCAGGGCAGGTTGCTCTTCAGCAAGCTCAAAATGAATCCAATTTGTCCTTGATCCCAGGGCAAACAGATTTGGCTAAGGCTCAAATTGATGACAGTCTTATTGCAATCGGTGAAAAGGCACCTGTCCGGAATGCTTTTTTTAAAGAATCGTTACAAGGTGTTGATGTGGACGGTCGGGCGAATAAAGCCGGGGCAGATGCAGCTCACTCTTTTGCAGGTAGCCAGGCCATTATGAGCCGGGATGCTGCAAAAATGGGGATTAATCCTAATTCAGGTAAGTTTGCTTCAATGACAAATACCAATGCTTTAAATCGGGCAAAAACGATATCAGGGGCCAGGACCCAGGCAAGGACCGGGGCAGAACAGGAAAACTACGGACGACTTACAAACGCAATGGGGTATTAAAAATGTATCAAGTTCGAAATCCAATCCAATCAGCAATGGGCGGTATGTCCCAGGCTTCCGGAACTTACGGTAGAATGGGACAAAATATCCCGGCGAATGCTCCCCAGGGGCCGAATGCTATGGGAACCGCCAGCACCATATATGGAGGCTCTCAAGCTATTTCAACCGCTGCCCCAGCATCTGCCGGTGTAATGAGTGTAGGTGGCCCTATTGCTGCGGCCGCTGCTGCTGATCAAATAGCAGCCGATGAAATTGCCGGTATTACCGATCCTAATGAAACTCATGAAAGAAATGCCCGTGGTGCACTCCGGTATGGTGGGGCTTCTCCTGGGATGACTTCATTGATTGAAAAGGGCCTTGGGAAAGAAGGCACTGAGATTTTCGATAAAATTACAGACCCAACCGGATTGCTCCGTAAAGCAGAGGGAGTAGTGGGGAAAGGTGTTGCTCAAACTATACCTGAATTTCTTGGTGGGAATGGTGAATATGATCCAGTTGGACAATATATTGGAGAATATTTGTTTTCATAGAAAAGGAGTTACAGCATGACGTATACGATCCAGAATCCAATCCAATCAGCAATGAACGGGATGGCTCAGGCAGGCGGGACTTATGGTAGAATGGGACAAAATATCCCGGCAAATAGCAGAAGAGACACACGCAACCTTGATACTGTTAAAGATGTCATCGGGATTGTTGGTGCTATGGGTAATCTCCAGGCTATGGGCCAACGGAATCAAGTGTTTAATCAGAATCAAGAAGCTTCCGCACAAAGGAATGTACTCTTTGAACAAAGCCAAAAAGAATTTCAAAAGCAAGAAAAAGTTGATGCTCTAACAAATAAAATGCTTGCTTACCAGGAAGAGAATGGTTTTCAAAAGTTTCCAAGAGGGGATACGGAACCATTGATTTATAATGCAGCAAGAGGGCAGGCTGCAAATGCGTATGTCAAGACTGAACAAGGGAAGGCAGCACTTTATAAGGTAAGAGGAGCATCGGATGACAGGGACTATGGTATTTTTCAGAAGTACCAGGCAGCCATCCTTGATGCTGATGCCAAGGGAGACTTGGGAACAGCAACGGCCCTAATAGAACAATATACTAAAGACGAATCTGTCCCTTATAAATATCAGTTTGATGAAAACACAGGGGATTTTAAAAGACTATGTAAGGATATCGAGACGGACGAATGGCAGGAAGCGGGGCGAGCATCTTTCGACGATACGGTAAAGGAAATCCTGACCACAAACAAAAAGAAATATTCTTTACAGCGTTTTTTAGTAAAAGAGGCAACCAGACAGGGGAATACTGAAGCATGGATAACTGGAACTTTGACTGCTAAAAAAGATGGTAAGACCGTTTACGTTACGCCTCAAAAAAACGTAGTGAGCCCGAATGATAATACTTATTTTGTTGTCGATGAAAATAACAAAGAGACTGTTTATAAGTCTGCAAGGGAAATGGCAAAGGCGGGGATTCGTCTTGAAAATCTTAAACGAGAAAAAGACGTTGCTGGTATTGATGCCGAAAAAGCCTTGACCGGGCAAAGAAACGCCGCAACAAATGCGAATATAGCCAGTCAAAAACTTTCAATCGCCAAATTAAATGCCCTGGGTAATAAGAAAATTGACAGAACCTTTTATGATGATCAGGCAAATAGCTATTCAGCTAAAAGCCAAGCCGATGTTGATCGTTTTCTTAAGATAGGTTTTAAAGAGCGCAATCCTACCCAGAATGAAGCTATAAATAAAAATAATGTTAAGTCTTTTGCTATTCAAGGTAAAAAATTTGGGTTTGTCCAAGATGAAGAAACCGGGGATGTTTCCGGCATCATTAAGCGAGATAATATGAAAAAGACTTTAAGACTTGCCAAAAGTCTTGGCCTTAAATTGTATGACGAAGAAGGGTATGAAATTGATGAAAATGGAGGGTGGCCTGGCGGTAAAGAACAGGCGTTCAAAGTGTCAGTCCTTCCTCCTGGTTCACAAAAAATCAATGCTGCTTGGGACGGCGATAAAAAGAAGGGTGATAAGTTCGATAGGGAAAAAACTAAGGCTGAACCGGTTATCACTCAGATGTCAAAAAAAGAAATAAAAAATATTTTTAGAACTGGCTTTGGTGATGAACCTGCGGCCTCTCCATGGACTTTAATTCAAAAAGCTGCTTCACATTATTCTCAACCTGAGTCAGTTAAAAAATTTGGAGAAGGCAGAATAGGGAGCGCTTTGCGGGATGCTGGTATTGAAGATGATCTTAAATACCAGAAAACCATTGTTGCCGTATTAAAAAGTAAATTCAAAAATGCCACAGAAGCTCAAATTATAGAAATGATTAAAAAAGCAAGTTAAGAAGGGATTTAAAAAATGACATTCGATTTGACCGCCGCCCTGAAAGAGATGTCTGAAACGGAAATTGCTCAATATCTTTTACAGAAAAATGGATATAAAGAAGCCGATTATGAAAAATTAAAAAATAACAATTATACCGATGCCGATATTAATCGTGAACTCCTGAAGATGGATCCCAAGGATTATGAGGATACAGTTACCCGTAATTTCAATGAGCAGAGCATGGGGGATATTGAGCGTGGTGCTGTGAGGGGCGGTCATGGCATCGCAAGCTCTGGTTATATGATGGCTGCACTTGGTGGCGATATACTTGAAAAGATGGAAGCCGAAGATTTCGGGAGAACCCTTCAAGATATTGGTATGAAGGGGTATAGGGAACATGAACATGCCGCTTCCTTGCAGCCTAAAGATAAATTTTCTGATAGTAAAATTGGATGGGTTCTTGGTACGGCCGCAGAACAGATCCCCATCATGGGTGAAGTCGCTATTGGTGCTGCCTTGGGTGGTGGTGGTGGATATCTTGTTGGAAAACAGATGATGAAGCAAGGCATGGAAGTTGCGGCAAAGAAAATCATAAAAGAAAAAGCTATGAAAATCGGTGCCAAGGTTGGCCTTACTGCCGGTATGTTCCCCCTTGAAACTGGTAGTATGTACGGAGAACTCCGGGATCAGCACGGGGTTAAAGCTCCTTGGTCTTCTATTTTTTTTGGTAGTCTTGCTACTGCGGTTGAGTTCATCCCTGGTGGTAATGCCAAAATTATCGATACCCTTTTTGATGCAGTAAACACAGGCAAAGGTGGAGTAGCCAAGGCGATTGCCAAGGAACTTATAGAGACAATGCCGTCTGAAGCGGTGCAGGAAGCCGGGCAAGAAACCTTGGCTATTCTTAATATTGTTGCCAATACAGATGAAAAATTATTGACCAAAGAAAATATGTTAAGGATTGGTGAATCTGCCGGGGCCGGGGCTGTTGTCGGTGGTATGGGGGCCGTTCCCAAAGGAGTTATACGTGGGATAA
>JAAELK010000028.1 GCA_024226935.1 Desulfobacteraceae bacterium
AACTTCTTCCTTTTCCATTTAACATTTTCAAGTACTTTTTTAATTCTAGTGGAATAATTCATTTCATTTATCGGCATTTTTCATTCATCCCAAAAGTAGTTAACACTTTTTTAACTCTGGAATTTTGAAAACACCTCTGGTATTGACAATAATGATATCATTATATCTTATCATTATGCCTTTGATTTGTTTTAAATTACTGACAGAGCGTTTAACAAAAAGAATGTCAGGTCGGCTGATTTGAAAGTCCTTATTGCCAGGGTCGCTTTTTCCGTCTGACATTATGTTATTATGTTAAACGCTGTCAGGATTGGGAAGCGGAAAAAAAAGAAGGATCTTTCTGCTCAACGATGTCAAACAAAAGATCGATCCAGTCTTTTTCCTGCTTTTTCCCGCTTAATATTTCCATCGGCGTTTTTCCTTCTCTTTTTCCCGCTTTATAACGCCGATGATTATGATAAAACATGATCAGATTCAGGAAATTCTGATTAATTTTATTTTTCGTGGTGTTCAGATAAGGCCTGATTACTGAGTTTACACACTCCACCATAGCCGAACTCTGAACTGTCTGATCAAGCTGACTGAAAACATGATCCTTAACATCATCGAATTCTTCCTGAAGATAACCTGTCGCAATTTCAAGACAAAACTCCCGATTCACTGTGCAATGCTTCGTCCTTGCCGCTTTTTTGGACTTGATTACGGATTTGTTCCACTGCCACGCCAGGCAAAGAGCACGCAGTGCATCCGGATCGGTACCCGTCTGTTCAAGTTTGCCGACAACTTCCCTGGCAACATCGAAGTAGCTGAACAGCTCGGGCAGGGTGCGACGGATTTTTTTAACCGCGTCTGCAAGTGCGGTTTTGCCCAAATCTCCAATCAGATCAAGTCCTGTTCTGATGTTTTCTTCGGCCTCTTTCCTGTCGCGAAGTTTGCCGTTTTTATCAAAAACGTTAAGTTCTTCGACCAGGCACAGGTAAAGAAAACTGAAGGTTTCATACAACTCAGTTTTCTCATCCGCAACCTGTACGGCCTTCTCATACCTGTCAATTCTGTTATCAATTACTTCGTCACTTCTCGCGGAATCAAGTTTTCTATATGCATCGTATTCCGCCTCAATTGCCTTGTATGCCTCATTCTCCAGACGATGAACCCAGTGGCCGAGAACATGCGCGAGCGCATGGTAAGTGTCGGACTGTCTGAAAGTGTCCGCCAATGCCTCTTTCCTGGCTTTGCACAAACCTCTCCCCTCGTCGCAGACCAGATATGCGGCGCAATATCCGTTATCCGTCAGACATTCCCAATGCTTCGCCCATACACCGGCTTTTCGCGAGTCGGCCAGTTCCGCTCTCAGAATCGCCGAACTGATCGGATCGACAGTCAGCAGAATCGGAGTTTTTTTCGAGAATATCTCATCACTGACGAAAACAAGCACCTGAACTTCCATACCTGCTGACAGTGTGTTTGGCAGAAACGAGCCGAACTTTGTCAGAGATTGGCTGACTGATCCGACGGATGAAAGCCCTATGTCAAAGCGCCTCATAATCGAAGAGCACGCTCCGACACTGCATCTG
>JAAELK010000029.1 GCA_024226935.1 Desulfobacteraceae bacterium
CTGGGGGCCTACCCTCCCCCCCTGCCCCCCCCACCCCCTGCCCCCCCCCCGGGGGGGGGGGTCCCCCACCCCCACCGCCCCCTAGGGGCCAAGTGGCACCCCCACATCCTCCCCCTAGGGGGGGGTACGGCCATGTGTGCCAACATGCTGTAAATCACTGTTTTCCAGGCCAAAAAGTGCATTTTTGAGTCAAAAATGCAGGTTTTTGCCCTGAAAATTGTGCATAACAGCCGGGGTGGGTTGTGTCCCTGCTGGAACAATGATGCTACATGGCTTGCACACCTCCGGCAGTCATCCAGTCGACCCAAACACACATATATGTGCCGAAAAGGCCCCAAAATGGACCCAAAACGCCCCCAAAATGCCCCCAAAACGTCGAAAAACAGGCCAAAAATCGACCAAAAGTGGACCGAAAATGGACCATAATGGGGTCAAAATGCTCCAAAACACCTCAAAAACATGTTGTGTGATGGTACACTAACTTTTTGAAGAAAAAAATTGCGGTTTTCTCCCCCCAGGACCCCCCCCACCCCCCCCCCCCCGTATTGGGGGTATGTTCGGGGGGGGGGGGGGGGGGAGGTCCGGGGGCCATTTTACAAAGGGTGAGCTTTCGCGACGGGACCTTCACCGATTCAAAGGGTGTACCTATAGGAACAAAAAGGTGCGATA
>JAAELK010000030.1 GCA_024226935.1 Desulfobacteraceae bacterium
ACTACTGTTTTTTGAATAAAAACTATGAAAAAGGGCTTGGTTGTGCTATATACAGCATATGACAAATAACGTTCTCTCAGGTATAACCGGCCTTGCAAATCTTAAGAAAGTTGCGATTGATTTAAACACAAAAGTTCATTTATACCAGTCGGAAATTAAAATTCTAAATGAGCAGATCCAATGCTTACGAGATAAGCTTTTTGGCAAGAAGACAGAAAAAATATCCAGAGATGACGGTCAGCTTTCCTTGTTTGATATTCCTGAACCCGAATGTCCATTATTAGAAGATCCTGAAGAGACAAAAGTTACATCCCACACCCGAAAAAAAAGTGGACGCAAGCCTTTACCTGCAAATTTGCCACGGATTAAGGTTATTCATGAACTTTCAGAGGGAGAAAGACAATGTGGGTGCGGATGTCTTAAAACCTATAGCGGTCAGGAAGTTTCTGAACAACTTGACTATATTCCGGCCAAAGTACAGGTAATCCAAAATATCAGATATAAATATGCCTGCAAAAACTGCGAAGGTGTTGAAGACGACGGCCCCACCATATCCATTGCCAGAATGTGGGTATTTTTGCCCAACCCCGCGAAAAGGTACGTTAAGGATAAATCTGATATGTATTTCTTAGCGTTAATCTGCAACACGCCGCCTTTCAAGTATTCCAGATAGTTCTTGGTCATGATTAAGAAAATATTTATATGAATTATAAGAAATCGGCTTGTCTAATTGGTTGTTTATGACTTTGGCGATTGAACTTATTGTTAACTGTAATTCAAGATAGTTTTTGATTTGATCCCTATACAAATCAAGCACACGACCCTTTTTATTCTTGCTCCCTTTAGGTCGCCCCAACTTTTTCCCACTCAATCGAGCTACAGCCAATCCTTGTTTTGTTCTAATTGAAATATATTCTCTTTCAGCCTCTGCAAAATAGCTATAAATAGCAAATAAAAGTTTAGTGTGATGCCCAACAGTTGAAAGCTCTGGTTGACGAACAAAGATAATTTTAATTCCTTCTTTTGTTAAGGTGTCAATTATGTTTAAGGTTTCCAGCATATTGCGACCTAATCGGCTTAATTCCGCTACCAATAAAGTGTCCCCTTTTTTGAGCCTCCCACGGAGTTCATCAATTTTTCTTTCTTTTTTGTTTTTTGTAGAAGAAATTTCAACTTCTATAAACTCATCAATGAGCGATTTATTTTTCTGTGCATATTCCAGCAATAAATGCTTTTGTTTATTTAGATCCTGTTTGTCTGTAGACACACGAATATAGCCGATCATTTTCATAATTATATCCCTTGCAATAAAAACCTAATTGTGATTTTTTTTTATACAAAAAATAGATATGATAATCAAACCTTATTATATCATGTCAAGAACAATTAAAACGTTCGTTTTTATATGGAGCTTTGATGGGAGAACCTGGGAAAAGGTTAAGCATACTTACCAAAAAAGAGGTTGAAAAGCTTTATGGATATTTGTACCCAGGAAAAGCTTGATTCTTTTATGTTTGATGGGTTTTATGAGTTTTTCCTGGTTTTAGAAAATTTTGTATCAGCGATGAAAGATAGGGCTTTTGATGATAAATGATAAGTTATTAAGGGCAATTGAAATTTTCTAAAGTCCTTAACGTACCTTTTCGCGGGGTTGGGCAAAAATACCCATTCTCGGACTTGCCTTTTACCTCCGCTGGGCCTATGATTGATCTGGAATCAGAGACTTTGACACAGAATTTTGAACATACCTCAATTAACCCTTATGACGGATTTCGTCCTAATGTTTAATTTCACCTCACATACTA
>JAAELK010000031.1 GCA_024226935.1 Desulfobacteraceae bacterium
ACTTTTTCAAGGAGGTATCGTCATGGGTAGCGATCTAAAAACTAAGTTTATCAATCACATGATTCTTAACCGGTATTCAAAGGAAACAATTAGAAATTATGTGCGTATAATCACTGATTTAGCAAGATTTCATAACAAATCGATAACGAAACCATAATATCTTGGATTCACGCTGTGGATGAGCGCGTTTTTCACACTCGATATAAGGGTATTTATCGCTTCTTTTGCTGTTTCGCCCCTATCCGGTAGATCTTTATTCACATACGAAAGCAACTCTTCATCAGATAAAGAGATCCCGACACGAGCAGTACTCCGTGATTCACGAAACTGAGATACTTCCTTAACAATTAAGTTCAATAATTCATGATTCATAGCGACTTGTATCAATATTTCAAATACGTGTAAAGTTCTTTCGACAGAGCAACTATGGTGGAAATATAATTAATGAGAGAACCACTCAAGTATCAATATCCTATGGGAAATTGCTATAAGACGTTTAAAATATTAATGATGTCAATTCAAACCTATAGAATTTTCTTTTTATTTACACCTACTTATTTCAGTGTTAACATCAATTCGTTAATTTTCATTATCAGCATTCAAAAATAGCCGGAAAAAATAATCGGTGTCTAAAAGAGGTGAACAGGGTCTTAAGATCCTGAATCTTTTGTTATTTTTATCAACTCAAAATGGAGGACCTAAAAATGGGGAAAATATTTATTTGTTTATCCACTCTGTTGTTTGCATTTAATTTTAGTGTTGGCATGGCCTTTGGATTATCCGATATTGAGAGGCTGGGCAAAAAAATCTTTAAAGACAAAAATTTATCACTTTATGGAAATCAATCCTGTAAAACCTGTCATCATCCTGGAGCTGGGTTTGTTGACAAGGAAAACAGGTTTGATCCTTATAACAGTGTTGTCTCAACCGGCTCAGATGGAATCAGTGTAGGCGGTCGCAATGCTCCCACAGCAGCTTACGCAGGGTTCAGCCCGGTATTTCACTGGGATGCCGGGGCAGGCGGTTATGTCGGGGGGATGTTCTGGGATGGCAGAGCTACCGGAGAGAACCTGCTGGACCCACTTGCAGAGCAGGCCCAGGGTCCTTTTCTTAACCCTGTTGAAATGGCAATGCCGGATATTGCAACCGTTGTCGCTGTTGTTGCCACATCCAATTATGCCCCAGGTTTTCTTGCGGTTTTTCCCGAAACTGATTTTAATAATCCAGTGGAAACTTATGATAATATGGCCAGGGCGATTGCTGCCTATGAGAGATCTTCTGAAGTAACAAGATTCAGTTCCAGATTTGATCTTTTTTGGGAACAGTGTAAATTAGTCGGTGTAGATGTCAGTACCATCGATATGACAACAAATTTGGCCGGTCTTCCCCAGGATATTTTAAGCATATCTCAGCTCAAAGGTCTGGCTCTTTTTAATGACCCCGCCAAAGGCAATTGTGCTGCCTGTCATTTAACAACGGATCACGTTGATCCAAGTGGCAATGTTTATCCCCCGCTTTTTACAGATTTTACCTACGATAATTTGGGGATTCCTAAAAGTTTAAATGTTTCCATTGCGGATAATCCGGTGGACTATGGCCTGGGAGGCCGAGCCGATATCCAACAAGTACAGCAATGGGGGAAATTTAAAGTTTCAACACTCAGGAATATTGCTAAAACAAGACCCTATGGTCATAACGGCTACTTTGCAACTTTGGAAACCATTGTCAATTTTTATAATACCAGAGATGTCAGGCCATGGGCACCTCCGGAAGTAGCACAAAATGTCAATACCACAGAACTTGGGGATTTGGGGCTTACCCCGATGGAGGAGCGTTTACTTGTTGTTTTTATGAAATCTTTAAACGATCAATAGTCTTTTGGGTCACAACACAAACGCATCGTTACTTGCTGTTGCTGATAAGGAAATAATTTAGCGCAAAGTCATGTATAATCATCAAATCTTACTTAGGAGGGAATTACTTTGAAAAAGATACTATTTAGCTTGATGTTAATTTTTGTTTTCGCCGTTGCCGGTTATGCTCAGGGGCCTAATTCCTTATTTGTGATTAACTTTGATAACGGCACTTATAAAAATGGCAAATTAACATTAAATGGAAATGGTCAGAGCAATGTGATCTATTTCTCGGATGATCCTGAAGTTGAAGCAGGGCATATGGGTATAAAAAAATTTGTAAAGATTTGGGGAGAGGGGGGGCAGAATTTCAATTCAATTCCTCCCAATTCAACCTTATCAATAATAAAAGACGAGGTTGAGAACAATAGTGTGTTTATTTTATCCAATCCTCAAGTAGATAAAGCTGCAATCATATTTAATGTACAACTAGTTAAAGGAAAGCCCAATTCTACATTTGGCCCGGGTGGTTTGTTTATAAATACCAAGCTTGGGAAGAAGGATCTATAGTTTTTTGGGGTCACAATAGTTACAGATATTTTCTGCACCACCGGTCTGTCTTCCAGGAGGCGGTTTTTTTCGATATATCATACCCGGTGGTGCAGACACTATTGAATCAGGTATTTTGTCCATACCTTAGCCTGTTTTTAAAAAAGTTTAAAAAAATATAGAGATCTGAAATAACCCATTGAATTTGCAGGGTCTACAAGCAATAAAGTAATCATTCAGTGCAAAAATAAAGTCATATTGGCAAATTTCGATTTGATATGAAAAATATCAGTTTTTCAAGAGTTGTGCAGGGAACTCAGCGATAAAGTCAAGGTTCCCCTGTTTGAAGCCTCCTGGATTTTTTTCATCTATATATCCTACATGATATGAATAAGTCTTTTTAATATCCTCCATTGATAAGCCGTTAATCACTTTCTGAAGCACACCGATAACCATCCCGGTCCTGTGCATCCCTCCACCACAATGGATTAGAATATTTCCCTGGGGAGCTTTACCTCCCGGCATCAGGATCTGTTCTTGTATGAGCCGTGCAAATTTTTTTGTTGCTTTTTCTCTTTCTAAGCCCTTTTCAGGATGTTTTCTTATCGTGTCTATCCAATGTCCATAATCAAGTTTGGAAGCAACGGTATAAGTGGCACCCAGAGATGCTGCAGTATCCCTTTCTTCTTTGATCAAATCGTTCAAGTCCATCTCGCCGTCATAGAGATTTATTACATGTTTTACATTGGCACATTCAAGAATCGACCTGTAGCAGGAGTTTGCCTGTGCAGGCGAAGGTGTGGCTGCCCCCCTGAAGATTACAAGCGGATGTTTTGCACCATTTGCATCTGTCCAGAATTTTCCTTTAAGGATATGTAAACCAAAATTGTTGTTATCTCCTTCGATGATCACTCCCCTTATTACCGCCCACATTATGTGGTCTTCCAGTTCATCATGTAGGTGTTTTTTTTCAGTGGAATTGAGATCCCTAAAAAATGGTAATAATTTATTCTTCAGTTTAACCGCCGAATGATCTGCCGTGGCTTTAATAAATTGCCCGTAATGGTTTTGTGAATTGCAGGTTATACAGTCAATATTTATTTTTGCTGCTTTAGCTGTTTCCCAGAATCCGGGTGGTACACTTCCATTAGCGTTAACAAAGATCGATTCGGGAGGAAATTCATTAACAGAATGGTTATTTTTATTTATTGTACAGGAAGTAAAGAATATACTTCCAGCCATGATTAATAGTATTATATTTTTTTTAAAATTCATTAATTGTTGCTTCCTCATTGGTCTATTCTCCTTTAATTTAATAAATTATTAATGGGGTAATAATGTATTTTTTTTGGAGCAGGCTATTTCATGGTAGAAGCTTAAATTATGCCTCTACAAATCCGGGGAGGATCGAATAATGGAACTATTTCATCCGGACAAGGCGAAAGCCCAGGCTGTTTCTTTTGGTCGTGGGGTTATAATAACTGCGGTAGGCAGATCGTTGGTACTTGCTTGACTGATACCAACCTCCGCCCCGGATGATCCGGTATTTGCCTTTTTTTTCCAGGGGATCAATTATATTATTTCGATAGGTGTCTGTAATCACCCCAACTTGGCCTTTCCAAATATTGCGCCCCCGGCAGGCATCCAGAACCCATTCTTGAACATTGCCATGCATGTCATAAAGTCCCCATTTGTTGGGTTTGCGGGTTTTGACCGGGTGGGGTTTAAAATCGCCTGGCGGATTTTGAAGTCCTGAGGTATAGCAATACCAGGCCATATCCACAAGAGCTGGTTCTGGTTCAATGCAGGAGAACGTTGTGATAGGGCCCTGGGCAAAGGCTGTGGTACTTCCGGCCCTACAGGCATATTCCCATTCTGCCTCCGTGGGCAGCCTGTATCGCTTGGTTCCCTCCCATTTGTTTAAAAAAGAGATAAACTGCATAACCTCTTCCCATGAAACAGAGTCTACTGGATAATTATCTCCGAATTTAAAGGAAGATGGATTGGGGGAGACAAGTTGGTTCCATTGTCCCTGGGTGACTTCAGCTTCACTCAGATAAAAACTTTTTGATATGATAACCTGGTGCTGGGTTTCATTCCATTGTCGGCCTTTTTCCGATTTAGGGCTGCCCATGGTAAAACTGCCGGCTGGTATCTGGACAAACTGCATCCCCAGTTTGTTTGTATACACCTCTTGGGCAGCGCCTGTCCCGGCTTGGGAAAAAACTACCATAAGACCAATGAAAATAAAGCAAGAAAATCTGAATTCTAAAAAATATTTCATAAAAGTATCCTGATTTTAGGTATTATGCAGTTTGTGTCTGAAGAACTCTAACACACTCATCAGCTCCTGTTCAATATTAGATTTATATAAAATTTGCGATGGGTATTTGAAAAATTGTGTCCAGGTGATATGTAAGGGGTAATAATTAATAAATAAGATAGGAGTTTATGGATGAAGTTTAAGGATCAACTGAAGTCAAAAATATCCACCCCACAAATAAAGATCAATCAAAAAAACCTCAAAAAGGATTCTCAAGCAATGAATTTGGATACTCCCTTGTTAAAAAAAAATGAATTAACCATGATTATAATAGGAGCTTTAGTTGTTACTATTATTGTTTTTTTTGTCTTTTTCAAGTCTTCCGGGCCTGAGACTCAAGCCTCGTCTGATTTGTCTTCAACCAGCAAGAGTGTAAGCAGCAAGAGTGTAAACAGTAAGGCTGTAAGTGCTGGGACTGTAAGCCGTGGGGCCGCAAACACCGGGTCTCTTATCGAGTTGGAAAACCGGATCCAGGTCCTTGAATCTGTATTGGAAAAATTTCCGAGCAAAGCGATGGACTCCACACCTGAAACTGCCCGGAAGCTTGTATCTCTCCAGCAAAAACTTCAACGGCTTGAAACTTCGGCTTTGGTAAAATTGGATTCTCTTACCGAAAGAATGGGAAAGTTGGAACGACAGCTCAGTTCTAAGAAAAAATCCAAGGGTGTGACATCAAAGGTTAAAGTTACTCCCATTGTTAAATCTAAGCAAAAAATCTCGCTGCCTGTAAAAACAAAACCTGTTAAAAAAGCCTCCATGTTCCATACTGTTCAAAAAGGAGACACCCTTTGGCACCTATCCCAGAAATATAAAACCAGTGTGGCTAAATTAAGAAAGTTGAACAACCTGGTACCGGGAGCAAGGATTTATCCTGGAACTAATCTTATTATCAGATAGGTCCGGCCAGGTCGGTTTGATCAGGTAGGCTTGATCAGGTAGGCTTGATCAGGTAGGTCCGGCCAGGTAGATTTGACCAGATAAATTTTATCAGATAGATTTGATCTGGCTGATAAAAGATTTAACCTTTTTTATATCCTTGATGCCGGGGGCCTTTTCTACACCGGAAGAGACGTCTACTGCCACGGGTTTGGCAAGGCAGATGGCTTTTTTGATATTTTCACAAGACAGCCCTCCTGCCAGCATCAAGGGCAGGCAGGTTGTATGCCGGGCCGATAATCCATAATCCCAGCTTTGGGCATTGCCTCCGGGAAGAGTTCCTTTGCCATATTCAATCAGGGCAAAGGAGGCTGCAGTGTAAAGGCTGGCATCGGAAAAATCTGGTTTTCTGATTGCAAACAGGGTCTTGATCACCACCAGGTTTTCTTTTGCCAGTTTTTTTACAAGTTCTGGAGATTCCTGGCCATGGAGCTGTACTGCCCGGAGTTTACATTTTTCAACCCGTTCCATGATAAAGGCAAAAGATTCATTAACAAAGACTCCACAGGTTAAGATATGTTCGGGGAGGATTTGTGTGATGGCTTTTGCCTTTTCCATGGATATGTTTCTGGGGCTTTTATCAAAAAACACAAGACCAATGGCATCTGCTCCTGCATGGACACAGGCCAGGGCATTGTCCGGCCGGGTCAGGCCGCAGATTTTTATAAGTGGCCGGTGTTTTGGAAGTAAAAAAGTGTTTGGTTTCATTTTTTTGATGGTGCTTTTTGGCAAAGGGTCTGGATAAAGGCTTTGGTATCTTCGGCCCTGACAATGCTTTCTCCCACCAGGAAATTAAAAATATTTTCATCCAGCCCTTTTTCAATATCTTTTCGGCTTGATATTCCCGAGGCTTCCACGGGAATGATATCTTCCGGAAAAATTTTAGCTACCCGTTTGGCAATGGTTGGGTCGGTTTCAAGGGTTTGAAGGTTTCTATTGTTGATTCCTATCACCTTTGCCCCCGAGGTGTAGGCCTGTTCAAATTCCCATTCGGAATTGATTTCCACCAAAGGTTCCATCCCAAGATCCCGGATAAGGCTGGTATAGTCAGTTTGTTGTTTTGGTGAGAGCAGGGTGGTGATGAGCAATACGGCGGCAGCTCCGGCTTTTTTTGCTTCAAAGATCTGGTAGTCATTGATGATAAAATCTTTTCTCAACACGGGCAGATCAGTGGTCTTGCAGGCTGTCTCAAGATCAGCGAGACTGCCCTTGAAATAAGAAGATTCTGTCAGCACGGAAATAGCTCTGGCACCGGCTGCGGTATATTTTTTGACATAGGCGGCTACGTCCAGATCCAGTCGGATATCCCCCCGGGAAGGGGAGGCTTTTTTTATTTCTGCAATGATTCCAACATGATCTTTTGACCCTTGCGCCATGGCAGACAGAAAACTTGTCGGGGTCGTTGTCTGCTCGGCGTCGTGGCGAACAGTCTTTAAGGGGATGGTGGATCTGTGGCGTTTAATCTCGTCTTGTTTGATTTCCACCATTTTTTTTAAAAACCCTTCTACTTTCATCTTAATTATTCTCCTGTGTATATTGGGCCAAAAGTTCAAGCTTTTCAAAGGCTTTGCCTGAATCAATGGATTTTTTGGCAAGACATATGCCCTGGTCAATAGTTTTGGCAACCCCGGCTGCTACCAGGCCCACCCCGGAATTTAGCAGGACAATATCTTGTTTGGGGCCTTTTTTACCTTCCAGGATTGCCCGGGTAATGGCGGCATTTTCCTTGATATTCCCGCCTTTGAGATCCTTGGGGTCGGCGTAGTTGTCAAAAAAGTTCAAGGGATTCAGATCATAGGACTTTATGGTGTTGTCGGCAAGTTCTGAAATCCTTGTCAGATTTGTGGTGGTTATTTCGTCCATGCCGTCGTGGCCGTGGACCACAAAGGCTTTTTTAACCCCAAGAAGTTTTAGGGTTCTTGCAAACATTTCCGTGAGGTAAGGAGCATAGACGCCCAGAATCTGGCAGGATGCCGCCGCCGGATTGGTCAGGGGTCCCAGCATATTAAAGATGCTGCGGATGCCGCAGTCTTGCCTTGCCTTGTTCGCATATTTCATGGAACCGTGGTACATGGGGGCAAACATGAAGCCGATGCCTATTTCGTTGATTGCCTCTTCCACAATTTCGGGGTCGGTATTTATATTTACACCCAGCTCTTCCAATACATCGGCACTGCCGCATTTGCTGGAAATGCTTCGATTTCCATGTTTTGCCACGGTAACGCCTGCTCCTGCAATCACAAAGGCCACGGTGGTGGAAATATTGAATGAGCCCGATTTATCTCCCCCCGTTCCACAGGTATCAATTACATTTTTGGATAGGGCCTGGATTCTGACTGCCTTGCGGCGCATGGCCCGGGCGGCCCCGGCCAGTTCTTTAAATGTTTCTCCCTTGGTGGCAAGAGCTGCCATGAAGGCGCCGATCTGGGCGTTGGTTATCTGGCCCGAAAATATATCGGTGAGCATGGAATCCATGGAATCCTGGTCGAGTTCCTGTCCGCCAATGATGGTGTTAAGGTTGGCTGTGAATGTCATCTCATATTCCTTTGATAAAGTTCCGGATCAGTCGTTTTCCCACGGTGGTCATAAAAGATTCCGGGTGGAACTGCACCCCTTGGGTGGGGTGGGATCTGTGGCGGATGCCCATGATTTCGCCGTCTTCGGTTCTGGCTGTTACCATAAGACAATCCGGTAGATCTTTTTCCTGAACTGCTAAGGAATGGTAGCGCATCACGGAAAAGGGTTTTTTCAGTCCTGAAAAAATATGCTCTCCGTCGGCCTGGACCATGGAGGTTTTACCATGCATGATTTTTTTTGCATGGATGATGGTTCCACCAAAGCTCTGGGCAATGGTCTGGTGCCCTAAGCAAACTCCTAAAATGGGAATAACGCCGGACAAATGTTTTACTACATCCAGGGAAACTCCCGCGTCCTCAGGTCTTCCCGGGCCTGGTGATATCACGATGGCTTCCGGGTTGACAGTTTTTAACTGCTCTACACTGATTTTGTCATTTCTGAAAACCTCCACCTCAGCTCCGGTGTGGAGGATATAGTGAACCAGATTAAATGTGAAAGAGTCATAGTTATCAATAATGGCTACCTGCATTTATCTATTTTCCTTTATATTTGAAAGGGCAAGTTTCAAAGCTGTTTCCACACTCTTTGCCTTGTTTTTGCACTCTTTAAGTTCAGTTTTGGGATCAGAATCATAGACAATTCCAGCTCCTGCCTGGACAGTAAGGGTATCATTTTCCATGACGGCCGTGCGTATGGTAATAGCAAAATCCATATTTCCAGTAAAGGAAATATAACCGGCTGCCCCTCCATAGACTCCCCTGGGGCGATTTTCAAGTTCTGCAATGATTTCCATGGCTCTTATTTTAGGAGCTCCTGACAGGGTGCCGGCTGGAAAGGTGGCTTTGAAAAGATCAAAGGCGTCATGCTCTGGTTTTAGATCGCAGGTGATATTGGAAACCAGGTGCATGACATGGGAATACCGTTCAACGACCATGGTATCTGTGATCTGGACGGTTCCGGCCTCGGCAACACGGCCCAGGTCATTTCTGCCCAAATCTATGAGCATGACATGTTCTGCCCTTTCTTTTTCATCATTTAAGAGTTCGTCAGCCAGGGCACGGTCCTGTTGTTCTGTGGCTCCCCTGGGTCGGGTACCGGCAATGGGCCGAAGGGTTGCAATCTTGTTTTCCAGCCGAACCATGGTTTCAGGGGATGATCCTGCGATCACCCTGTCGGGAAAATTCATGAAAAACATATAGGGGGATGGGTTGATATATCGCTGGGCCCTGTATATGAGAAGGGGATCTATCTTGGTGCTACAGGAAAAGGGTTGGGAATAGACTGCCTGGAAAATATCTCCTTCCACGATATGTTCTTTTATGGTTTCAACCCCTTTGATATATTCTGTTTCCGGTGTCAGAGGAGTAAGACTTACATCTTCCACTTTTTCATGGACCGGTTTTTTAGAGGGTTGATTGATGGTGTCCACCAGATCGGCAAGATCCTCTTGGGCCTTATCATAGGTTTGTTCTATATTTGATTCTTCGGTAAGGTAGCAAATTTTTATACAGGTCAAGGTTTGTTTCATGTTATCAAAGATAATCATAAAATCTGGAATGATAAAATGGCCATAGGGGACATCTTCTGGCAGGTCGACCTGGATATCTTCAAAAAAAGAGACCATTTCATAGGTAAAATATCCGGTAAGTCCGCTCCAGAATCTGGGCAGATCCGGGATATCTGCCGGAGTGTACCCATCGATAAGTGTCCGCATTACCCCGAGAGGATCGTTTTTATGGAAAATTTTTTGATGATCATTTTTGGTTATGATTTCTATATGTTCTTTGAATATTTTAACGGTGCCAAAGGCTGATACACCTAAAAAAGAGTACCTGGCCCATCTTTCTCCACCTTCCACACTTTCCAGTAAAAAACATTCTTTGTTTTTGTCATAGCATTTTTGTAAAATTGAGACCGGGGTGTCTGTATCTGCTAATACCCGGGTGCAGACTGGAACTACATTGGCGATCCCGGCAAGTTCAATAAATTTTTTTTTATTGGGAAACTGTTCTAAAATCATGATCTGTTCCTATTTAGAAATCATAAATAATAAAAAAATAATGATACATCTTTAAATGATGCATATTTAAATGATTTGGAATAACTTGTCAATATAAATGTTTCTATTAGTAGAAACAAAAATTGTTTGGATAAATTTTCCCGGAAAGAAAGTTGTCCCTAAGACCGGAAAGAAAGTTGTCTCTAAGAGTTGTTAAAAAAATTTCAGTGTGGATTGGGATTAAATATGTTAAGTTCCCAGGGGAATTATCTAATTTTATATTAAGGACAAATCGTTTATGTTGCTCATTTTTCCCCCGGTTGCAAAACCCTGTGAACCACCGGCCGGGGTGGCCTTGTTATCTTCTGCCTTAAAAAGTCATGGATTGCCCTGCACGGTTTATGATGCCAGTGTGGAAGGATTGATGTATTTAATTGAATCAGTTGTTGATGCCCGGGACTCATGGTCTTTGCGGGCATTGAAAAATCGGGATAGTATTTTATCTGATCTGAAATCTTTTGACCTATATACAAATGTGGATCGATATCACCAGCGGGTTTATGATTTGAACAAGCTTTTGTCCATATCCGTGGATCAAACCAGGTTTAAGATCAGCCTGAGTGATTATTCCGATAATCAGCTTTCTTGCGTGGATAGTCAGGATCTTTTAAAAAGTGCCGCAAGCTTTGAGGAAAATCCGTTTTTTTCTTTTTTTGAACAAAAAATCCGGCCCCAAATTTTGGCATCCAATTCGGAATATATAGGGATTTCCCTTTGTTATCTGAATCAGGCCCTTGTCAGTTTTGCCCTGGCCGGTTGGATAAAAAAAAATTTTAAAGATAAAAAAATTATCATGGGCGGAGGGCTTATATCTTCATGGATGGCAAGACCTGGATTTGGAGACAAGCGTAACAATCCTTTTTCCGATTTGATTGATCTAATGATTAAGGGGGAGGGTGAACAGCCACTGCTTGCACTTCTTGGAGTTGCCGGCACCATCCGAAAACACTATGTTCCAGATTATGAATTTGCAAAAAATCATAGATATCTTGCGCCGGGAACTATTCTTCCTTTCAGGGCATCCATTGGCTGTTATTGGAGCAAATGTCGATTTTGCCCTGAAAAAGCGGAAACCCGTCCCTATTCAACTAAAAGTGCTGCCATGGTGTTGGCCGATTTGAAAACCATGAATCAATTATATTCTCCGAAAGTTGTCCACTTCATTGATAATGCAATTACCCCAGCTTTTTTAAGGCAATTGTCCAAAACTCAGCTGGGTTTTAAATGGTATGGGTTTGTGCGGTTTGAAAGGCAGTTTCTAAGCCTTGATTTTTGTCATGACTTAAAAAAAAGCGGATGTGAAATGCTCAAGCTTGGCCTTGAATCAGGAGATCAGGCGGTTTTAGACAAGATGAATAAGGGGACTGATCTTGGGGTGGTTGCAAAGACCCTGAAAAATCTTAAGAAAGCCGGAATATTGACCTATGTTTATCTCTTGTTTGGTACAAGTTTTGAAGATGAGGCGGCGGCCTGTAAAACACTTGAATATATTCAGGTCCACAAAGCCAATATTGATTATTTGAATCTGGCTGTCTTTAATCTACCCAAATTTAGTGAAGATGCCGATGACTTGGAGACCCATGAATTTTATCATGGAGATTTGTCTTTGTACCTGAACTTTGTGCATCCAAGGGGATGGGAGAGGCGAAAAGTGAAAGTTTTTTTAGATAAGAAGTTTAAAAAACAGTTGGCAATTGGATCGGAATTCAGGAAAAACCCGGCCTATTTTTCATCCAATCATGCCATGTTCTTTAACCGGTTGGAGGATAAAAAATGATAGCAGAGATTTTGTCCACAGGAGATGAAGTTCTTCTTGGTGATATTATTGATACAAATAGCTCTTTTTTGTGTGAAAAACTCAAAATTATGGGTATTGGTGTCCGACAGATTACGGCTGTGGGGGATGAAGTGGCCAAGATAAGCAGTGTCCTTGGACAAATTGCAAAAAGAGCAGATATCTGTCTTGTCACGGGCGGTCTTGGACCTACCCAGGATGACTTGACGGCCAGGGCTTGTGCCGGTGCGGCAGGGGAAAAATTGGTGTTAAATTCCATGGCCTTGGAAACCATGACGGCTTATTTTGAAAAAGCCGGATTTGAAATGACCCAGGATAACAAAAAGCAGGCCATGTTGCCGGAATCGGCCGGGGTTCTGGTTAACCAGAGGGGGACAGCCCCTGGTTTTTCCATGTCCATGGATGATTGTCACTTCTTTTTTATGCCCGGGGTGCCTTCCGAGATGAAATTTATGTTTGAACATGGGGTAAAACCAAGGCTTTTGGATATCTTTGGTCTTACAAGACAAATATTTATTGAACGGCTTACTATTTTTGGGTTGCCAGAATCCCGGGTGGGGGCTCTTCTGGAAGGTTTTGAAAATAAATTTTCAGGCATGAATCTGGGATTTAGGGCAAAATTTCCCTTCATTGAGGTCAAGATCGTTTATCCACTGGAAGTTTGTTCCAAGGCAGTTTGTGATAATGTCAAAAAACTTATGGACGCTGCCCGGGAATGGGTGGTTTTGCGCCTTGAAAATAAAGTGATTTCTCTTAGAGGGCAGAGCCTTGAACAGGAGGTGGGAAGGCTTTTAAAAGAAAAAAAATATACCCTTGCCATTGCCGAGTCCTGTACCGGTGGGTTGATTTCCAATCTTGTAACCGATGTGGCCGGCAGTTCAGACTATTTTCTCTTTTCGGCTGTTACCTATTCCAATGGGGCCAAGATGAATATTTTGAAGGTTGCAAAAAAAACCCTTGAGGCCCATGGAGCCGTCCATGAACAGACTGCTCTTGAAATGGCAAGGGGGGTGAAAAAAGCAGCCGGTGCCCATTGGGGCATTTCTACCACCGGCATCGCAGGGCCGACAGGTGGCACCGATGACAAGCCCGTGGGAACTGTCTGTATCGGTATAGCAGGGCCCGACTTTGAAACGGTAAAGCGCTATACTTTTAACTTTGGGGACAGGGCGAGGAATAAAAAAATGTTTGCTGCTACTGCCCTGGAAGTGTTGCGTCGTAATTTAATTAGCCGTTCAAATTTATTTGTTGAAAAGATTTGAAAACCAATCCAGCATTTTTTTTTCAAATTCTGCCCGGTGCTCCTTTGATGTCATCTGGTGATCTCCCCCTGGTTGGATGACTTTTTTTTTGGGGGACTGCATATGGGCATAGATATCATGGGCATTGGAGATCGGTATCACTTCATCGGCATCTCCGTGGAAAATTAATATGTGGTGAAGTGCCCTTGTTTTGTCCAGAAGATTGAATAGCAGATTATCTTTAAAAAAACTTAAGGGCAGAGCCGGGCGTTTGTCATTGGCTTGAACGGGAATATTTTTTATGGATAGGCTTTGGACGGGAGCCGAACAGATAACGCCTCCGCAAAGCTTGACTTTAAAGGCCTCGAGGGATTCCCAGGCATTGATACAGGTGGCGCCCCCCATGCTGGAGCCAAAAATTGCTAATTTGTGTGATGTGAGATTTAAGTCCAGAATATGCCGGACTGCACCAATATAGTCCTGGGTTCTTTTTTTCAGGGAGGTTTGTGTTAAAAAATTTCCCTGGCTTTCACCGCAGCCCCGGTGATCAAATTTGAAAAATGCAATCCCCTTCCCAGGTAAGAGGCGGGACAAGACCATTTGCTTGGCAGACGACTTGCTGCCTTCAAGGCCGTGGGATCCCACAACCAGTGGAGGGTTGTGAATTTCCGGAAGGTGTAGCTCTCCTTTGAGGGTAAGCCCATCCACTTGGAAATCAATTTTTTTTAAAATGGTTTTCATGGTTGTCTTTATGTTATTAATCCCGTATTATAGCAAGTTTTTGAAAGTACCATATTTTTAATAATTTTAAAAGAATGAAGCCCCCATGTCTATAAAAAAAAGAAAAACCTACGAACTTGAGATTATTGACCTTGCTTTTGGTGGCAAGGGACTTGCCAAACCCGATGGATTTCCGGTGTTTATTGATCGGTGTGTGCCGGGGGATCTGGTATTTGTTAAAATTACAAAAAAGAAAAAATCCTGGGCCGAGGGAAAATTGATCCGGATTTTAAAGCCATCGGAGCTTCGGAAAGATGGCAAGTGCCATTATTGTAATTTTTGTGGTGGATGTAAATGGCAGCAACTTTCCTATGATCTTCAGCTTGAATATAAAAAAAGGCATGTTACAGAATCCATCGAGCACATTGGACGGTTAAAAGATGTGAAGATCGCAGATGTTATTGCCTCCGATCCGATATTTGGATATCGGAATAAGATGGAATTTTCCTGTTCTTCCCAGCGTTGGTTGATGCCTGAAGAGCTTGAGGATGAGACTATCAAAAAGGGCTTTGGTATCGGGCTTCATGTGCCCGGTACTTTTGATAAGGTCATCGATATTAAACAATGCGAGATCATGCCGGCTCTGGGCAATAAAATCCTGGATGATGTGAGGACTTTTATTAAAGAGTCGGGATCACCCGCCTATAATCTCAGGACCCATGAAGGATTCTGGCGGTTTCTAATGTTGCGGCATTCCGTGGCATTAGACCAGTGGATGGTCAATATTGTGACCCGGGATGAAGATTTTGAGTTGATATCAAAATTGGGAAAATTATTGTCCGAAAAATATCCGGAGATTCACTCCATTCTCAATAATATTACAGATTCTAAATCCGGGGTGTCCACAGAAAAAAAAGAAATTTTAATCCATGGCCAGGATCATATTAAGGAAAAACTGGGTGATTTTGTTTTTAAGATATCGGCCAACTCTTTTTTCCAAACCAATACAAGGGCTTGTGAAAAACTTTATGCCAAGGTGGCTGAATATGCTGATCTTAAAGGTGATGAGACTGTTCTGGATCTTTATTCCGGCACGGGTACCATTCCCATTTGGCTGTCCCGGGATGCAAAAATGGTTTATGGCATTGAGATTGTCACTTCTGCTGTTATAGATGCAAAAAAGAATGCCCAATTGAACGGCATTGAAAATTGCAAGTTTTTCGAAGGTGATATCAAGGATGTGCTTCCAACGCTTAACCAGGTGCCTGATGTGGCTATTATTGATCCGCCCCGGGTGGGAATGCACAAAGATGTGGTTCGTCAGGTATTGGCTCTTTCTCCTGAAAAAATTGTTTATGTTTCCTGTAATCCCGCAACCCTGGCCCGGGACCTTGAAATGCTCAGTGCCCGGTATGAAGTGGTGGAGATTACGCCTGTGGATATGTTTCCCCATACCTATCATATTGAATCCGTCGCTTTGCTGAAACGAAAATAAGGCCTTCCGAAGATGAAAATCGGATGAAAATCGGATGAAAATCGGATGAAAATCGGATGAAACCGGAATAAGATAAGATAAAGGGAGTGTTGTTTATCGGCAACACTCCCTTTGTGTTTTTTAAGTGTCGGTGTATTATTTTGTGGGATTTTTCGATGCCTTGGGTTTTTTCTTCTTATCCCCGGGTTTTGCAAAGAGACAATTAAGGATAATCATGTCATCATCTTTTTCAGTGGTGATATCATAGGGTAATTTGTTAAAAAGCTGGATCATCCCTTTGTTCTTAGGGGAGGTGTAAGCTATGAGACCTTTGATGCCATTGTCTTTTGCCGCAGTGGCAAGCTTTTCTATAAGTATTTGGGCAATGCCCATGTGCTGGTATTCCTTGGATACGGAAAATGCAATTTCTGCCATATTGATGATGGTATTTCTAAAGTATTCTCCAACGGCAATGATTTTTTCAAAACCCATCTCACCTATGGTAGCCACGATGGTCAAATCATTTACATAGTCTATTTCGTAGGTAGTTTCGATCTGATCATGGACAAAGCTTTTCTTCTCGTGGAAAAATCTGGAGACAATATCTCCTCGGTTCATTGTGTAATAATGTTCCTGGATACTTCGTTCATCAACGGGTTTGGCTGGCCGAAAGGTGATGGGAATTGCATTTATTTCAATCATTTGTTCATATCTAACGGGATATATTCCCTTGATTGCCGGTTTGAGCTTGCGTTCCACGTCAATTAAGTCAAGTTCCTTGGCCTTGGAAAATAATTCATCCCGAAAATCTGGATGGGCGATACTGATAAGGGCCATTGCCCGTTCCTGTAGGGTTTTTCCAAACAGGTTTACCACCCCGTATTCCGTTGCAATAAACTGGACATCTCCCCGGGGAATTACCACAGGAATATTGGTTAGTGAGGGGATTATTCGGCTTTTTTTCCCATTGGCTGAAGTGGAGGTCAGCATTAAAATAGATTTTCCATTTTTAGACATGGCCGCCCCCCTGGTAAAATCAAGAAGCCCGTTTATTCCGGTATAATTATTATAGGGCAGGGTATCTGTAGCCACCTGGCCTGTGAGGTCGATGGTCATTGCCGTGTTCAGCGACACCATGGAATTATGCTGGGCAATAATGGCGGGGTTATTGGTATAGTCTGAAGGGTGGAATTCTATGGATGGATTGTCATCGAGAAATTCATAGAGCAGATTAGAGCCTACTGCGCTTCCGGCAATAAGCTTTCCATTGTTAAGGCCTTTTTTTTTGTTGGTGATAACACCCATGGAAAAAAGGCGCATGTGGCTGTCGGTGAGGTATTGTGAATGAACTCCAATATCATTTTTGTCTGCCAGGCAGATCATGGTGGCTTCATTGGGGACTCCAAGGCTTGTCTGGATGGTAGATCCATCATCAATGAGTCGAGAAATATGTCCGGCAATGGCGTTGGCGGTTTCCATTTCCGGCATGGGTTTGATGGTGAGCAGTTCTTCTTCGTACTCGACAATATGGTCGACATCATTGACATGGATAAAACTTCTTCCCAGTACCCTGGGCATATTCGGATTGACCTGACAGATGACAAGGTCTGCAGATTCACAGGCAGCCAGGCTGATGTCCACGGAAACCCCAAGACTCATCCATCCGAAATCATCCGGGGGAGAGGCTTGAATCAGGGCTGCGTTCAGGTGCATGAGACCCGATTTGAATAATCGTGGAATCTGGGACAGATTAATGGGGGTGATAAACCGTTGGTTTTTATTGATTAATTTTGGAGAGGCCGAACCCAGATAAAAAGAGCGGATATTGAATTGCTGGGAATGGGATCGGTTGGCAATCAGGGTTAAGGGGCCGTTTTCAATGCTGAGAATTCGAACAATTTCAAGATCTGTAAATCGGGCAGATGACTGGGATAATTTATTGACAAGGTGCTGGGGCTCACCACATGAAGAGCCTATAAAGACCCGTTGGCCCGGATAAATCTGTTTCAAGGCGGTCTTTGCACTTGATAATTTTTCCACATAACTGTCGGCCCAATAAGTTGTTTTTGACATGATATTTCTCCGTTGTTTTTAACGGTCAATTGTTTTTAAAGAACATGATAATAAAAAAAAGGTTTAATGGGAATACAAAAAGCTAAAAAAAAGTGGTGAAGTAAATCATAAATATGATTAAATTTCAAAATTTGTATCTTTCCCTTGCGGTTTTTTTCAGATTTTTGTATCTATCTGTTCACTTATATAGTTTATGAATTCTATTCAAAAAATAAAGGAGTGGAAATGGGCATATATGAACGTAAGCTGCGGGAAAAGGAAAAGAGAAAAGATGATATCATTGCTGCGGCAGGCAAGGTATTTTCTGCCAAGGGGTTTAACAGTGCAACAATGGAAGAAATTGCTTCTGCTGCGGAGTTGAGTCCCGGGACCTTGTATCTGTATTTTAAAAATAAGGAAGAACTTCATACTTCCCTGTCCATTAATATTCTGAAACATCTGGGGTCTGAAATAACACAGGTTGTGGATAAGGATATCTCTGTTGAACAAAAAATTGCAAGATTCCGTGATATATTTATTGATGTCTATGATTATGATTCTAATATTTTGATCAATTTGTTTCATCTTCAGTCCGGTGAAACCTTGCATAATCTTTCCGATGAAGTCATGGAGCAGTTGAAAAAATACTCTTCCCAGGCCCATGGTGCTATAATTGCCGTGGTAAAGGAAGGAATTGATACTGGGGTCTTCATTGATGAAAATCCCGTGGCTCTGGCGGATGTTTTATGGGGGACCTATGCAGGGGTTGTGCTCTGGGTTGATTCCAAACGTTTGCTGAATAATCAAAAAGACTTTGTCAAGCCTACTTTGAGGACGGCGTTCCAAATTGTAATTCAGGGTATGAAAGCCAAATAAGTCTATTTACAAAGTCTGTGAATTGTCTGGGCATGCCATTCTCCTTTGCCGGAAAAAGTAGGCATGCCTTTGTTTTGTAGGTGATCTGCAATAGCTGTAAATGTGGCTCCCTGGTTTCGCATCTTCTGAATGATGGATAAAATTTCATCTTTGGTATAGTGGGTCCCGGCGGCATAACTTGTGGTGACCTTCCGGCCGGATCCCTCTGAAATATTTGTATCTTCCGATGCCATTTTGTTCAGTGTATCGAAAAAATCTTTAATTGCATTGTGCATTTGAATTTTAGCCTCTGCCAGCAATTGGTTGGTAGTGGTTAGTTTCTTTATCTGTTCTGTCAAGGTGGTCGTATTTTCCAGGATCTCCGGTATGGCGTTTCCCAGTTGCTGGAAGATATCAATATTGTCGAGATTTGTGATAGTTCTTCTGTCTCTCATTGACCTTCTATCTGCTTGATTATAATAATTGCCGTCAACGTTTTTTCTTGGTGGAATGCTATCCTTTCTCTGGGGGCCTCTCAGGTTTTTTAAAAAATCATTCATGACATCTCCTTGACTTGGGTGTTGCAGGTTCCGGGAAATATGAATTTTGAGATAATCCAGATAACAATATCTGCGGATGATGTACTAGAGGGATTGAATAGGATTTACAATATAGATTATGGTTTATAACATATGGTCATGGTAATCTATTTTTAGTTTCCAAGTCAAGCATATGAATAAAATATAAACATCCATGTGATTTTGTTGGGGGATTGGTTTATGACAATTTTTTATTGTCAGACCCATGGGGGTTATCAAGAGTCAACTACAGTTAGTAATTTTTTTTTTGAAGGTTCTAATTTTGTTTTTCTTTATTTTTCCTGTCGGCTTTGATAAGGTCAATACCGTTTTATAAGGTTTATATTGTTTAGTTAAAATTACTTAAATGCTTGGGGCAAACACAAATGATATTGAACGAAAAAGGTTTTTCATTTATAGAATTGATGGTGGTAGTGGTTATCTTGGGTATCCTGGCCGGAATGATTGTCCCCCGGTATATGGGGAGGACAGATGATGCAAAGATAGTCAAGGCAAAGATTGATATATCTGCCATCGAAACCGCTCTTAAAATGTATCGTCTTGATAACGGGGCTTATCCTAGCACCGAGCAGGGACTCATGGCCCTGATTGAAAAGCCCGATACAGATGAGGCAAGTCAAAATTGGAACAGCAACGGATATCTGGACAAAAAAAAGATGCCCAAAGATCCCTGGGGAAGGGAATATCTTTATTTATGTCCGGGTGTTAATGGGGATTATGATATTTTGTCCTATGGGGCGGATGGTACTCCCGGTGGAGAGGGAAAAAATCAGGATATTAAAAGCTGGGAGCTTGAGTAATATAAAACGCATATCCGGGTTCACTCTGATTGAAGTGGTGGTGGTGATCACTATTATTTCAGGTATGCTTTTTTTCACGATTCCCATGTTCAATGGTGCTGGAATTTTCCGGGATACAAATAAAGAAACCGGAAAATTGATTCAACTGATTCAATCTCTTAAACGAAAATCACTGGGGGCTGATCGAGATTTTTTTCTTAATATTTCCATGGAGTCCCATGCCGTATGGGTAACTGATTCAACAATGGATGAAACGGCCAGGGAAGAGGCCGGGGAAGACTATTTATTTGATGCTTGGCAAATTATTGGTATTGAATTTCCGGCCGATGTCAGTCCATCACCCCTGGGGATTCGATTCAGCAAAAAGGGATATTCAGATATGGTCATTATTCATCTTAATGACGGAGAAGAGGCGGTTTCCCTGAAAATTGAGCCGTTTTTACCGGAGGTTGAGGTGGTGAACAGGTATATCTCATTCGATGATTGTATTTAGATCCCATATACGCCCCTTGAATACCAAGGGTTTTACTCTTCTGGAAGTAATGGTCAGTATTGCCATTCTTGCTATTGTTCTGGTATCTATTTTTAAGCTTCAATCTGGCACCTATAAACTTGCAGAGTTGGGAAACTTTAATCGGGTTGCACCTCTTTTGGCAAGGCAGCAATTGGCAATCCTGGAATCGGGTTCTTTGGATTCCGATGATTTATCCGGGGATTTTGGGGAAGATTTTAAGGGTTATGAATGGTTTTGCACCATAGAAAATACCGATTTTGAGGAACTTGAAACTCTTTCAGACCAGCAACTTGAAAAGTTGAGAAAAATTACTATTAAAATTACCGCCCTTGGAAAATCCTATAGACTCAGTACATGGAGATATATAGTTGGTAAAGAAGATCGATAAGGCTGATTCCCACGGATTTACCCTGCTTGAACTTCTGGTGGCCATGGTGATATTTGGCATTATCATGTTGACCCTGTTTCTTTCTTTTAACTCTTTTTTATCTTCTGGAAATAGGATTAAAAATGAAGTCATCCGGAGTCAACGGATTCAATTTGGTATGAGAACAATTGTATCCGACCTTAATAACCTCTTTATTTTACAATTTCCAAGATACCATAAACCTGAATTTGATTCAGAACCGGATCTATATCGATTTGTGGGAGATCATTCGGATTCCGGTGGAGGGCGTTTTTCCCGGCTTGATTTTTCCAGTTTGAATCATCTGGGACTGGGGGCAGATCCGGGAAAGGGCGTGGCACAAATTGTATATTATGTGCATAAACATGGAACTCTTTTTGATCTGCATCGTTCGGACAGGCTTTTGCCCTATCCCGAGGAGGTGGATCCGTGTTCAGATCCAATTTTGTTTAAGGATATTGCCGGCTTCAAGTTGATTTATACAGATGTTAAGGGAGATGAATACGATACCTGGGATTCGGAATCAAAGGATACAGATTATATCTTTCCTGCCAGGGTGGATATACGCATTGAATTGAAACGCAAAACCGGGGTTCAAGTCATTGAGACAGCAGTTATATTGCCTGTTAACAGGGAGAATATGGAATGAGAGGGATCATTTCCACCCATCGAAAAATTTTTAATAATAATTGTGGCATGGCTCTTGTGGTAACTATTGCTGTGATTTCTACTTTGTTTATGATGGCATTGCATCTTGCCAGGATCACAGGAGAATCCGTTCTTTCCAGTGGAACGGCAACCGACGAATTTGTTGCGCAAGAGATGGCGCTTTCCGGTATCCACCTTGCCATGGCAATTCTGGCCGATGATGCATCTAAAAACAAGATTGATTCTGTCCAGGAAGATTGGAATAATCCGGAAAAAATTTTGCTGGCTGTCGATCAGCTTGGGTTTGCCAAAGACAGTCTATCTTTGAAAATAACGGATGAACTGGGTAAAATACAGGTAAATGCCCTTTTAAAAAAGTTTCCTGGCAATGAAATGAATATAGATCAAAAGGTGATCTGGGAAAGATTTTTAAACTTGAGAATCTCAGCGGATAAATCGGAAGATCAACGTGATCCGACTAATATTATTAATGCCCTCAAAGACTGGTTGGATTCTCTGGATGATGATGACAGCACCGGAACATCCGATGCTGAGTCAGATTACTATCTTGGGCTTGATCCTCCCTATGTCTGTAATAATGGACCGTTTAATCATATAGATGAGCTTTTGAATGTCAAGGGAATCACGGCGGATCTTCTCAAGCCGGATACTGCTGAATCGGATACTGCCGAATCGGATCTTACCACATCCCACCGGGACAATTCCATTGATCCGGAACCTGAAAAAGAGCTTGGATTTGAAGACCTTTTTACTGTATACGGCCTGGATGATGCGGCATCCTCGGGTAAAAGCTATGCTTTTTCGGGAAAGATTAATATCAATACAGCTCCGGTTGATGTGCTCGCGGCTCTTCTTCCCTCGGGGATGGAAGAGCTGGCCGGTAATATGGTTGAGTTTCGGGAGGAAAAACCGGAAAAAGATACAGTTTTTATAAACCTGCTTTCCAAAGGTTGGTATGAGCGGGTTATAAAGTTATCTGAAAAGCAAAAAAAGACCTTTGATAGCATGATTCGATATGATAGTAATCTTTTTAAGGTAAAATGCACAGCCCAAAAAAGAGATACCAAGGTTATAGTTTCGGCTTTTCTTAAACGGGAAAGGGATAAAGAGACTAACCAGTGGATGTGCAGGATAATTCAGTTATTGAAGGAATAATGAATGGCAGGTCTTTTTTTAAATATTGAAATAGATGAGGGTGGGATTTGTGCCCAAATTCTGGAAATTTCATTTTCCCAAAAAAAAGTAGTGGATGAATACTGTCTGCAATATGAAGATCTGCCGGAAACCAAAACTGGGGAAACCTGTTTTCATAGGGCAATGGACCTGCTTGGGACCAAGATGGATTTGGCAGGCTGCACAAGTGCCGTGGTGTTGATATCTTCTCTGGATGTCTGCTTTCGAAATATAAATCTCCCGTTTACCAGTGAAAATAAGATAAAGCAGGTATTGCCCTTTGAATTGGCTCCATATCTGCCCTTGGTGGACAAGACCTATGTAACAGATTTTTTCACCCAGGATATTCAATCTATTCAGGATCAACAAGCCGTTTTGACGGCATCGGTTCAAGAGTCTGTCATTGAACAACTGGTTTTATCCCTTAAAAAATTTAATATCCATCCTTGTGTAATCTGTCCCCGGGGATACGCCTTAGCCGTCTCTTTTTTGAAACAAAGAAAAGATGTCTCAAATTTTGTGTTTATCCATATTGGTCAATGTGACATCACCCTTACAATTGTCGTTGACCGAAAACCCGTGGTGGTCAGGTCTTTTGTTTTGACAGAGTACACTCCTGAAAGGCTTGTTCAGGACACTCGCCGGACAATACTTGGATTTAGACAACGTTCGGGATCAAAAGCTGCCTTTGATGTTTTTATGGTGACATCTGTTTTATTTCAAAACACCTCGGAAATAACACAGGCTCTGAATACAATTGTTTCTAAACAATCTGAGTTTGAGCGGCCTGGCTTTCGTTCACCAATTGTTGAAATGTTGGATTCAAAAAAAATATTGACCCTCATCTCTCCGGATAGTCAGCCCGATTTTTTGTTTAATTTTTGCAAAGGGCAATTCAAGTTTGGTTCCTTCTTAAAGAAAAACAGGGCCAGCCTGATCTCAACGTTTTTTATCGCTTTGTTTGTTTTTGGGGTGTTTGCTTTGGGGATATATGAGGATATTGCCGTGTTGGAGCATCGTATCTCTGTAAAAAAACAGGCGGCCGAATCCATATATAGACAGACATTTCCCGGTAAAGCCGGGGCAAGGGTTCAAGCGCCCCTGCTCATGATGCAGGCAAAAGTTAAACAGATGTTGAAACAAAGCGGTGGGGATACCCAGAAAAATTCATGGGAGAACGCACCGGATATTCAGGTCAGGGATATATTATTTGAGTTGTCAAACAGCATACCTGCTGGCGTGGACATCGATATATCCAGAATGATTTTGAACCGCGGCCGGTTGACTCTTTCGGGTTCAACCAATAATTTTAAGAATGTGGATAAAATTAAAGGATTGATAGAAAAATCAGATTTGTTTAAAAAGGTAGATATCAGCAGGGCAGAAGCTGGTAAAACTGACAACAGGGTTCTTTTTAAATTTATTATAGATATGTGAAAAAATATGATTCAACTTTCAACACGGGAAAAAAATATTCTGGCAGGAGCTGGGATACTGGTGCTCATTTTTATTGTTGTTCAGTTTGTTTTTTTGCGGACATTTGATAAAAAAAATGATCTTGAACGGATTCTTATGGTGGAAACCCAGACCCTTGAAAAAGTCAGTCAATTACAAAAACAATATTTAGCACTGGGGATGGATAATAAAAAAGGTATTATGAAAACCCGGCAAAGGGATTTTACCCTGTTTTCTTTTCTGGATCTTCAGGCTTCAAAAAGTGGTGTAAAAGAGAATATTGGATATATGAAGCCCTTTTCCCAGGACATGGAAAATACTCCATATAAAATTTCGACGGTCAAACTCAAGCTGGTGAAAATAAATTTACAGCAATTTATCAATTTTATTGAAGGGGTTGAGACTTCCAAGAACGGGGTTAAAATTGTTTCTCTGTCTGCGACAAAGGTGGGCAAAAAACAAAATATGTTGGATGTCTTGATTGAAACACAAACCCTTATGGCAAAGGAATCTGTTTAAAATGACGACTAAATGGATTTTTTATTATCTTCTCTATTTGATAGTAGCTTTTATTGCTTTTGCTTTCATCCTTTTTCCCAGGGAGCAGGTAGCAAAAAAAATGTCCAATAGATTGGGGCAACTTTTTCCGGGGATTACCCTGGATATGGCTGGAGTTGCGCCTGTTTTTCCCCCGGGACTCCGATTTGAAAAGCCGGAAATTAATTTGAAGAACAGGGTTTTTCTTTCGCCGGATAACCTGGTTGTAAAAATTCCTTTTTTCGATATTTTTAATCCTGGTAAAGAGGTGAAATTTTCCGGAAATTTGTTTGATGGTGTGGTCAAGGGGATTGTCAAGGGTGTCTCACTTGAAGATAATAATTTTGCAGGAGTTGAGCTGAGTTTTGAGCAGATAAAGGCAAGGCAGATTCTTTGCAGTATCCTGAATTCCGATTTGAATATCTCCTTTGATTTAAATGGTCAATATGTTTTTCCGGATAAAAAAAATAAGGGCAAATCCAGTGGCAAGCTTTTTTTAACCCATGTGGTTGTCAAGATAAAGAACCCTGTTTTTGCTTCCATGGGGATTGATACCCTTGAGTTTACCTCCATTGAGCTTGATTTTCTCCAGAACAAAAAAAAGGTCAGTATCCTTAAGTGTGTTGCCAAGGGAAACGTAATGACAGTCCAGTTGAAAGGAGATTTGATTCCGGCAAAAAATATGTTTGATCCTTTGGAAGATTGGTCTCTTGAATTGACAGGTTTTGTACAGCCCCAACCTGCCTATGTTTCAAAATTTGCCGGTGTGTCATCAATGGAAAATTTATTTAAAAATAACCGGGAACAGGGAATTCCCATTCGGATCATAGGCCCCCTTAAGGCTCCTGGAATTGAATTATGAAACAATTATTTGTCTTGATTCATGTGCTTCTTTTGACTCTTCTTGCATATGAAGGGGTTACTATTATGTATAGGGGACTTGCATCCCCCCTCCAGGGGGAGTCAGGCTTGTCCGACAACCCAGGGCCGGTAGCTGTAAAAGTTGTGGAAAAAGATAAAATTACTACTGAAAAAAGATATCAAAAAATTTCTGCCCGGAATTTGTTTAATGTATTAAAAAACAAATTAAAACTTGCGCCTGCCGAAAAGGCAAAGCTTGAACCCGAAAAAGTACTTAAAAAAACAAAATTGAGATTGGTTCTCTGGGGAACTGTGACAGGTGAAACCCCTTCTTCATCCTTTGCTGTTATTGAAGATAAAATTAAAAGTAAACAGTCCCTGTTAAAGGAGGGAGATCTAATCCAGGGTGCAATTGTCAAACATATCATGAGAAGTAAAGTTATTTTAAGCCTCAATGGAGTTGATCAGATACTTGAGGTGAGCGGGAATCTGCCGCCTTCCAAGGGAAACTCTTCATTTATGGGCCAGGGTAATATGTCCAAAAATATATTCCGGGAGACGGGGATTGATGACCGGCCGGCAAATGATATGGTTTCAATAAAAAAACAATTGAAAATCCGGCCTTATTTGAAAAATGGAACCCCAAGCGGAGTTTTGCTTTATGGGATAAGGCCTGGATCGAAATTTTTGAAATTAGGATTAAAAAATGGGGATATCCTCTTAAAGTTAAATGAAACCCCGACCCTGACCTTGGATGATGGGGAAAAGCTTTATCAGGAACTGGAATCAATATCAAATATGCGGTTTGTTGTACGTCGAAGGGGCAAGGAAAAGGAAATCCTTTATGATGCAGAAAAAAATTCTTACATGGTACAGGCGGTTACAGATGAATAAAAAAACAGGAATAATGGACATTCAGGCCAGCGGGAAAAAGTTTTTTTTATTCTGCCTTTTTATAGGAATATCTCTTTGCTTTGGAGCATCCCTTTGTTTTGCCCAGAACACGTCTTCGGAAAACAATAAAACGGCTGCCCGGGAACAGGGAGAATCTGTTTCCATCGATTTTGACAATGTTGATATAAAAGTTTTTATTAAATTTATCAGTAAGCTGACCAATAAAAATTTTGTGGTGGACAGCAGGGTAAAAGGCAATGTCACGGTGATCTCTCCCACCAAAATTTCTGTCAAGGAAGCCTATAAGGTTTTTGAGTCGGTTCTTGAAATCCATGGATATTCAACGGTAACCTCGGGGGCGGTGATCAAGATAGTTCCCAAGCTCATGGCAAAAGCCGATAATATTGATACCAGTGAAATCAGATCCCGGGAAGAAATAAGCGACAAGCTTGTGACAAGGATCATTCGCTTAAAATATGCAGGGTCAGATGAAGTTAAAAAAATGTTTACCCCCCTTTTATCCAAGGGAAGTGTTATTCTGTCTTACCGGGATACCAACATGCTCATCGTTACATCTTCCCTTGCCAGTATCGACAGGCTTTTAAAAATTATAAAAACCATTGATCTGCCCCGCATCGGTAAAAAGATTTCTGTTATTCCCGTTAAAAATGCCGATGCAAGTAAACTGGTCAAAAATCTTTCCAGCATATTCAGCGCCAGGATCAAGGGAATAAAAGGTAAAGCAGATTCCGATATGATAGTTCAGTTTGTTGCCGATGAAAGAACCAATTCCGTGGTTCTTCTGGCAACGGAACTTGAAACCCATAGGGTTGAAAGACTGATAGATATTTTGGACCAGGCCATGCCCAAGGGGGATGAAAGGATAAGGGTATATTATCTGGAGAACGCTTCCGCCGAAGATCTGGCCAAGGTTTTACAGGATCTTCCAACCGATGATAATAAGAATAAAAGACCAGGGAGACAGGCAGCTTCTATTTTGTCCCAGAAGGTCAGCATCAGTGCGGACAAGACCACAAATTCCCTTATAATAATGGCGGAAAAAGAGGATTATCCTGTGCTGGAAGAGGTGATAGCAAAACTTGATATCCCAAGGGCCATGGTCTATATCGAATGTATGCTCATGGAGGTTAATGTGACAAGCGGGATAGGCGTAGGAGTCGAATGGAAGACAGGAGAAAGTGATGACGGGGTCATCGGGTTCTCGGGTGATGAGTATACGAATATCGGTAATTTACCCGAGAAGCTTTCCGATGGGTTTTCCCTGGGGGTGCTGGGAAAAAGCTTTAACATAGGAGGTATAGAGTTTAACGATATCAGTGCCATAGTTAATGCCTACCAGGATGACAAAAATGTCAGAATTTTATCCACCCCCCAGATTTTAACCACGGAAAATGAGGAAGCCATCATCACCGTGGGTAAAAATGTGCCCTACCAGACCCAGGCTGGAACTTCTGGCAGTAGCGAGACCACTACCTATAATTCCTATGAATACAAGGATGTGGGTATTACCCTCAAGATCACCCCCCACATCAGCAAGGGAAAGATGGTGCGCCTGGAGGTGGACCAGCTCTTGACAAAGTTGTCTGGAAACAATGACGACAGGCCCACCACCTTTAAACGCCAGGTCCAGACCACCATCATGGTCGAAAATGGCTATAGTGTGGTGATAGGGGGACTCATCGATGACACCACCACAACCATAAATAATAAGACCCCATGTCTTGGGGATATCCCGGGGCTTGGATGGGCCTTTAAGAATGTGTCGGAAAGTACAGAGAGGACCAATCTCTACGTGTTTATAACCCCCAGGGTAATTAGAAACACCATGGAGGCCCAGGAACTTTACAAGGAAAAAATGAAGCACACCGATGAGTATCTTGAAAAGGGTGAAGTTTCACTCTATGATAAAGTGCTGGGCGTAGAGAAGAAGCTTTCAATTACACCAAGCAAAGATGGGAATCCATAGAAGATGGTAATCCATAACAGACGAAAGATGAGTTGCTGAAAATTATGGAAGATTTATTAAACATGCTCCTGGAAAAAAAGAAGGTTTCCAGGGAAAAATTGGAAAAATTGACCCTTGCCTGTCAAAGGGACAGAACAAGGATAATCGAATCCATCGTTGCAACCAAACTTGTTTCCGAGGTGGATATCCTTGAGTGTCTCGGGTTGTTATATGAAATCTCTTTTAAAGAGGTCCTTGAAACGGATCATGTCACAGATCATTGGATAAAAGATATTTCAAGGCAGTTTCTGAAAAAAGTGGGGGTGGTTCCCCTGGTAAGAGAGAACAAAACAGCTGTGATGGCAATAAATGACCCTTCCGATCTGTGTCCGGTGGATGATGTGGCGGCCAGAATAGGATTGACATCTTTTTCCCTGGTGCTGGCTCCCAGAAATACAATTCTTTCCGCCATCAACACTTTGTATGACAGGTCGGGAGACAGTGCCAGGCAACTGGCCGAAGATATAGAAGACAATGAATATACCATCATCGATGATATTGAACATACAGCCGATCTTTTAGATGACACAAGTGATGCTCCTGTAATTCGCCTGGTCAACCATATGATCAACCAGGCGGTGAAAGCCGGTGCCAGTGATATCCATATAGAACCCTTCCAGGAGACCCTTCAGATTCGATACCGCATTGACGGGATACTCTACGAAATGCTGACCCCTCCCAAGGGGGTTCAGTCGTCGTTGATCTCAAGAATCAAGGTCATGGCCAATATGAATATTGCCGAAAAACGGGTGCCCCAGGACGGCCGTGCCCAGGTCAGAATCGGGGATCTTGAAATTGATCTGCGTATATCAACTGTTCCCACAAGCTTTGGAGAACGTCTGGTCATAAGGTTGTTGAATAAATCAGGTTCTTTTTTGAAATTTGCAGAGTTCGGGCTTTCAGCACCAAATCTGGCCTGTCTCAATAGCACCATCAGACAAAATAATGGTATTGTGCTTGTCACAGGCCCCACAGGCAGTGGTAAAACAACTACCCTCTATGCGGGATTGTCGGAAATAAATTCCATGGACAAGAGCATTATAACCATTGAAGACCCGGTTGAGTATAATCTTCAGGGAATAGGCCAGATCCAGGTTAACACAAAAACCGGGGTAACCTTTGCCAAGGGACTTCGTTCCATTGTCCGCCAGGACCCCGATGTCATCCTTGTGGGGGAGATAAGAGATATTGAAACCGCATCCATCGCCATCCAGTCAGCCCTGACAGGGCATCTTGTGTTTTCAACCCTTCATACCAATGATTCTGCAGGGGCTGTCACGCGTCTTGTGGACCTTGGGGTTGAGTCCTATTTGATCTCCTCGTCGGTTAATACCATCATTGCCCAGAGGCTTGTCCGGATATTGTGCCGCAGTTGCCGCCAGGAATATTTTTTGACCCCCGACGATGTAAAAATTTTCAATGGTAACGGCGAGGACCTGGTGGGTAAAAAGGTTTTTAAGCCCAAGGGATGTTCCAAGTGTTTTAATACTGGATATTCCGGCCGGGAGGTGATTTTTGAAATCATGGAGTTGGATAATGAGTTAAAATCTTTGATCCTGAAAACCTCCGATGCAAATAAAATAAAAGAAGTTGCCGTAAGAAATGGAATGGTTACCCTGCGCCAGGACGGTATGATTAAAGTGTTCAAGGGGATTACCTCCATTTGGGAGGTTTTTCGTGTTACCCAGGAATAACTTTTATGTTCTGGCTGTTTTGATCTGCCTTATATTTACCAGTTTTTCCTTTGCCCAGACCCAGAGTCAGACCCAGAGTCAGAACCAGACCCAGAGTCAGAGTCAAACCCAGAGTCAAAAGCAGAACCAGAATCAAAACCAGAATCAAAATCAGGATCAGGATCTTGTCCGGGATAAGGCCCGGGATAAAAATATATTGATTCAATTTTACCAGGATCATCTCTCGGCTGCCGACGGGCACAGGTGTCCCATGTCTCCGTCTTGTTCCGAATATGCAGCCCGTGCCATTAAAAAGCACGGATTGTTCGTAGGCTGGATCATGGCTTGTGATAGGCTGGTGCGGTGCGGCAGGGATGAGGTGACAATTTCTCCTTTGCGCTTTGTCAATGGAAAATCCTATACCTTTGATCCGGTTGATGCAAATGATTTCTGGTGGTTTGACCAATCCAACAATAAAACCAATAACAACGCCGACAATAAAGCCAACAATAAAACCAACAACAACGCCAACAATAAAGCCAAAAAGCAATCTGAAAAGGATATCCCTCCATTAAAATGAAATTTTTGTTCCCGGTATTGTGCCTTTTTCTCTTGCTGCCGTGTTTTGCCCGCACTGTCCTGGCAGATGAACCCCGGATGGTCATCACGCCCGCCATGCAGTTTTCCTATGCTAAAGAGTTGTATGCTGCAAAAGATTATTCTACGGCCCAGGTTGAATTCAAGCGCTTTATTTATTTTTTCCCAAAGAACGAAAAATGTTTTGAAGCCCGGTTTAAAATTGGGATGTCCCTATATGGTTTGGAACAATATTATGATGCTTCCAAAATATTTAACCGGATTATTCTCCTGGAAAAAGATGATAGCTTTACCCGGGAATCCTATTTCATGCAGAGTCGTGCCTTTATGAAGATGGGAAATTCGGGGTATGCCAGGATAGTTTTGCAAAATTTTTTGTTAATGACCGATGATTCAAAGGTAAGGGATAAAATTTTTCTTGCCCTGGCTGATATTGATATCCAAAAATCCAAAAAACCGGGGCAAAACTTTCTTGACCAGGCCCATGGATATCTGACCAGGATTTCTCCGGACACCTGGGAAAAACTGGGGGTGGAAAACCGGATCAAAACCATAGAAAAGGCCCAGAACGCCCCCCGGAAGAGTCCGACCCTGGCAGGACTTTTTTCCATCATCCCCGGCGGCGGTTTTTTGTATTGTCAACGCTACCATGATGCCTTTGTATCTTTTTTATTGAATGGGGGGCTTATCTATGCCGCCTATGAGTCTTTTGACAACGGCAATCCAGCCCTGGGAGGGGTAATCTCCTTTGTTGAAACAGGTTTTTACAGCGGCAATATCTATGGGTCCATTTCAGCCGCCCATAAGTATAATAAGGCCCAGCAGATAAAGATACTCAACAGCGGATTTAATTTGAACACCAGCCTGGATTTAAAAAACAAGACTTATATGTTTTCATTGAACCACCCATTTTGATTTATACCGATGGTTTATCTTACCATCTGATTAATTTCAACCATGGGCAGGTAGATAGCCATGATAATCATTCCCACCACCACCCCCATGATCAGAATGATAATGGGTTCCAGAAGGGAGGTGGCAGCTGTCATGGCTGTCTGGACATCTTTTTCATAAAGATCGGCTGATTTTTCCAGCATTTTTTCCATCTCCCCGCTCTTTTCACCCACTTTGATCATCTGGGAAGCAAGGTTTGGGAAATAACGGCTTTTTGAAAGGGTCTCGCCAAGTTCTCCCCCCTGTTGTACGCTTTCGGTTGCAGTTCCAATCAGGTTGCAGACCACCTTGTTTCCGGCAATACTCTTGGTAATTTTCAAAGCGGTGAGCAGGGGAACTCCGTTTTCCAGCAGGGACCCAAGGGTTCTTGAAAATCTTGCTGCAATCAGTTTCTGGATTAAGTTTCCGGCAACGGGGAGGCAGATGATGAGCTTGTCCAGGAATAGTTCCCCTTTTTCGGTTTTTCGTACAAAATAAATTATGGCCATGATGAGAAAAGGCAAGAGCATGATGGCCCACCAGAAGGACTTGAAAAAATTGCTCACATTGATCAAAACCAAGGTAGGCAAGGGCAAAGCCTGATTCAAATCTGAAAATATATCTATTATCCCCGGCACAATATAGGTCAAAAGAATTATCAGAACGAGAAATCCGATGACGCACATGATTATCGGGTAGGCAAGGGCTGCCTGGATCTTTTTTTTGTTTTCCTCTTTTTTTTCTGAAAAATCAGCCAGGCGTTCCAGGACAATCTCAAGGGTTCCCGAAGATTCTCCCGCTGCCACCATATTGATATACACAGGAGAAAATACCTTGGGATACTGGGCAAGAGCATCGGCAAAGGTGCTTCCCTTTTCAATGGCATCCTTGACACTGGAAAGTATCTTTTGAAATGATTTTGATCTTGTTTGCCCCACCACAGTTGATACAGCCTTGACCAGGGGAAATCCGGCAGAAAGCAGGGTGGAAATCAATTGGGTGATCATGGCAATCTCCGAACTTTTGATCCTGGAAAATAAATTAATCTTTAAACTCTGGCTCTCGGATCCATTCCCATCGGTTTTTGATTCAACGCTCCGAAGGGAAACGGGAAAAAGATTTTGCTGTTTTAATTTTCCCTGGGCCGCAGCCTGGTTGTCTGCATCCACAATCCCTGAGATGTTTTTGCCCTTGGCATTCAGCGCTTTATATTCAAATACTGTCAATTTGAGTCAACCCCATTGTATGAATTTTCTTTATTTATTAATTTATTTGTCACCCATCACCAATTTTTGGCAAATCTTAACTCGCCGGGAAAATAAAATCAAATCATAAACCCGGATAAAATTTATATACCTTAAAATTATTCTAATCCCGGTAAATATTATGAACAGGATCTATTTAAAAACAGGGATTCTTTTGGTTGTATTTTTAAAATATTTAGAATAGTGTCTTGCAAAAAATAAGCATTAATCATTGTTTATCAAAAAAATAATCGTTTGAAAAGGAGAATGGGTGGTAATGAAAAAACAAGTATTATTGATATTGATCAGTCTTTTTATTGTCTTATCCGGTAATGCGGCATACAGTTATAGTATCGACTGGTCATATATCCAGCACAGAAGTTATGCCGATGGCACAGAGTTTAACAAAGCAAGCTTTGCAGTTATGGATGCCGGAGGAGTTTGTGTAATGGATGATGTGATAGCATCTGCAAAATTATATGATCCCGATGGAATCGAAGTCAAAATAGATATGAATTTCAACAACGCTTATAACACCATATATGGTGGTTATAATGGTTATTCCAGCCAATGGGAATACAATTATGAATCCAGGGATGAAAGCTGGTATAGTTCTGTTTTTGACGATCCTCTCAAGTCAGGGACTTATCATTTTGTCATCACAGATATAGACGGCAACACATATGACAGCTACAAAGATTTTGGATCGGCTGAAAAATTGCCGGTAATCAGGTCCGATTCTTTTCATGCATATAAAGACAACTTGGGAAATTTTATCTTGACCTGGGAGGTGCCGGCCTATATTTCAACTCGTCTCAGCACATCGGTAAAGGTCAATATATTCGCCCTGGATGACGGGACTTATAAAAATGCAGATAATATTTCGATACGAGTGCCTACCCACGTGGGAAGAGTATTTGTCCCCGGCAATATTTTTCAGAAACTGGAAGCAGTGGGCAATGGATTAAAACTCTATGTGCAGGTCAGAACCAATGATAATTATAACCGCACCTATTCCAACGAAGTTATACTGAATTTATCGGACCTGCCTTTGCTTCCAGCCGATGGTCCAGAGATAACCATGACATCCACATTGGATTCTGAGAATGTTGTCAACCCTGGTTGGATAAAGATTTCCGGGGAGGTTTTCAACAAGAATGGCACCGGGCTTTGCGCCATGATTCTTGCAAATGGACAGCATATGTTCACATGTGGGGACAATCAAGGCGTATATGAATTGGAAGTTCCGCTTGACGCCAACGGCGAAATTACTTTGTTCGGCTTTTGTGACGGTCTTTTGCCGTTTAAAAAGATTATAACACCCTGAAAAGAGTCAAAGCCGCATAACCCTCAAGATTGAGATCAATCTGACAAGGTAGATCTCAATCTGTTACTCAAATAAACCGCCATATCCAGAAGGGGTCTTAGCTATTTTTGTCCATTATTTCTAAAGGCAGCTGCTTTGGATTAAAAGTCACCGAAAATTGCTGGGTTCTTGTAGTGCGTACTTGACATTGTACCATGCTTTGTTTATAGAAATTATATACGATAGATTCAAAAAAAAATGAACGCATCACCCATTCTAAAAAAACAGGCTGCTGATAGAATATTTATCAGTTAAAGGAATTTGGTGAAAGTATGAGGGATCGAAACGCGCTCAGCACCGTCTTGATAATAGACGATATGCCTGATAACATTAATATCCTGATAGAATTTCTCAAGGACGATTTTAAAATTCTTGCTGCGACCAGCGGGAAAAAGGGGGTTGAACTGGCCCTGTCCGATATCAATCCGCCTGATCTCATACTGCTTGACATCCTCATGCCCGATATCAACGGTTATGAAGTTTGTGAACAGCTTAAAAATAATGAAAACACAAAGAATATCCCCATTATATTTGTTACAGTTGTTTCCGAGGTCATGGATGCAACAAAGGGATTTGAACTGGGTGCAGTAGATTATATTACAAAGCCGTTTCATCCCCCCGTCGTCAAAGCCCGAATCAAGACTCATCTGACCCTTTTAAATCAAAAAAAAGAACTTGAACAAGCCAATGCCACAAAGGACAAACTTTTTTCAACAATCAGCCACGATATGAAGAATAAATTTTTTACTTTGCTGAGCAATATTGAATTGATGGAAGAATATTACAATGATCTTGATGAAAGCAATAAAAGAGATGCCATAACACGTATTTCCAATTCTTCCAGACAGATATATACACTTTTTGAAAATCTGTTTACCTGGGCGCGAACTCAAACAAAGAGAATAGATGTTCTTCCACTTGAGATAAGCCTTTCAAAGGCTGTAAAAGAAACCACAGATCTTTTCAAGGATGAGATAATAGCAAAAAAAATTAATCTTAAGGTGAAAATTGATCCCGATGCCAGGGTGTTTTGTGATGAAGACATGTTTTTATTTATCATGAGGAATCTACTTCATAATTCAATAAAATATTGTGATGATAATCAGCAGATCTCTATTAGTTCAAACTTGGAAGACGAAAGACAGATAATTATCGTAAAAGACACCGGAAAGGGAATGAAACAAGATATAGGTGATAGTATTGATAAAATCTGTGCTGGGCCCAGCAGGTTAGGAACAAGGGATGAAGGCGGCAGCGGCTTGGGCCTATTGCTTGTCAAAGAGTTCGCAGAACTGAACAACGGGTTGGTTCAGATTAGCTCCAAGGAAAATGTGGGAACTAAGGTCTTGGTCTCCTTTCCGGAAAAAGCTGTCATGATATAAGGGTTAAAATGCTTAATTTTCTTCAATCTTTCTGATCTAATTCTCCTAGGGACCCAAAAAAGTTATTGTCGTAATTATCTGAAGCGATATCGCACTTTAAAAGTAAAAGGAGGATCAAATGGTCACAAAGAAAAAATTGCTTAAGATGAAACATTTTGCCTATTATGGTGCCATCCAGAAAGAAGACGGGGGTTTTAAAGGCCCGGTGCCTGAAGATTTCACTTTGAATACTCCGGTGGGCATAGCCCAGGATAAATTTAACAATGTATGGGTATGTGATACGGGAAATAACCGGATTGTGATTTTTGATAAAGAATTAAAAATCATCCATCACATCATGAACTCTCCTGGAACCGGCGGAACTAAAACACAAAAAACACCTTTTCTGATGCCTTTTCATCTATGCCCACATCCTGAAAAAAACCTGATGTTTTTGACGGATATGGGAAATGCGAGGATTATAGTTTTTTCCTATGACAAGAAAAAGGTGAGCTTTGCATATTCCTTTGGATATAAAGATGACGCAATTAACAAAAATTCTTTTGACCCCTTGGAAGATCCTAATGGGGTTACCCTAATCAAAGAGGCGGATGGAAAATTTTATGTCTATGTGTGTGATGAATTTTTCCATACAAAAAAGGATATTCGAAACAGGTGTGTCAAATTTACAGAAAAAGGTGAATTTGTTGAACAATTTAAAACCATAGTGGATTCGGAAGGCAAAACCCACGATTTAGTCTGGCCCCAGGGTATCAGCTCCGATGACCAGGGTAAAATTTTTATCGCCAACACAGGCTCCTATGAGATTCTCCAATGCGACTGCCATGGGGCTTCCGACAAAAATTATAATAAATTTCACAAAGGCAGGGTGCTGCTGCACAGTTTTGGCAACCCCAAGGGGATCGGTTCTTTTAATATCATGAGAAGTGTCAACGCCATTAATGGACTTGTTTTTGCTGCAGATCAGGTGTTAAATACCATCTGTGTTTATCAGGCAAACGGAAAAATCAAGACCGTGATTGCCGGAATTTTGCCGGGTTGGAACCATGAACCCGCAACGCTTTGTTCCATCACAGATTTTGCCTATTATAACATCGAAAACCAGGAGCTTTTAAATCCTTACACTATTTGTGGTGGTGAAACCAAAAAAATCTATTATATCACAGAGCCATTCACTTCCAGAGTACTCAAGATTGAAATACCAACCCTTAACGAAAAGATAGTTGAGACAAAACTGCTGAACACCGTGGGAAGTCGCCGGGATGTGGCCAAGCAGGGCGGGCAGATTTCCCAGCTCAATTGTGTCACTTGCGTTGTAGGCATGGAGGATATGGGGCGGGAAAAACCCCAGGGTCCAGATAAAACCGATTTGCCCATCTGGGCCAGGTACAACCCTTTTCAGCTTTGGTATTCCAAATATAGCGAGCTTGTCGCCAACCAGTATCAAATAACCTATGATGCTTTTTTCAAGAATATGGTTGATAAACAGGTTGAAAAAGTAAAAACTTTAAAATTGACCTTGGATGCAGGCAATTGGACCATCAAGGCCTATTCGGAACAACAAGACAAATTTAATGAAAGCCCCCATGCCCTGGAAGGTTACTATATTCCGGGTGACCTGGCCATGGCTCTTCACTATCCCCAAAAAATATTATTGGGCCAGATTTGTCCGAAGACCCCGATTCTTTTTGTCACAAACTTCAGCCTGGCCACAGTGACCATGTATCAACTGGGTATGGATGGAAAACTTGTCAATTACGGCCTTCCCTTTGGGTTGCCGGGAAAATTTAACGGATGTCTGATGGGTCCCCAGGGAATTGCCGTCAGCGATGATGGTGAAATTTTTATTGCTGATTCTCTGAATAATCGAATCTCCAAATGGCAGCTGTTAAATACCGGTCAGGTTCTTTTTGATTCAAATTTTTGTTGGGAAGACAAGAAGTTAAAAGATTATTATTTCACACCCACGGACATTGCCATTGATAATCACAATCGCCTTTTTGTCACCGACCAGTTCAACGACAGGATAAGGGTCTTTGACAGGCAAGGAAAAAAATTGTGGAGCTATGGTAAAACAGGATATTGCGATGATCTTCAAACAGAATATGAGCGGTTCATGCTGCCCACAAGTCTTTGCATTGACAATGACGAATTGATCATCAATGATCTTGTAAACAGGGCCCTGAAAATTTTTAAAATTAAAGAAAGCGGCCTTCAATATCTGGGTGGAACAAAAGCCTTTAAAGAGCGTCCTGAAAATGGTGGTATCTGGATGCCGTTTTTTATCTATGCCCATGACAGGAAAGTTTATGTTCCGGACTCCACATTTAATGTGGTGAATATATATGAATATTAAAGACTTAAGATCAAGGTAATATAATAACATGGCAACTCTCTTTGATTTTACCCATCTTGAAAAATTGTATGAGAGCGCAAGCACAATAGTTTATCGGGGCAAAGAAGAAAATCCTGTCATAATAAAGTTACTTAAACAGGATTTTCCTTCCCAGGAAAAAATCGCACAATATCAGCAGGAGTTTGAAATTCTTGAAAATCTTGATTTTGATGAAGTAATTAAGCCTCTTAAACAGATAAAAATAAAAAACCGCCCCGGTATTGTGTTTGAAGATTTTAACGGCCATTCCCTTGATCTACTACTAAATAAGCAGCAACTATCATTGGAAGAGCTGCTAGGAATTTGTATTTGTATAACAAAGGGTCTTGAAAAAATACATGGGGCCAATATTATCCATAAGGATATCAACCCAACTAATATTGTTTTTAATCGTGATACCGGCCAATTAAAAATTATTGATTTTGGAGTATCAACGGTCCTTTCCAGGGAAAACCCGGAGATTAAAAATCTTGAGACCCTGGATGGTACCCTCTCCTATATATCTCCTGAGCAGACAGGGAGAATGAATCGTTCCGTTGACTATAGAACTGATTTTTATTCCCTGGGAATTACCATGTATGAACTTTTTTCAGGGCAACTGCCGTTCAAAACCAAAGAACCCATGGAATTGATCCATTGCCACATGACAAAAAAACCGGTTCCCCTCCATGAAATCAACCCGGAGATACCCAAAGTGATTTCAGATATTGTGATGAAACTTCTTGAAAAAACAGCCGAGAAGAGGTACCAGAGCGTCTGGGGAATCCGGGCGGATCTGGAGAGATACCGCCTGGCTGTGAACCAGGGAAATCTTTTGCACTCATTTGCCATTGGACAATTTGATGTTATTGAAAAATTTCATATCCCGCAAAAGCTCTACGGCAGGGAAGATGAAATCCAGATATTGATAGAAGCCTTTCTCAGAACAAGCAAGAAGCAACGGGAGATGATGCTGGTGTCAGGACCTTCAGGCATTGGTAAAACATTTCTTGTCAGAGAGATTTACAAACCTGTTACCAAGCAGCAAGGATATTTCATCAGTGGTAAATTTGAGCAGTTTCAAAAAAATGTCCCCTATAGCGCACTTGTTAATGCGTTTCAGGAACTTATGCATCAACTTTTGACAGAAAGGGATCATCGGCTTGAAAAATGGCGTCACAAGCTATTAAATGCTCTGGGGAGTAATGGGCAAATCATCATTAATATCATACCTGAATTGGAACTGATCCTGGGCAGGCAGTCCCATGTTAACATGTTACCGCCCACTGAATCACAAAATAGATTTAACAAGGTTTTCCAAAATTTTATCCAGGTATTTTATAAACCGGAACACCCCCTGGTCATTTTTCTGGATGACCTACAGTGGGCAGATCCTGCTACCTTAAAACTTTTAGAGTTGATCATGGCAGATGATCAAACAAATTGCCTGTTTCTGATCGGTGCGTACAGGGACAATGAAGTCAGCCCTGATCATCCGTTGACAATATCCATTGAAAAACTTGAAAAAGCAGGACTTGTAATCAACACCATATCCTTGCCTCCCCTTGGGCAAGAGCATATTGCCGCCCTGATTTGCGACACCCTGCAGGAAGATTCAAAAAATGTAAGCCAACTTGCCGGTTTGGTTCTTAAAAAGACCGGTGGCAACCCCTTTTTTGTCAATCAGTTCCTTAATACTTTATATCAAAAAAGTCTTATACGCCCTTCGGAAAAAATATTGGAGAAAAAAGAGAACTCCCCGTGGCAATGGGATATGGATGAGATTAAGATGAGCGATATTACAGATAATGTGGTGGTGTTGATGATCGAAAACTTGAAAAAACTTCCGGAGCATACCATTGAAGTTCTCAAGCTTGCTGCCTGCGTAGGTAATCATTTCGATCTTAATACTCTGTCCATTATCCATGAAAATTCCTTGGGTGACTCCCATAAACACCTCATGCCGGCTGTTCTGGAAGGGTTGATCATGCCCATTTCAGTAAAAAAAAGAAAAGAAGGACAATCTTTGTATATTCAGCATAAATTTTTGCATGACCGGGTGCAGCAAGCAGCTTATGGCTTAATTGATGATAATGCAAAACAATCTGTACATCTTAAAATAGGTAGATTGCTTTTATACGCTAGTTCCAAAAAAGAGTTGGAAAAACGGATGTTTGAGGTGGTGGACCAACTTAATCTTGGACGTTCATTGATATCCGAAGAAAAAGAAAAACTTGCCCTGGCACAATTTAATCTTGAAACCGGTCAAAAAGCAAAACTATCCACTGCCTTTTCATCCGCTTTGGTATATTTTAAAACAGGACTTGAATTAAGCGGTTCTGATTGGTCCGGTCAATATCAGCTCGTGGTGTCCCTCCATAAAGAATTGGCAGAGGTTGAATATCTTATGGGAAATTTTCCAGAATCCCAAAAAATTATCAATATCATCTGGAAAAACGGCTTGGATCTGGATAAAGCTGAGGCCTATGCTCTTTTGATTACCCAATATACTGTTCTCGGTAAGAACAAGGCTGCCATTAAAGCAGCTTCTTGTGCATTACCGCTCTTTGATCTGCAATTTCCTGTAAACAATCTTAGAAAAGCCCTGGATTCGGAACGGGCAAGGGTGAAAAAGAATATCGGCAAGCGATCAATCTCTTCGCTTATCGATCTTCATGAAACAAAGGACCCCAGGATAATCGCAACTTTAAAGGTGCTTATGACCGTCCATACGCCCATATATTTTGATAATCAGCATGATCTATATGGGTGGACCCTGGCAAAAATGGTCAACCTGTCCCTGGAAAACGGGCATATTGCTGAAACATCTAAGGGGTATGCAAGTTTTGGCAATACTTTGTCGGCAAGTTTTGAAGAATATGAAACGGGTTATGAATTTGGTCTCCTGGCCCTTAAACTCAGTCAAAAATATAACAGCCAGAGCCTTATATGCAAAAATGCCTTGATTCTGAGCATGTTTCTCAACCATTGGGTAAAACATATAAAAGAGGCAGAAATCTTTGATAACCAGGGTGACAAGGCGGGACACGAGGCAGGAGAGCTACAGTTCATCGGTTATATCCTCACTTATGGTCGTACCGTCAACCGATTTCACATGGGTATGAATCTTGAAAATTTAAAAAATGACCTGGATCAATATCTGATTTACACCCGTAAGGTTAATCACAATTTGTCTACTGACACCATTCTGGGGGCACGACAACTTTTATCCTGTCTTGACGGAGAATTGGATCATATACAATGGTTTTCATCAAAGGGCGGTGAAAAAGCCTATATTGTCCAATGTGAAGAGAATAAAAGTTTTGCAGCACTTGCATTTTACCAGACCGTCAAGGCCCAGATCATATTCCTTGGTGATAACCCCTCCCTTGCCCTTGAATGCCTTAAAAAGGCAGAATTGCTCATCGATTATGTAAAGGGTGTCTTTACCACGACGGAATTTAATTTTTATTATTCCCTGACCCTTATCGCCTTGTGTGATAACGCATCTGACCAGGAAAAAAAGTCATTTATCAAAAGAATAGTATCCAACCAGAACCGGATGAAAATATGGTCAACCCATTGTCCTGAAAATTTTTTGCATAAATACCTGCTTGTGGAAGCTGAACTTGAAAGGATCAATCATCATCTTGAAGAGGCGATGGAGTTATACGACAGGGCTGTTGCATCTGCCCGGGATAATAATTTTATCCAGAATGAGGCCCTTTGCAATGAGCTTGCTGGAAAATTCTGGTTACAAAAGGAGAAAAAAGAGTTTGCCAGTATATATATAAATAAGGCTTTTAAAGGGTATCGTTCCTGGGGCGCTTTGTTTAAATGCCGAAATTTGAGCAAAAAATATGGTGACATGATAACACCTGATTCGGAAGGATTACAAAATCAGTTGGAATCTCTGACCGGCCAGGCAATCGGCACGGATCAGACCAGTCTTGATTTTTTAACTGTTCTAAAAGCCTCCCAGGCCATTTCCAAAGAAATAAAATTGGGAAACCTTTTAAAAAAATTAATGGACATTGTCATGGAAAACGCAGGTGCTGAAAAAGGTTTTTTAATTGTTAATAAGGATTCCAGGCTTATGGTTGAGGTTAAAGCCTTCCTAGGAAAAAAGTGGGTGTACCCTTCATCTCCTGTTTCCGATGGGTTTGACCTGTCTGCTGCCATTGTTCATTATGTGGCACGTACCAATAAAGATATTGTGCTGGATGATGCCTCCAAGAAAAAAACATTCCACAACGATTTTTATATCAGGGATAAAAAACCAAAATCGGTTTTATGCATTCCCATTATTACCCGTGGAAAGCTTGCAGCTCTGATCTACCTTGAAAATAACCAGGCAACGGGGGTATTTACTTCCCAGCGTCTGGAACTTATTAAAACCATTGCATCCCAGGCCGCTATTTCCCTTGAAAATGCAGCCATGTATAACTCCCTGGAAAAATCTGAACAAAATTATAGATCTCTTTTTGAAAATGCAGTGGAAGGAATTTTTCGTACGACACTTGATGGCAGATTTCTTACGGCGAATCCGGCAGCAGCAAAAATCCTGGGATATTCATCCCCCGATGAACTTGTGGAATCAAATTTTCAAACCCCGACCCATTTATATGTTGATCCCCATGACAGAACCAGATTGCTGGAAATGGTTAAATCCAGGGGGCAGATATCCGATTTCGAAACGCTTTTTTATAAAAAGGACGGATCAAAATTTTTTGTGCTTTTATCCATCAGGGCTGAATATGATGCCCAGGGCAAATTTCGATATTTTGAAGGTAGTTTTATTGACATCAATGAACGAAAGGAAAAAGAAGAGGCGAAAAGAGAACAGAGGATTGCCCAGGAATCTAATAAAGCTAAAACCCAGTTTCTTGCAAATATGAGCCATGAAATCAGGACACCCATGAATGCCATCATCGGACTGACCTATCTTGCAATGAAAACCCATTTGACATCTAAACAACGTAGTTATCTTCAAAAGATTAATACCGCATCCCAGTCACTATTAGCAATTATTAATGACATCCTTGACTTTTCAAAAATTGAAGCCGGTAAACTGAAAGTAGAAGCCATTGATTTCAGCCTGGAAGAGGTGATGGACTCATTGTCCACCACGATCGGCCCCGATGCAAATGAAAAAGGGTTGGAATTTTTAATCCGCATTGAAAACCAGGTTCCTAATTATCTTGTGGGTGATCCCTTGAGGCTTATCCAGATTTTGACCAACCTGTGTACCAATGCGGTCAAGTTTACACCTTCTGGCAAGATTATTGTAGGGGTCAGGCTGGCAGATGAGCAATCGTCGGATCGTTGTGACGGGGTCATCCTGCAATTTGATGTAACAGATACCGGGATCGGTTTGACAACCAAAGAGCAAAATGCTTTGTTCCAGCGTTTTTCACAGGCTGATGCGTCCACCACGAGAAAATATGGTGGCACAGGATTGGGACTTTCCATATCTAAACGGCTCGCCAGGCTCATGGGGGGAGATATCTGGGTGAAAAGTGAACTTGCCAAGGGAACCACCTTTTCTTTTAATGCTGGATTCGGCATTCAGCCAGATAAAAAAGGTGTTTTAACACTGGCTCAATTGCCTCCGAATCCTGATGATCAAAAAACACTGCATGCCCTTGCCGGCACAAATATTTTGCTGGTGGAAGACAATGAAATCAACCAGCTGGTTGTAAAGGAACTATTGGTCCAGGTAGGGATTAATATCAGTATTGCCGGCAATGGTATCCAATGTCTTGAAAAAATAAAAAAGGGTGATTTTGAAATAGTTCTAATGGATATTCAGATGCCGGAAATGGATGGTTATGAAGCAACCCGTCAACTCAGGGAATCTGGATCCGGTCTTCCCATTATTGCAATGACTGCCCGTGCAATGCCGGGAGAACGGGAAAAGTGTCTGGCAATGGGTATGAACGATTATATATCCAAACCCATTAATCCACCTGATCTATATTCCAAGCTTTTAAAATGGATAGTTCCTGGAAAAAATATTAGATTTGATCCCGGGATTGAGAACGGGTTTCAGACATTGCCGGGGCATGACATGGAAACCGTTCTTCCCTTGCAAATAGAGGGTATTGATATGGAAACCGGATTGATAAGGGTGGGCAATAATAAAAAACTATACAAAGATCTTCTGATCAATTTCAAGAAAGAGTATGTTTTCTTCGGGGATAAAATGAAAGTTAAACTTAAGGCAAAAGATCATGGGACGGCAGGTCGGATGCTGCATACCATCAAGGGTATGGCAGGTAACCTGGGCGCTTTAAATCTTTATGATGCAGCCGTTGCACTGGAAACCGGCATTATCAATGGGAAAACCGATCAAGAAAAGACCTTAATGTTGTCCTTTGAAGAAAATTTAAACCGGGTCATCCAAGGGTTAGATGGCCTTCAAACAGAAGATTCAGGACAAAAATTCAATAAAAATTCAGGAAAGATAAGTCCTGTAAATATTGAAAAAGTTCAGCCATTATTGATTAAGCTTGAGCAGTATTTAAAATCTGATCTTATTGCTGCAACAAAAATAATGGATTCTTTGGAGGCCCACTTATCCGATTCTGTGGTATGTGATCGGTTTAAAAATCTTAAAGAACAGGTCACTTTATTTGATACGCAAAATGCATTGCAAACCTTGTCCGACATTACAAAGCAAATTCCAAAGCACTAGGATTTGTCCCATCTGGATGAAACTTGTCAATTTATTCATAGTAAAAAAACTTTATAATTAGTGATATTTTTTGTTGGAATTTATGATAACCATTGTCTGGTTACATAGCTGGAACAGCTTATGTCTTGATTTTTGAGGATTTCTTTATAATTTTATTGACAAAAAGTAAGTACTTATTCTAAGAAGATATTGCTAGTAAAAGTAAATATAAAAAGAAGAGAAAATAAAAAAAGGAGTTTTGTCGATGACTAAATTTTTATTCACTTTATTTTTTTTAAGTGCGAGCTTTTTTGGACCTTATTATTCCTATGCTTTCGATGATAAGGATATGTGGCGTACCCATGAAATCGATCAGGATGGGAATGAAGCAATTTACAGTGGGTTCACCGATGATGAGATCTTAACGTCGGACGAATCAAATTCTTTTGTGGGAAACCTTCCGACCCGGGAAACTTTTTCTCAAAAAAATATTATTGGAATGTATCCTAGAAAACAAATTTCCAATACAAAAAATTATCCTTATAGAACCATGGGAATGATTCTTTTTGAAAATTCATCTGGGTCGCAGTTGTCATGTACGGGAACTCTTGTCGGCCCAAGACATGTTCTCACTGCAGGACATTGTGTTTTTGAGTTTGATTCTTTCAATAATTTGCCTGTGGACTGGTATAAGAATGTAAAGTTTTATCCTGGTCAAAATGGAAAATCATCTCCCTATGGAGCTGTTAAATCTAAAAAACTACTTTCCACGAGGGGTTATACTAAAGAAGGCTCTAATGATTATGATTATGGGCTTATCGTTCTTGCGGAAGATATCGGGGATGATGTGGGCTGGCTTGCCTATGGATATGAAAATGATATTGTCGGCACATGGCTTAATGTGTTCGGATATCCAGGCGACCAGGATTATGGAACTTTGTGGAGGGCCTATTGCCCAATTGAAGATGAGGGCACAACAAATTTGATTCTTCATTATAAATGCGATATTGCCGGAGGACAAAGCGGTGGTCCCATGTATAAAAAAGTTGGTGAGAATAGAATTATTCATGGAATTATTACGGCCGAATATCTTTATTGGGATATGAATATAGGAAGAAGAATCAGTTCAGCAGCCTATTCTACGATTAAAAATTGGGTTTCAAATAATTAATTAATTTTTTTTGTAAGTTCAAGCTTTTACTTGGCAAACTCCCTGGGGTCAGCTTTTTTGTAAATGCCAGGACCCTGGGGGGATGCTTGAATGGAGTTATTTTGAGAATAGGGATTGTTCATCTGACAGAACCTATTTTTTAAGAAGTGTCCCAAATATAAATTTTATATAATTATTTATGGGGTCGAAGTTTTTATTAATCTGCATCATCATAACAGCACCTTCCCAGGCATTTTGAATAAAAGCTGCCAACTCTTCAGGATCAAGATCAGGGTCAATTTCTCCACAGTTTTGTGCTTCCCGAATCATCCTTGCGTAAAGGGTCTGCCACATATCAAAAGCATTTTTTATTGCGGCACCCATGTCCCCACTCATACTCAGGACCTCATTGCTGAGTTTTGCTATGAGACACCCGCTTCCATATTCTTTTTCAGGATAAAAGCATAAACATGACATGAAACTTGCTTTTAATCTTTCTATGGGGGATTTTGATCTGTTTTCAAGGAAAGATCTAATTGTGGCAGCATGTTCCCGGGCATAATAATCGATAACTTCAATACCAAATTCTTCTTTGGACTTGAAATAATGATAAAACGAACCCTTTGGTACTCCAACGGAATCAAGGATTTCCTTGATCCCCACAGAATGATAACTCTTCTTAAGTATGGCTTCGATACCAGCCTGGATCAGTCTTTTTTTAGTATCTTTTTTCATGAACTCATAATAGACCAATCGTCTTGAAAATACAAGTGTGGCTATGATTAATTGTAACCAGGGAAATATAGTTATTTGCCCGGTGGGAAAAAAAGAATTGACATCTATAGACGACTGGTCTATTTTTATCCCTGTTTGATGAACATTTGTTATTATAGATTTGTATGCATGAAACTATTTATAAAAGGAGAAACCATGACACAATTTTTAAATATACTAAAAGATAGAAGATCCATAAGAAAATACAAAACTGATCCTGTCTCAGAAGAACATCTTAATCAATTGATTGAAGCGGTTCAATGTTCCCAGTCCTGGGCAAACACCCAATGCTGGGAACTTATTGTGGTGAAAGACCCTGAAATCAAAAAAAAATTAAGGCAGACAGTTCCGGAACAAAATCCTGGATCCCCGGCTGTTGAAAAAGCTCCCATCGTTTTTGCTCTATGCGGCAAAGCTAAAACTTCAGGCTATATCAATGGAGAACCCCATCTAAAAAGTGGAGACTGGATGATGTATGATCTTGGAATTGCAACCCAGAATCTTTGTAATACCGCCCATGCCCTTGGGATGGGAACAGTTGTCGTCGGGTGGTTTGACCATGATATGGCCAAAAAACAGCTTAAAGTTCCCCCGGGATACGAGGTCATCAGTTTAATTCCCGCAGGTTATCCTGATCAAAAGGGAAAATCCCCCCAAAGACGGGAGATTGAATCTTTCGTCCATGAAGATATTTTTTAATTAAGCCCATAAAATTGGGGACTTGTATTTCAATATATAGATAAAACAAGATGAAAAAAGGAAAATATAATGATGAAATCTTTAACTATTATTGCCCGTATTGAAGCAAACAAAGATCGGATAGACCTGGTGAAATCTGAGTTGATAAAGCTTATTGAACCAACCCGCAAGGAACAAGGATGTTTGCAATATGATTTGCATCAGGATAATGAAAACCCTGAAAATTTTATTTTTTATGAAAATTGGGAAACCCGGGAGTTGTGGCAAACCCATATGGAAAATGATCACTTGAAGGCTTATATAAAAGCAACCGAGGGGGCGGTCTCAAATTTTGTGGTACATGAAATGTCCAAAATGGATTAACTAAGTGTAAGTGTGTCAAGAAGAGCCGGGGCTGACCATAAAAGTCAGCCCCAGTCCTCCTTATGGGATTAGATTTGGTTATGGTAATTGTTTTTGGGCGGAACTAGGTAATTTTGAAACCATAGGTGAAACAGGAACTATCTTTTTTAAATTCTTCTGGGGACTTTGACTCACTATTGTTGAGGCTGTATTTGTTGTAAGTTCGAAGGAAAGATCCCAAAATTTGTCAGCACCTTTTACAGGTTGTCCCTGGCTCCAGGAATAGCCGACAGTCGGTGGCCAGTTGCTATTGCCCGTCGAATCGGATACTTGGTATATACGCACGGCATTGTCATTGAAGTAAACAGGTCTTGTCTTCCAGCCCCAGGCATATTCTTCAGGGGGGCCATTGTCGTAAATAGCTGCAATGCTCAACCAGTATACCGTCCCGTCTGCGTCGGGATCGGGTTGTTGATAAAACCAATCATCCTGGGATAATAACAGGTTGAACTGAAAACAGGCTTCATTTTGCATTTCAATCGGCAGCTCTTCTCTGGGGTCTTTATCATAGCCTGCAAAATTCCATACATAGGAGGCAGAGATATTTTCCCAGATAAGCTTGTCCGGGTGGCTCGCAGTGGTGGAGGTTGCCGGTACATCAGTCCATATGCCTATATGAAACTTGCTGGGGATTACAGGAGGTAGATAGGGCTGAGTCCATCCTATAAAAGATCCCCACCAATGAATGTCTGTAACCGGCCGGTCATCCTTGCATATCCAGTCATCTGCGACTATGGGTGGTGTATGATATACTGACAAATCATCCCATCCAAAGATTAAGTTTGTATCGTCGATGGTTAAAGGAGGTTGTTCGTATTTAATATGATATCCTTTATTGACTACAGGGTTGGGCATTACGATCAGATTGTTCCAATAATTCCATATTCTTTGAGTCGGCTGTCCGGTTGGCGGTATGGGAAGAGGTCCTCCAATCCAGTTCGAATTTTCATCAGCAAGAAAAAACTGTGCCTGGGTTATATCGAATCCAGGATTGCTTGAGTAACCTGTTGCAGGAGGGTTTGCCGCTGCAACCCCTTGCAAGGATGTGTTAATAACGGTGTGTGTCAAGCAAGTTGTCGGTGTGCCATGAAGGCTAAGCAGAAATAATCAACTTAGCTATGCTGTATCAGTGATGAGAGTAGGTCTCTCGGTGTCGTCTATCAGGAGAAGATACCAAACCACCTTGAGCTGCAA